>NC_012804.1:1200000-1500000 GCF_000022365.1 Thermococcus gammatolerans EJ3 | reverse complement strand
ACGGGAATGCCCCTCGTGGCAAGGGTGGCCTTCAAGCCGACACCATCAATATACCTGCCCCAGAGAACGGTTGACCTCGAGAGGATGGATGAAGTGGAGCTCAGACTTAGGGGCCGCTTTGATTCGTGCATCGTTCCTAAGGCGCTCCCGGTTGTCGAGGCGATGGTCGCCTTCGTTCTGGCCGACCACCTGCTGAGGAGAAAAGCCTGGGAGGGTGTGGTCAGGTGAGCCTGCCCAAACCCTTAAAACCTTCCGTCCAACTTAAGGCCAATAATGGTGATGTTTCGCTAATGACAAAGCAGAAATTTGACTATATGTCAGAGATAGAGAGGCTTAGGGCAAGAATAGACGAGATAGATGAGGAGATAATACGCCTCCTGAGGGAGAGAATCGAAGTGGCCTCGCGCATAGGCGAGGTTAAGGCCCGGCTCGGCCTTCCAGTGGTCGATGAGGGACGTGAAAAGGTCGTGCTGGAGAGGGCAGGGGAGTTCAGGCAGGTTTTCGAGGCGATAATCAGGGTGAGCCGAGATGTTCAACGTGTATGAGTTCTTCAACAGGATAAACGAGATTAAACCTGGGATAAGGCTCGACGCGGGCCAGCCTGACATACCCGTGAGGGAGGAAATCATAGAGGAAACAGTGGCGTCGCTCAGAAGGGGAGAGACCGGCTACATCTCAAGCTCTGGAATGGGGGAGCTCAGGGAGAGGATAGCTGAAGCCGAAGGTGTCTCGCCGGAAGAAGTTATCGTTGGGCCAGGTTCAAAGATCCTGATAGCGGCCGAGATCGCGATGGCAGACAGAATAGCCGTGATAGCGCCATACTGGAGCGCCTACGTCCTGATAGCGAGGCAGTTCGGGAAGGAAGTCGAAGTCATCAGGACACGCCTTGAAGAGGAATGGAGGCCCAGGCTGGAGGAGCTCAACGCCGATTTATTAATCCTCAACTACCCGAACAATCCCACCGGACGGGTTCTCTCGCGCTCGGAACTCAAAGAAATCCTCGAGCTGGCGGAGGAAACCGGGGCAAAGGTGCTGTCGGACGAGATATACGCCGAGCTCTCCTTCATGGACTTCACTCCGGTGAGGGAACTCTACGAGAACGCGGTAACCGTTAAGGGGTTCTCAAAGCTCTACTCGATGACGGGGTTCAGGCTCGGCTACGCCATAGCCGACAGGGAGGAGATAGCGAGGATAAGGCACTTCATGGAATCCACGGTAACGTGCGTTCCGCCATTCGTCCAGAGGGCTGGGATAAAGGCCCTCGAACTCAGGGATGAGCTTGTTGATGATGTCAGAAAAGAATACATGCGGAGGGCAAAGCTCGCCTCAAGGATTCTGAGGGGCCTCTACTTTAGAGAGCCCGAAGGAGCCTTTTACGTCTTCCTCCGCGTTCCCGGGGACGGGCTGGCCTTCGCGGAGAGGCTCCTCGACAAAGGGGTGGCCGTGTTCCCCGGCGTGGCCTTTGGGCCGTACCGGGACTTCATCAGAATTTCCCTGACCGGGAGCCACCTCGAGGAGGGGCTCAAAACAATAAGGGAGGAGGTCCAATGCGCGTTGGGATCGCCGGCTACGGGAGGATGGGCAGGCTCTTCAAGCGGTGCCTGGGCGGGGAGGTGAGGTTCTATTCACGACACGCCAAAGCTGACTTCGATAACCTGGAGGACATGTACGAGTGGGCGGACGTCCTGATATTGGCCTCTTCCCTCGACTCGATTCCCCAACAGCTGGAGGAGCTCGCCCTCATAGCCTCACGGCAACCCAAAAACGCCATCATCTTCGACATAGCCACTTTCAAGCGGGAACTCATAGGCCTTTACAAAGGCTTTCCGCCCGAGGTTAAGGTCGCGAGCGTTCATCCGATGTTCGGGGAGGGCGTTGAGAGCTTTAACGGCCAGCTGTTCCTTGTAATACCGGTTGAGGGCAGGGAAGACGACGCCGAGCACATCGCCAACTTCCTGAGGTCGCTCGGCGGCAGGGTGGAGTTTGTAAGCGCCGAGGAGCACGACAGGGCAATGGGCTTCGTCATAGGCGTGCCTTACTTCCTGGGACTCAAGTACCTTGAGCTATCGCTTAAAAATAACCTCGACCGCTTTGGAGGGACTTCCCACCGCTTCCTGACGACGTACGGGAGGGCGGTCCTCAACGATTCGCCGGAATTTATAGCCGAGGTCTTAGAACGCTCGAGGGGAGAGATAGAAGAGTTCATCCGCGAGCTCGGGAAAGAGCCCGACCTTGAGTATCTCCTCGGCAAAGTTAGTTGCGAAGAAATAAAGAAAGCCTACAGGAAGTTCTACCGGGTGCTGGAGCCCTGAAGGTTTATAAGGGACTTTTTGATGTGCGGATAGTGAGGGAGTGGAAAAATTAAAGCTCCCGGTCTTCACTTGGTTTTTGAACCTGGCGCTTTAGGTGATGCCCATGCGCCCGATAATTTTGAAGGGTAAAAAGGTCTCCCTGGCGATTCTTCTCAGGGAAGACCTCCCCAAAAGCTGGGAATGGTTCAATGACAGGAGCACCGTTAGGGGTCTCTTCAACTCAGCCCACTTCACCCTGCCCGAGGAAGAGGAGGAGTTCTACGAGGAGCTGAAGAGGAACAGGGAGAAAAGTCCAACTTTCGCGGTGATAGAAAACGAGAGCGGAAAGCTCGTGGGCATAGCCGGATTCAACTGGATCAACTGGCAGGCAAGGTGGGGGGAGATACTCTACTACCTTTCACCGGAAGATAGGGGAAAGGGTTACGGGACGGAGACGGTGAAGCTCCTCTGCGAATACGCCTTTACTCATCTCAATCTCCACAAGGTCTGGGCGAAGGTTCACAGCGACAACATTCCCTCAATCCGCATTCTCGAGAAGAACGGCTTCTCTTTGAGCGGACGGTTCAGGGAGCATGTCTGGAGCGACGGGAGGTACTTAGACGAGCTGATCTACGAGAAGTTCAGAGGGGAAGAAAATGATTGAACGTCTGGAACTCCGCCTGGGCCTCAACTTTGAGAGAGGGACGCTGGAAGGGATGGCAAAGTTAAAACTGGCCGGAAAAGCGGGGACCTTCCTCCTCAATCGGGGTTTGTCCGTAAACTCCGCGAGCGCTCCCTTTTCCCAGCGCGTTGAAGGGTTTAATGGACTTGAGGCCTACGAGGCCAGCGTCGTTCGGCTTGAGCTGCCACTTGAAGAAGTTGAGCTGACGTACTCCGGCAGGCTTGAGAGCTATGAAAGCGTTCTCCCGTACCTCAAGGACTCAATAAATCCGGAGTATACCCTCCTCAGGACTGACTCGCTCTTCTACCCGATTCCCTCAGAGCCGGACTTCGAGAGCCTCATCAAGTCTGTCGTGGGCTCGGAGTTTGACGCCGAGATAACCGTTGAAGGCATTCCTGAGGGGTTGGTGGTCGCGTTCGGCGGGGAAATCAAGGAAAACCGGCTGAGAATCGAGGGCACAAAAAGGCTCGACATCGCGGTGGCACCGTTCAAGGTCATTGAAAAGGAGCCCTTCAGGCTCTTCATTCTTAGCGAGGAAGGAATTGAGAGGACACTTGACCTACTCGGGAAAGCGCACGAATTCTACTCAACAATTCTGGGGAGCAGGGTGGAGAAGTTTACCGTCATCGAGACGCCTGAGAACTACGGTGGGCAGGCCGGGAAGGGCTACGCGCTAGTCTCTGGAAGCTCGCTCAGGGCGGAGATACCAGCAAACCTCTACCACGAGCTCGCCCATCTCTGGAACCCGAGGGCAACGCCCGAGGCGCACCAGAGCAGGTTCTTTGACGAGGCCTTCGCCAACTACCTGACTGCGCTGGCGATTAGGGAGATACACGGCGAGGAAGCCTTCAACCGCTTCATCGAAGGCCTGAGAAGGAATTACAAGGCAGTGGTTAAGCGCTTTCCAGAGGCAGAGAAGCTCAAACCGTCGGAGTGGGGAGAGTTAGGCCTGTGGGAGCTATCGTACACGAAAGGGGCCTTAATCCTTTACGACCTTCACCTGCTAATGGAGGATTCCTTCTACGATCTGCTGAGAATTCTCGCGGGAGCTGAGAACGTGGATTTTGAGAGATTCAAAAAACTCGCGGAGGAGTTGAGCGGAAGAGACCTGGGAGACTTCTTTGAGAGGTACTTTTAGCCCCCGCAGAAACAGAGCAACTCCTCTGGCACGTTCGAAGAGGAAATGCAACCGCCACCAGTCTGGCTACCTCCGAGTTTTCACATGCGCTGCAAAAACTATTTATACTTTCTTCGAGTAGTAAAGCAGGGGTCACCATGAAGAAAGTTTTAACCCTTATCCTGGTTGCCATCGTGATCGCCGCCGGATGCCTGAGCTCCCCTGAGAAGTCCCCTGAAACGAAAACCTCAACCCCAACGGCCTCCACAAAAGAAGGGTTTTTGGCTGAAATTGGAATAATAGCCCCATCGGATCCCCTCTGCGGGATGGACCCAAACAGCAGCATCGCCGGATTCATCAAGCCCCTTAAAGAAAAGTACTCGATCGTACCAGCCAGGCCAGATTTCCCCGTTCCGGAGGGCAGTCTTGCAAATAAAACCTTTAAGGTTTCCAACGCGTACATCGGCGTTTTTGCTTATCCGGATTCCTATTCGGCAGCAGAAGCGTTGGGCGCGCTCAAAAAGAAACTCGCCACAATTGGAAACGCCACCGGCAGAGACAAATGGCTGGGAAGGGATGCGCTTTACTCTGCCTTTGGCGCGTATTTTGATGGATTCTATTTCATCGTGATCCTGAAGGTTCCCTACGACGAGGAGTGGTCCGATATGGCCGAGTACACCCTCAACAAGCTTATGTTCAGCATGATGTGGGTGGGCCCGTCCCCCGGGAAGATGCTCGGTCTCTTCATGCACACCCGGATTGAAAACAGAACTGGAAGGAGCAAAATCTTCTCCGGCGACCTTCTCTCGGCGAGCGGTTTCACCCCCGAGGGGGCAAGAATAGAGGTGGCCGTTTATAGACGGGGATGTGGAGGGGAAGTTTACGTTACGCTGGAAGAGCGGATCAAGGGGCTGGACTTTCGGGAGAAACCCCTTCCACCCCTGAAATCCCGGGATCCGGCGGGGGAGATCGTCCAGCGGGCCTACTTTGAGGGCAATGGAAGTGTGTACATTGAGCTGTACAACGGGCCGGGTATGGACAGGGTGATGCTCCTCTACGGGAACGAGAGCGCGGTAAAAGCGACCGTTATGGCCATGTGGGGAACTGAAGAAACTTCGAGGCAAGTTGACTAAAGAGGGCAATGGCCTGCTCAATCGGGACATCTATGAACCAGGTAACCCCATTGAAAATCTTGAAGAATTGGTTACCGCTTGAGAAGAGAAGGAAACCGAGGAGTGAAATGCCTTTCAAGCTCCTCAGCGACGTCTTCGGGCAGGCCTTCCTTCCTGAGGACTTTTTTAAAGCTCCTCCTCGCCCGGTTGGTTATCCTCACAAGACCGGCAATTCTAAACGCGAGCGATGGAAGGCGGAGAAAAAAGCGAAAAATTGGGAGCGGGTTCATTCGCCCTCCCCGTCGGTCTTTCTCTCTCCTCCACGTCCATGAGGAAATCCTGGAATCTGGAACCTTCCGCCGTGCCCCTTCATAAGGCCGCCGAGCATCTCCATGAGCTTCTTGCCGGGGTTTATCGAGTCCATGTACTCCTTGGTAAGCTCAAGCGCCGCCTCTTTGTCCATGCCCGCCTCGACGAGGCTCTTATAAAACTCCGCCACGCTCTTTCCCATCGCCTGAACCCTCTCAGGGCTGTAGAGCTCGTTGAGGAGCTCTTTGAGTGGCTGAAGGATGTCCTCCACCATTTCGCCGACCTTCTCCATGAGGAGGGGTATCTTCTCCAAATCCTTGTCACCCTCGTAGGCCTCTATGAGGTCCTCCAGTATGTCCGCCTTCTTCCTGAGGACTTCGAGCTCCTCCTCGCTCCTGGCGTTCCTCATCTCTTCTACAATCTCATTTAGGAGTTCCTCCAGCTTCTTCGGAGTTCCACCCTTTTCATCCACCATGTCAACCACCCCGATAATCATTAGTCCGGTCAAGCTTAATCGGGATTCCGATTATTTCGAGCCACTTTTTGACCACCCTCTTTGAGAGGGCGTAGCATTTTCCCCGCTCGCCGGGAATCTCAACGACGATGCCCATCTCCTTCAGCTCGGCCAGCTTCGCTCGAACCGTGTTGCGGGAAGCCTTTCCGCGCCTACCCTTCAGCTCCCGCGCTATCTGGCTCACGTTGGCCCGCTTGAGGTCGAAGAGAATCCGGACGATTTCCCTCGATATGGGATCGGTGACTTCGGGAACGGCTACCTCTATTCCCAGGCTACCGTACTGGGCGTATAGATTGATGAGCCGAAGGTAAGCCTGCGCCAGCTGGGAAACGAGGGCGAAGCTCTCCCTGAGCTCTTCGAGCGCCTTCCTGAGCTCCTGCACTTCCCTTGCGAGCTCCTCGTCGGGCATGGTTAATGGTTGGGTGATCAACCCTTTAGCGTTTCCGGTCAGGAGTGAGCAATTAACTGGGCAAAACTTAAGGCAAGAACCCTCAAAGTCCTGCCATGAAGCGAACCCTCTACCGCCTGCACGTCATAACCTCATCCCTCAGAATCGTTGGGGACGCCATCGAGTACGTGGCCTTACCCTGGAGCCTGCTGAACGCGACGGGCTCGCTGATCAGCATAGGCGGTTTTTCGCTCTTCACCCATCTGCCGTGGGTTCTCTTCCCCCCAATTCTTGGCAGGGCCCTCGATAGAGCTACCAAAAAGGTGAGGCTTGCCTTCCTCGCTCTCATCCTCCAGGCCCTACTGGCGGTTCTTATAGTGCCGCTCTCCTCGAACGTCTGGGCTTTCTACCTCATAGTCTCTGGAATATCCGCTCTGGACATTCTCCACCGCTACTACGGGCTCTCGCTGATTGCCTCGATGACCCTTGACTCTTCAGAGCTCCAAAGC
This sequence comes from Thermococcus gammatolerans EJ3, assembly GCF_000022365.1. NCBI lineage: Archaea > Methanobacteriati > Methanobacteriota > Thermococci > Thermococcales > Thermococcaceae > Thermococcus > Thermococcus gammatolerans. The sequence goes on along the minus strand of NC_012804.1, from coordinate 1,493,078 downwards.
CTCAACGCAAAGCTCGCCACGGTTGAAAACGCCCTATCCCTGGTGGCTTTTCCACTGGCCGGCTTCTTGACCTATCGCTTCGGGATAAGGGCAATGCTCCTCGACGCGGTTCTCCTTCTCCTCGGAGCGCTCGCGCTGGTTCCCTACCTGAACGTTGAGGTGAAGCGCGAAGGGACAGAGGAGGCAAGGGAAGAGAAACGGCTACAAATCAGCCGTCGGCTCGTGGTTGGAGTACTCGCCTCGGTGCTGCTCTTCAACTTCGCTCTCGGTTCCTTCAGGATATTCGTCTTCGCCTCCTTAAAGGAACTCGCAAAAGGTGAGGTCCTCTACGGCCTCCTCCAGGGACTCACGACGGTCGGAAGCCTCGTGGCGGTCGCGGGGCTGACATACCTGGCCCGGAAGAGGCTGGCCGGACTAAAGCGGCCGCTGATCCTCGGAATGCTCCTCCAGAGCATCGCGCTCCTCATCGTCGGCGTTCCGGCGGTGGTAGCGCTGTTCCCGGCGGTTTTCATCCTCGGCTTCGGCGGGGAGCTCCTCAACGTCTCGTTCGACAGTCTGATGCAGAGGTTCATCCCCCTTGAGAGCCTCGGGACTGCGAGGGGCGTTTTTGACGCCCTTGCGACGATTGTGATTCCGCTCTCGCATCTGGTTTTTGCGTGGCTGATTGAAAGGGGTGTAGAGACGTTATGCCTAACTTCAGCGGCGTTTCTTATCGGGGCTCTCGCAGTTGGGCTCTTCGCCATCACTACGAGAGGCCTTCCGTCAGGTTGAGCAGCCGCTCCGTCTGAGCGTTGGTAAAGTTGCCCCTCCTCGATTTGTATATCTCGCTTATTGATTCTCCAATTTCCTCGAAGAGATCTGCGTTTCTTTCAAGGTCATCTTTTGCATAAGGATAATGAACGTTCACGTGGTTTAGGAAGACCTCTAGGTTGGACGCGGCACTGTGGAGGTTCCAGTACTTCTCGTCCTTTGTCAATTGGTAGAGGTCTCCTGCAATGTCCGCGAGTACCCAAGCGCAGTAGTTGAACCTTCTTACTTTTTCATAGAGTACCTGGCTCTGGAGTGGGTCTCTGGTTGCGTTGTGTTCGATCATTGATTTGAGAAGGGTTATCTCCTCAAGGCAATGGAGGGTTGGGGTTAAAGCGGAAATAAGGCCGTTTTTGGCCTTTTCTGACTCAACACTCTTCTGGTGGTATGCGTAGCCAAGGGAGCCCGAAACGATTAAGAGCAGGACAAGTATCAGAGATGTGACATGTTTCATTAACACCACCGGGTGTAATTAGGAGAACCTCTTAAAAAGTTTTTCAGAGGATGACTGAGAGCGGTTGTCCATGGAGAAATCCGTCGGCAACACTTAATCTGGAGGTAAAAAGTTATAAATTTCAAAGTTGTCCTTATGAGGGGGACGCTATGAATTCATATCTAAAAGTGGCGATTCCGGCTGTGATAATCCTTGTTTTAACCGCTCAGATGATTCATCTAAACATGGAAATCAGAGGACTTCAAAAAGACGTTGAGAGGCTTAAAGACCAGCAGAAGCAGTACACTCAAGTGATCTGGGATGAATACGGGAATGATATCTACGCGGCGATACGGTACTTCCGAGAGACCCGGCCTGATTTGGTGCAAAAACTCGGAAACGCAACCCTGACTGTAGATGGCATCGTCACGTGGAGCTTCAGTGCCAGTTATAACCCCAAAGAAAGGGTTTTCTGGATTTCGTACGATCATCTCAGCGAAGCCAAAAAGGACATTGTCTACGTTAAACTCGTAGCGTACTACCCCAATGGAACCCAGGTTAGAGACCTTCCATGGTATGTGGTCAACCACACCACTGGAGATGTTATAGGGGTCGCGTCAACAACTGCACAACTGACCGTTATGAAGACTTACCATCGGCTGTACCGAAATTTAACGGCCCTTCTGGGGATACCCTCAAACAACACCCTCAGAGCTTGTGGTAATTATGTGGCTATTCTGCCTGAAAACGGAAACTGGTTTGACTTTGAGATTGAGTGCGCCTCATCTGAAAACATCTCCCTGTGCTGGTTCATCATCGGCGAGGTTGATGAGAAAACTGGAATGCTAAAGCGGCTTGAAGTTACAAAGCCATTCAAAGGAGGCTGTGAAAAAGAGGACGAGCTGAGAACGCTTGACATCATCGAAAAAGTGGCCCCGTTCAATGCCACGGCCCAGGAAATAAAACAGAGCATCCTCAACATGACCGGTGGGCTTATGTTCAACCTGACGTTCCCAAACCCATAAATTGGGACGGAACCAATAAACTTTGGTGATACCATGGAGCCGATCATCCGCGAGGCAAGGCCAGAAGATAGACCCTTCATCGAGGAAATAGCGAGGCTGACCTGGGACGGTGAGGATTACTTAGCAAGGGTCTTCGATGAGTGGCTCGGCGATAACTTCTACGTGCTTGAGCTGGACGGAAAGGTCGTCGGGACGGCGAAGCTAACCATTCTGCCCGGAAAAGTCGGCTGGCTTGAAGGACTGAGGGTTCACCCAGAATACAGGGGCAGAGGCTACGGGAGGAAGCTCCACGACTTCATGCTTCAGCTTGGTGAGAAACTCGCGAAAGAAGGCAGGATTGAGGCCCTTGAGTTTGCGACCTACTTCCTCAGCCGCGAGAGCATAGCCATGGCAAAGAGAGACGGCTTCTCGATAACCGCGAAGTTCTTCAACCTGGGGGCGAAGGTTTCCGCCTTCGAGCCCGAGGAGCCAGCGATGGTAGAGCCCAGCCTAGAAGACCTGACCCTCGGCGTAATTCCCGCCGGATTGAAGTTTCTCCGCAGGAGTCATGAGAGCCTCGAATGGCTGAAGGCGAAGGCCGAATTCTACGACATCAACGGCTTCCGCTTCCTCGTTCCGAAGGGGGAGGCAACGTTCACGCCCCTCGACGTTGGACTGGCAACTCTCAAGGCGATGCTTCCCGCTATGGCTTGGGTCGCCCGCGAGAGGGGATGGGAGGAGTTCGAGGTGATGCTCCCGAGCGGTGTTAAGCCCCTCCTGCCGGGACTGAGGAGGCTTGGTCTCTTCCTATGGGAGGAGACTGAGGAGCCTAACGTGCTGGTGTTCCGGAAGAGGCTCGTGTGGGGCTGAATGCATGGAGATAGTTCGCCTAACCGAAAAACATCTTCCAGACTTCCAAGGGCTTTACATCGAGTTTTTCAAGGAGCTCAGGGGGAAGCAGGGCTGGAGTCCACACGCTGAGGCAGAGTACCGGGCCGAGGCGACGTATTACTTTAAAAGGGACGACATAATCTTCCTTGCCCTTGAAAACGGAGAGGCTGCTGGTTTCATCAGGGTTTCGAGCAGGGATGGAAGTTTCTGGGTGGAAGAGCTCTTCGTAAGGCCAGAGTTCAGGGGAAGGGGCATCGGAAGGGCTCTCGTTGAGAGGGCCGAGGAGGAGGTTCTGAAGTGGGATTCGGCTCTTTACCTCTTCGTCCTGCCACAGGATAAGGACGCCATAGCTTTCTGGAAGAGACTCGGCTACGATACGATAAACACTGTCGAGCTCGTGAAGGATCTTGAGCCAACGCCCAGAGATAGCGGCTTTCACACCGTCGAGCTCCTTGGAGAACGCTTTAAAATCTTCCGCTGGAAGGGGGAGAAGTTCAGTGAGGATGAGAAGCGCTTCATGGAACTGCTCGAGGAGTTTTACCGGAGGGGCGGGACGAAGGAGGAGTTTCTCTGGACAGTAAACACGGCCCTTGAAAAATGGCTGACGGGGGTTGAGGAGTGCAAGAAAGCCCTGGAAAGGGTGGGAATAGAAACAGAGGTAACTCCCGCTGAGCTGTGGGATTATCTGAACGCGAGAACATATGAAAACGATGTTTATGAGCCCGGGGAGATACTCTCCAACGACTACCTCGTGATTCACGAGGTCAGGGAAATTGAATGCCTCAAAGCCAGAGGCCTTGAGATAACGCCGAACGTGATAATCGAGAACCCAAAAGAGACGTACGAGTGCCACCTCATAGCTCTTGAGGCGGAACTCCAGCGTGCTGGAAAAGAGGGTAATGCTAAATGGATTAAAAAACGCTGCCGTGATGTTGAAGAGTACCTCCGAGACGAGAACTTGCCTGAGAATCTGAAGGGACGAGTTGTAGCAATACTTGAGAGGTTCTGCACTGTATCCTGAGACGCTTGGAATGCCGAGGTTTATAAAGGGCGACGTCGAGGGTAAGTTAGGTGAACCAAATGAAGACCGAGAGAGCGAAGGAAATACTCCTCCAGCTTTTGAAGATACCCTCGCCTTCGGGCCAGGAAGACAGGATAATGCTCCACATCATGGAGTTCCTCCATAAGCTCGACTACGACGTCCACATCGAGAGCGACGGCGAGATAATAGACCTCGTCGTGAACCCTGAGGCGGAGCTCTTCTACGAGGTCCACGTGGACACGATACCGATTCGCGCTGAGCCCTTCGTCAGGGGCAACATAATCTACGGCACCGGCGCGAGCGACATAAAGGGCGGCGCCGCGGCAATACTCCTCATGCTTGAGAGCCTGAAGAGGGAAAACAAGGACCTCAACGTCGGTATCGTCTTCGTCAGCGACGAGGAGCTCGGCGGTCGCGGGAGCGCGCTCTTTATGGAGCGTTACCGGCCCAAGATGGCCGTCGTTCTGGAACCGACCGACCTTGAGGTGCACATCGCCCACGCCGGCAACATCGAGGCCTACTTTGAGGTGGATGGCAAGGAAGCTCACGGTGCCTGTCCCGAGAGCGGTGTCAACGCGATTGAGGAGACCTATAAGATGCTCGAGGAGCTTAAAAAGCTCGAACCCTTCAATACCAAGGGCGAGTTCTTCGACCCACACATTGGAATTCAGGAGCTCGTCTGCGAGAACCCCGTTTACCTCATCCCCGCCCTCTGCAAGGGAAGGCTCGAGGCGAGACTCTTACCAGAGCAGGAGGTCGAGGATGTCCTCGACTTAATGGACCCTATACTCGACGAGTACACCAAGAGCTACGAGTACACCGAGATATGGGACGGCTACAAGCTCGAACCGGACGAAGAGATAGTCCAGCTAGCCAAGAAGGCGATGGAGAAGACGGGCCTCGACGAGTTCGGCGGAATGAGGAGCTGGACGGACGCGATAAACTTCATGTACAACGGAACGAGGACGATAGTTTTCGGCCCAGGCAACCTCGACATCTCGCACACTAAGTTCGAGCGCATAGACGTCAGGGACGTTGTTACGGCAAGCGAGTTCCTGAAGGCCCTCAATGAGATTTACGGGAAGGGCGACTGAGCATTTCTTTTTCCCTTTTGACCCAATCTTTTTAAGCAGGCTCCCACCAGTAACTGGTAGAAGAGTTCATAGACCGCGAGAAAGAGATCCCAATCCTCGGTAGCAGGAAGGTGAGCCTTTACAGGATAAGCGACCCGATTCTGCTGAGCTGGTTTCTCCTTACCTACCCCCAGATGGCCGAGATAGCCTCGGGAACCGCTAAGCTCGACGACCTCTACAGGGTTTTCTCGGTTCGCTTTGAGGACCTCGCGAGGGAGTTCATTCTTCTCAAAAGGCCGATTGAGTTCGAAACCCTCGGCAGGTGGTGGTTCAGGGGCGAAGAAATCGATATCGTGGCGTTGGGCAGGGGGATGGCCAGCCTGATTGAGGTCAAGTGGAAGGACTTGGGCAAGAGGGAGGCGAGGAGGATTTTAAGGGAGCTGGAGGGCAAAGCAAGGTTCGTCCGCTTTGACGGCGCTTTCAGGTTCGGCCTCATCGCAAGGGGCGTTGAGGGAAAGGAAGAGCTGAGGGAGGAGGGCTACCTCGTCTGGGATCTGCGGGACTTCCTCAAAAGGGGAAAGGCTTATCTCCAGCTGAAGACAAAGGTTGAGGAGCTCTTGGAAAAGCCGAAAAGCGACCCTTGGCGCTCTACTCGACGCTTCCGCTCCTGCTTGAGAGGGGGAGCTTGAGAGGGCAGAGGAGTTCCTCAAGAGAATCCAAAGAGGTCCCTGAGCTCGAAGACGAGGAAGCCCCTCTCCTCAAGCCTTTCCCTGTCCTCTACGGCCCTTGCAACGATGCCGAGGCACCTTTTCTTTGCCCCGGTTCTGACGTTCTCGGCCTTTTCCTCAAGCCTTTTAAGAACCCGGAGGGCCTCTCGATGGTCTAAGGTGCCCCATTTGGCCTCGAAGAAGTACGCGGTTCCGTTCTTCACGCCCACGAAGTCGACCTCTTCTCCCCTGCGCCACCACCTTCCGCCCCGCTCGAAGGCGAACCTCCGCCACAGGAAATCCTCAGCGGCCCTCTCAAACACAGGTCCCATGTAGTGGTCGAAGTTTGCCTTAACGTCCTTCAGAACCTCAGTGTAGAGCTCCCGCTCAATCCTCTCCCTGTTCGGATAGACGAAGCGGAACCAGAAGCGGAAGTAGTTATCGGCGAACTCGTAGCGGGTGTTCCTCCTCTTCTCGGGCTCAAAGGCCGGGTGAACCTTGGCTATCACCCTTATTCTGGCGAGGTTGTCGAGGTAGCGCGAAACGGTCCCCCTGTCAAAGGCCGTGAAGTTCACTATCTCCCCGAAGCTCGTCTTCCCGAAGGCTATCGCCTTCAGTATCGAGAAGTACCGCGCCGGCTCCCTGAACTCCTGTCTGAGAAGGAACTCCGCCTCGGTGTAGAGGGGGCTCTCCTTTCTGAGGAATAGCCTTCCAACGTTCTCCCAGAACGATGAACTACCGTCGAACTGCTTCAGGTAGAGGGGTATCCCGTCGGCAACGCCGTAAACCCTCATCCAGTCCTCGGGGGAGTAGCCGGGCAGGAACTCAGGAACGTGCCAGTACCTGAGGGGCTTGAGGTCAATCTGCATTGTTCTTCTGCCGTAGAGCGGGCTTTTATGGCCGAGAAGCCTCTCCATCATGCCGATTGACGAGCCGACGAGAACGAGCTTGACCTTCGAGTTCTGGAGATGCAAGTCCCATGCCTTCTGGAGAACCGAGGGGAAAGCCGGGTTTCCTTCAACGAGGTAGGGGAGCTCGTCTATCATGACAACTCCATTTCCACGCTCCGCGATGAGACGGAACACCTCGATCCAGCCGAGGTCGGAGCGGGCGACGACCTCATCGCCCAGGAATTGTGCCACCTTCTTCCTGAACTCCGCGAGGTTCTCCGCTTCGCTCCTCTCGTCCGCGAGGAAGTAGACGTGCCTGAACCCTTCGGCGGCCTTCAGGACGAGCGCCGTCTTTCCGACCCTTCTCCTCCCGTAAACCACTATCAGCTCCGCTTTGTCGCCCTCAAAGGCCCTCCTGAGAGCATCGAGCTCGCCCTTTCTGTTGACGAATTGTTGCATCATGATTAGACTAATCGCACTGCAACTATTTAACGGTTTCGAAAGCCTTTTCTCTTCTTCCGTCTGATTCCCATGAGAACAATTAGGGGAACTCCATCCTCAGCAACCCTTGTTAGTGGTTGAATTCATACTCCCTGTCAAATATCTCATGCCGCGATTTCTTGATTCTGCCAAACAGCATAGGCACCTACCATACTGTCATGGAGGGGTACCGACATATTTAAGCATTGTTGTCTCTACAAGAACGCAAAATCAAGATGCACTCCCGTTTTCTGTATCTTCCTTCTCCTTCCTCTCAACCCAGAACCGCCTCGTTCTTATGAACTGCTTCTCCCTCTCCATAAGCGCGAGGATTAAGGCGTCTCCCCGGTACTGCGCGAGCAGTCGCGCGGCGGTATCTGGTCCCGTTCCGTAGCTCGCCAGCGCTAGAACCGCTTCGAAGCCGTAGGTATCGACCAAATCGGCCGCCTTGAGAATCTTTCTGTAGATTCTCTCTTCCTTCCTTTCCAGCGGCTTTCCGTGGCGGACCTTCTCAAGTACCGAGAGGAACTCCTCGGCGTCAATCGGGTGCGCCACAGCTAACATCTTCGAGCCGCAGCGCGGGCACTGCCTCAGCTTGATGTTTTGGAGCCTCGCCACTTTCGTTTTCGAGTGCCACCCGCAGTTGGTGCAGACCAGAACGACCTCGTGTTCAAGCAGTCTCTTTTTGAACAGCTCAATTAGCTCGTCTCTCTCGAGAACGCCCGACAGCAGGAACTCCCCGCTCACCGTCATGTTGAGCCTCGCCAGAGTTGAGGGCTCCTTCCTTAGGACGGTCTTCACCCTCAGCGAGCCGGCCTTGAGTAGCTCCATCACGAGCTCGGCCTTTTTTACATCCACCTTGTCGTGGTAGAGCTCGTTGAGCGTTTCCCTCTCAATCACCGTCCCCTCGAAGAGTCTCTCCACCTTTCTTATCCTCGCGTCCCTCCTCAGCGCCCCAAAGCGCTTGGCCACGTTCAGCATTCTCCAGCGGTAGGCGTGGGAATCTCTCAGAGCGCGGGAAACTATTAACTCAACTCTCCCGGGCTCCTGATAGAGGTAGCGCTTGACCTCCTCAGGGTTGAGCTGGAATGGCGTTTTGAAGACTATCGCGTGCCCCTGGCTCCTTACGGAGAAAACCCTGCCGTAGCGGAGGATTAGGAGCGAGTGAACTATCCTCCCTATCGCTTCGTTCGCCCTGCTCCCGAAATCGGCGTGGATTACCAGAGCTTTCGGGGTGCTCTCGACGACGATATCTCGGTCGGTCGGAAACGGCTCGTCCCTGATTTCCTCAAAGGCCCTTCTAAGTTCCTCCTCGCTGAACTCAACGCCCTCCAAAAGGTCTAAAGCTTTGTTGAAGTCGAAGACCAGCTCCCTCCTCAGCCTGCCGACGTCGAACGCAACCCCGAAGGGAACGGGAATCATCTCACCCTCCCAGCTCGGTATCGCGCTCTCAAGGCTCCTGCTCTCGCGAACCTTCAAAAGCCTCGCCTCGTCGTCTATCTTGAGCACAATCCAGCTCCGCCCGTTCATTACGAACTCCATGCCCTCCTCCAAATCCATCACGAAGCTCTCATCGAGCCTCCCTATGACGTGCCCACTTTTGGCGTCGAAAACGCGCCACGAGACTTCATCGGGAATCGTCGAGAGGTTCTCGTAGTAGTACTGGAACGCTCCTCGCCTGAGGTAGAGGAGGTTGCTCTCCTCATCGTAGCCGACCAAACGAGCGTCCTCCAGAACGCGGAGAACGTCGAGGTAATCGCTCCAGCTCAAATCGCGGTAAACATACGCTCGTTTCGCTATCTCGTAGGGCCTCTCGCGCGGAAGGCGTTTGTATTCAATGAGCAACCCGACGACGAAGTGAGCCAGGACGTCAAGCCCGCCTATCGGCTCGACCGCCTCGAAACGCCCTTCCAAGGCCCGTTTCGCTATGACGAGGCTCTGGAGGTAGTCCTCCACGTTCGTCGCTATGATGTAGCCCTCGCTGACCTCTCCAATCCTGTGCTTCGCCCTTCCGACGCGCTGAACCAACCTGTTGACCTGCCTCGGGCTCATATACTGTATTACAACGTCCACATCACCTATGTCTATGCCGAGCTCCATTGAGGAGGTGCAGATTAAGGCCTTGATTTTCCCCTCCTTAAGGGCCTTCTCGGCTCTGACGCGCGCCTCCTTCGAGAGCGAGCCGTGGTGAACCTCTACGGGCTTTCCCCAGGCCTTGAGGCGGTGGGCTAAAACCTCCGCGAACTGGCGCGTGTTGGTGAAGATGAGGGCTTTTCCGTGCTTTTCAACTATCTCCCACAGAACCCTCAGACGGGACGCTATCTCGGGCGAGACGCTCAGCTTCTCCGCCAGCTCCTTATCTTCCTCCTTCGGCTTTGGATAGAGAACGTGGAAGCGGTAGCTCTTTTTCCAGTTCGGCTTTACTATCGTTTCGGCCTTCAGCCAGTCCCTCACCTCTTCCTCGTTGCCGACGGTTGCGGTCATGCCTATCCTCTTGAAGTCCGCTATCTCGGCAAGTCTCTCAAGGTTCAGGAGGAGCTGGGAACCGCGCTTGTTATCTACGAGCTCCGCTATCTCGTCAACGATGACGAACTTCACGTTTTCGAGGTGCTTTCTGAGGGATTTAACAGTCAGAATCACGCCGAGGGTTTCAGGGGTGATGATTAGCATCTGGGGCGGATTCTTCGTCTGCTTCGCCTTTCTGTGGGCTGATGTATCGCCGTGCCGTACCTCGACGGTTATCCCGAGCTTCCTCCCCCACCATTCGAGCCTCTCAAGCAAGTCCCTGTTTAATGCTTTGAGCGGGGCGATGTAGAGGGCCGAAATGGGTTTTAGTCCTTCTTCAAGGATTTCGTTGAAGACGGGCAGAACCGCGGCTTCCGTCTTCCCCGAGCCGGTCGGCGCGATGATTAGGACGCTCTTTCCCGAGCTAACTTCCCTGAACGAGTCCTGCTGGAGCCGGTTGAGCCTCCCAAAGCGCTCCCGGATGGCCTTTCTGAGGAGTGGGTGCATGGTTAAACCTGGCGTTGTGCGGTTTATAACCCCTACCGCTAACTTTATAAGACGATATATCGTTCGACATGTCGGTGAAGAGATATGAACGTCACGAGGAACGGCGAAACCTACGACCTCAAATACGCGAAGAAGGCCACGCTCGTCGTGGTTTTATTGCCTCTCCTCGTCATGTACACCGAGGCGATGCTAACTCCCGCACTGCCGACGATTCAGAAGGAGTTCGCGGTGAATCCAAACGACGTCAGCTGGGTTCTCACGATATACCTGCTCGTTGGTACGGTCAGTGTGGCACTCTTCGGAAAGCTCGGCGACATGTACGGCAAGAAGAAGATGTTTTTGGTTGCCCTCGGCTTCTACACCCTCGGCGTCATCCTGAACGGCTTTGCGCAGAGCTTCCAGTGGCTGCTCTTCAGCAGGGCAATTCAGGGCTTTGGAATGGCCATATTCCCGCTGGCTTTCGCCCTCGTCCGCGAGGAGTTCCCGCCCGAGATGGTCCCGCAGGTTCAGGGAATGATAAGCGCAATGTTCGGCGTCGGTATGGTCATAGCCCTCCCGCTCGGAGCATACGTTACCCAGCACTGGGGGTGGCGCTGGACCTACCACACCGCCGCCCCATTCGCCGTGCTGATGTTCATCCTCGCGTGGAAGATACTCCGCGAGAGCCGCTACATCAACCCCGGAAAGCTCGACTGGCAGGGCGCTCTGCTCCTCGTCTGGGCCGTCGTTCCGGCACTCGTTGCGGTAACTCGCGCCCCGAACGTCGGCTGGACCGCAAGAGAAACCCTCGTTCTCTTCGCGGTCTCGATAGTCGGCGCAATTTTGCTCGTCCTCTGGGAGAAACGCGCGGAGAACCCGCTGATTCCCCTCGACATCGTGACCGCAAGGAACCCCGCCATAGTGAACCTCGGAATCATGTTCGCGGCCTTTGGCATATCCATGATGAGCCAGGCGAACACCTACATCTTCCAGATGAAGCCACCGTATGGCTTCGGCAAGACGATACTCCAGAGCGGTCTGCTTATGACCCCAATGGCGGGTATCATGCTCATCATCGCCCCCCTTGCCGGAAAAATAATGCCGAAGGTCGGCGCCAAGCCACTCGCAATAACGGGCGCTCTCATCGCGAGCTCTGGCCTCGCCGTTCTTGCGAAGTACGCCCCTGAATTCCCACCGAACCACCTCTGGGCCTTCGTGGCGATGATAGCATACGTCGGTGCAGGCATAACACTCATGAACATCTCCCTAATCAACGTCCTCGTCTTCAGCGTCCCGCCGAGGGTCATGGGCGTTGCGACAGGAGCGAACAGCCTCTTCAGGAACTTCGGCTCAACCTGGGGGCCCGCTATAGCCGGAACAATAATGAGCACATACTACACCCTCTTCCACCCGCCTGGCGCCCCCTCGTGGGTTCAGATAAAGATACCGACGACCAAAGCCTATGAGGTGCTCTTCGGAACTTCCGCAGGAATCTACCTGTTCCTGGCGATACTAAGCCTGGCCATCGTCGAGGTCATGAAGGGTGGAAAGATTCGCGAGGTGGAGAACGGGGGAGAAAAGGAGGTGAAGGTTGCTTAGTCCGTTTGTTCCTTTTCTTTTCCTCACTCCCCTCTGAACGCCCTAAGGTAGAGCTCCTTTATCTCTTCCGGCTTTGCCTCGACTGGGTTGAAGGCCAAAAGGCCGTCGCGGTAGGCCTTCTCGGCCATCTCGTCGAGCCTCGCCATGAAGGTTTCTTCATCAACAAGCTCGCTCAGCTTCGGAACGTCCGTCCGCTCGTTCAGCTCTCTAACGGCTTCTATCAGCGCCCTCCAATCCTTAAGGCCGAGCTCCCTCGCTATCTCGTCGTAGCGCCTCCTCGCGTAGTCGCTTCTCTCGGCATTGAACTCCATGACGTAGGGAAGGAATATTGCATTCAGCAGCCCGTGCGGTCCAATCCACGCGGCTTTGTGGCTCATCGCGTGGCAGAGGCCGAGGCGCGCGTTGAGGAAGGCTATCCCTGCCATAGTCGCAGCGTAGTGCATCTTTTCACGGGCTTCCTCGTCTCCTTCAAGGCTCTTCTCAAGGTAGTTGAAGACGGTCTTTATCGCCCTAATCGCCATCGCATCGCTGAAGTCGTTGGCGACCTTGGTGGTGTAGGCCTCTATTCCATGAACGAGCACATCCAGTCCGGAATTCCTCGCCACCTCCCTCGGCATCGTCATCGGCAGGCGGGGGTCGAGTATTGCTACATCGGGTGCTATCTCGGGCGTAACGATGTTGTACTTGATTCCGCCCTTCTTCAGAACGCTCGCTCCAGAGACCTCGCTCCCGGCACCGCTCGTCGAGGGGATAGCAATAAGCTTCGTCTTCAGCTTCGGAACGGGTTTGGGCTTCGAAAATCTATCCAAGAAAGCTATCTCCTCGAAGTTCAGCTCGGGAGCGTCGTAGAAAACCTTAAGGGCTTTGGTCGTGTCTATTACACTTCCACCCCCGAGCGCAACCAGCAGGTCTGGCTTGAACTCCCCCACCTTCGGCAGGAACTCCTCTATTGTTTCCACGCTCGGCTCCGCCGGAAGGCCGGTTATTGAGAAGACCTCCGCCCCCGCCTCTTTAACGTAGTCCTCAGCCTCACTCAGGAAGCCGTGTCTCTTCATCGAGTTGCCGGCCAGGATAAGAACCCTCTCGTGTTCCTTGGCCTCCTTTCGGAGCTTTTCAAGGGAGCCCTTACCCTCGATGATTCTCGTCTTGAGCCAGAACATCACCATCACCGGATTAAGGTTTTGGAAAGTCCTTTTAACGGTCTCGCACCAAGATATGTTTGATTGCTGTCTTATCCTTGGGCTCCTACTGGAGGATAGTGTTACCCTGAACAAGGAAACCCTTAATCCGGGGGATTGGTATGAGGCTCGTGGTTTTAAACGACAACGTGCCCGCTGAAGGACTTCTCAATGACTGGGGCTGGAGCGTTTTGGTTGAGGGGAAGCATCGCTTCCTCTTCGATGCAGACACGAGGGGAGAAATTCTCCTCCATAATGCAGAAGCTCTCGGTGTTTCTTTGAAGGGCCTCGACTTCGCGGTTCTCAGCCACTGGCACTACGACCACTACGGCGGTTTTTCAACAATTGCGGAGCTGAACCCGGGGCTTGAACTGTACGCTCCGCCTGGAGGGAACATCCGGGGACTAAACATCGCCGAAATGCACGAAGCGGGGAGAATAGCCGATGGTGTCTGGACCTCTGGAGCGTTGGATGGCTTCGAGCAGGCGGTGGGGGTGGAAACGCCCTCTGGACTCGTCGTCATAGTCGGCTGTTCTCATCCGGGCCCAGACAGGCTGACGGAGGCCGTCCTTGAGGTTTCAGGGTACAAAAGAGCCCACCTTGTAATCGGCGGCTTCCATTACCCATCTAGGGCGGTTCTAGACAGGCTTGCCAAGATGTCTGAATTTATAGCGCCCGCACACTGCTCTGGTGAAAAAGCCAAGGCCTACGTGCGGCGGGAATACCCTGAGAAGTTCGTAAGCGTGAAGACAGGGAGCACTATCGAACTTTAACCCCTGAGACGAGCTATCGGAAGGAGCGAGAGGAAGATGAACGCAGAGGCGAGCGCAAAGTTGCCTGTAAGACCCAGAAGTGAGACTATGAACCCGCTCGTCAGGTTTCCAGCTACTGCTCCCAGGGAGCTCACGAGATTGTAGGCTCCAATTAGGGTTCCCTTCTTTCCTGGTGGAGCGAAACGGGAAATTACGGTGGTTGTTGAGATGCCTATGAAGGCCCACGTATAGCCAGCGAGGAAGTAGGAGATGAACGCGAGAACGGGAAAGAGGGGTCCGGTTATGAACGTCGCAAAGGTGAGCAGGAGGAAAGAGAGGCCCCTCAGGAGGAGGCCGAGCTTGAGGGTTCTGTAACCGCCCTTCGCCTTAACCCTCTTTCCAACGCGGGCGTACATATAGGCGGAGACCGCTGAGTTTCCGATGCTCATCAAATAGAGCATCGAGGCTCCAAAGCCTCTCACCTTCAGGAGGACGGGGAACTGGGTGAAGTACAGCATCGCCCCGAACCAGAAGAGGAAAGTTGAGAGGTAAAGCCCGCCGAATCCGTTCGTGGAAAGCCTTGGCAGGTGGGTAATGAAGTTCGGCAGGTAGCGGAACTTTTCGACGACGTAGCCCGCGTAGACGCCGAGGATCTTTCTGCTGAGGTGAAGCGGGACTTCCTTTATCGTCCTCATACCCCAGGGGGCAGAGAGAAGGCCGATTAAGCCGAGAACTGCAAAAATCCACCGGAGGGGAAGCAGGTGGGACAGGACGAACCCAACCACAAGCCCCAGTACCCAGGCCCAGCCACATATCTCGTTGAACCTCCCTATCTCGTAGTCCCAGTCCTCAAGGCGGAACGCCTTGGTGATTATGAGGACTGGAATCGGAACCGTTGCGGCTATGAAGAAAGTGTAGAGGGCGTTTGCAAAAATCACTGAGGAAACACTTCTCGCTAGGGCGAACAGAAAGGTTGAGAGTGCCGTTCCAAGAAAGCCGGTTACGAGGAAAACCTTCCGCCTGTTGAGCCGGTCACTGAGTTTTCCCCAGAAAAGGCCGCCGAGCATTGATGCAAAGCTCCCGACGGCGTTTACAATACCGACTTCCCGCGGACCGCCACCGAGCTCCATAGTGAGGAGTGGGATCAAGGGAGCAACTCCCCCGGTTGAGACCTTGAAGGGAATGAAGGAGTAAAACCACTTCTCTGGATTCGGCCGGTGCCTCATCTGGCTTTTTCTCTCGAGCTTCTTGAGGGTCGTTCTCTTGCGCTTCTGACTGACCGCCATAGGCGCGGGAGAAAAAGAGAGGGTTTAAAAATTTAACCTTCACGCGTCGCAAGCGTTGAGACTTTAGCGACGCTCGACTCAGGTCTCAATTTTTCCTATCGCGAGGCCAACGTACCTGTCGGCACCGCCGTAGTAGAGGTAGTATCTCCCCTCATGCTCTATCATGGCCTCGGCGAAGACCACGTTGTCGACCCACCCGTGCAGCTCCCAGTCGAAGGTCGGCCTGAGGATGGGCTTCTCGGTTCTCCAGATGAGCTTTCTCGGGTCCTCCAAGTCGAAGAGAGCCGCGTGAGTGTAGTAAACGAGCTTTCCCTCCTCATGGAAGGCCTCGCTGTGTATCAGGAGTATTCCATCCTCCGTGAGGATTGGAGGAGGCCCGGGCTCGACGAGATGACCCCTCGGCCTCAAAACGGGCTCTCTCTCGTACTCCCAGTGGAGGAGATCCTTCGAATAGGCGAGCCAGACGTTGGAGTCGCCGAAGTACATGATGTAGTGCCCCTTGAACGGCCCAAATTTCATCTTCTCGGCCAGTATGGCTCCGCTCTTTGTCCAGTTGAACCTTCCATTCTTGGGGAAAGGGAACTCCTCGAAAACCACTCCGTGCTTCTTCCAGTTCAGCAGGTTCTTCGAGGTGGCGATACAGAGTCGGGCGGTTTCTCCATCGTAGCCGGTGTAGGTCATGTAGTAGGTCTTTTCAATCCTCACGACGCGGGGGTCCTCAACGCCGAGCTTCTCCCACTCGTATTCAGGCTCCATAACTGGTTCAGGGTGTCTGATGAAGTTGATCCCGTCTTCGCTCAGCGCCAGCCCGATTCTTCCGGTTATCCTTTCCCCTTTGGCCTCCGCACGGTAGAGCATAACCACCTTTCCCCTCCTCTTGACCACCGCAGGGTTGTAGACGTTCTTTGAGTCGAATCCTTCATCTGAGGGGAAAAGCACGGGTTTTGGGAGTTTTTCAAACCTGAACTCATAGGGGTTCAACGCTAACACCTCCGTTGACCACTACGACGTATCTCCTCCCTCCAAAAGAAACCCCTCTCAGAACGATGCTCGTCCCCTCGGCCGGCCGGACGGTGAGTTCATCCCCGGCTTCCATTCCGAGCGAGGCGGTAACGAAGGCGAAAACGCTCGCCGAGCTCCAGGCCTGCGGGGAGTTGGCCCTTGGAACGGGAACGAGCTCGTTTAGGCCGCTGTACAGCTCCGGAAGCTCCCTCTCCGGCAGAAGCTTCGCGGCATCGAAGACGGCATCCATGAGTGCCTTCGCCATGTCAGTCCTTCCAATCCTCGCCAGGCCGAGGGCTATCAGCGCGTTGTCGTGCGGCCATACGCTTCCGCGGTGGTAGCTGAAGGGGTTGTAGGCTTTCTCCTTAGCGCTCAGGGTTCTTATCCCGTACCGGGAGAACATGTCCGGCCGGAAAAGCCTCTCCGCGAGTTCCTCCTCGTGCTCGGCTATACCCGTCAGGAGTAGGTGTCCCATGTTGGAGGAGACGACTCTAAGCGGCCTTCCCTCCCCATCAAGCGCGAGGGCGTAGTAGGAGCCGAGCCAGAAGTCGCGGTTGAACCTTTTCTTCAACTTTTCCGCCTCTGCGAGAAGGGTTTTTTCATCGAGGTCTGTCAGGCTGAGCTCCCCTGCAAGTTTAAGCGCCCAGTAGGTGTAGCCCTGCACCTCAACGAGCGCTATCGGCGGCTTTGGAATTTTCCCTTCCTCGTCAATTATCCCATCCCTCGAATCCTTCCACCCCTTGTTGCCGAGTATCCCCGGAACGTAGGTTATGTACCCATCATCGAGCTTTTTGAGTATCCACTCGACGGCGGCCGTCAGGTTCGGTCTCAGTTCCTCGATTAATTTTCTGTCCCCCGTCCAGCGCAGGTACTCACCGGCTAATGCCACGTAGAGTGGAGTGGCATCCACCGTGCCGTAGTAGGGCGCGAAGGGAACCTTCCCCGACTGCGCGAGCTCCCCGAGACGGAACTCATGTGGTATCTTTCCAGGTTCTTCCTCGTTCTTCGGGTTGGTTCTCTTCCCCTGGAGCCGCCCGAAGAGCCTCAGCGTGCCGGCGGCGTATTCGGGGTAATACGGCAGGAGAAAGAGTGAGGCTATTATCGCGTCCCTTCCGAAGGGACAGGCGAAGTACGGAATCCCCGCAAGGGGAACAGGCCCGAAGCGCGTGAATAGCGTCAGGGCGTTTATGTTCTCAACCGCCCTCTCAAATATCCCGTCGATGGCGGGTGAGCCGGTGAAGGCGACGTTTTTTATCGTTTTCCTTTTCTCCCCGAGTATCTCCGAGATACTCCCCTCGATTTTGGGGATGAAGCGGACGTAGAGGACTGCCTTTCCGAGGGGAGGTATCTCAAGTTCCGCCCTTAAGAGACTCCCCTCCCTTTCCATGTTGGTCTCGATGGAGAGACTCCTCCTTCCGGAGGGGCTCTCTTTGACGTGCGTTCCTCCGGCTGGGGCTATCGCCTTTCCGCTCTTCAGCCCCATGAAGCCCCTGACCTGGAATATGTCCTCAATGGGGGCCTCGTAGGAGTACCTGACCTTGACACCGAGCGATTCTTCCGACGTGTTGTAGAAGGAGAGCTTTTCCTCGTAAACCCCGTCCAGCGTTCTTAGCCTCACCAGGATTCCCCGCTCGCCGAGAGAGAAGTGTGAAACCGCCCGGGTGAAGGTTGAGGATGCCCCGATGAAGTCCGGTTCCGGAGAAACTTCAAGCCTGGCCTTTCTGACGAACCTTGTGTCAAGAAAATAAAAGCCGTCGTAATGGGAGGGCATGTCCCCCCTCTCATCGCTCAGGACGAAGGCTCCGTTGCCGGCTAAGATGGTTCTCATGGACTACCCCTCAAGGAAGGACTTTACCTCCCTTGGGTCTTCAAGGTTTATTGCCTTTACTCCCCAGAGCCTCGCGGTAAAGCGGAGCTCCTCGGTGTAGTCGCCGGGAACCAGTGAGAGGTGGTTGGCTCCCATGGCCGAGATGAAGGTTTCTTTGTCGAGCGGGTTCTTTATGGCCGTATGCGGCCACTGCTTGCCCCATTTGAGCTTCGACTCCATCTCCTCCGTTATCTCAAGGCCCTCCGCGAAGAAGTAGAGGAGGTAGTATTCACCTCCACGACGTATGAGCCTCGCCACGGTGAACTCCGCCGGGGGAGTTCTGTAAGTTAGCGCCCCGCCGCTCGCCCCCTGGCACTGTCCCTGGATTATAGTAGCTTTGAGGTTCTCCTCCGGGTTCTCGCTCAGCCTCGCGTAGTAGAGCGATGAAGCGCCGCAGTTGGCTATCATAACGACCTCATCGTCCACGTACTTTATGTCTCCAAAGAGCGGCGGCTTTCCGCTCAGATAGAAGAGGAGCGCCGAGCTTATCGTTCCTTTAACGTCACCCTCACACGTGGCAGGGATTACCTCCTTCTCGCCCTCGGCATCGAGGTTGAACGGGAACAGCGCCGGAATCAGGCAGGCCGTAACGCCGTAGACCTCGCTCAGCTCCGGCTGGCACTTTATCGAGACGGCCGAAACACCTTTCTGCTCGCTCCAGCTCTCCTTTGCGGCGAGATAGATGGCTATCTGTCTCCTCAATGCCTCGGGTGTCAGCATGAGGTCATCAAACTTGACTTCCGTTTTCTCGGTCAGCCAGTCGTAGAACTCCTCCACGCGGACCCTCAGCCTCTCGTCCGAGAGCATCTTCTCAGCCTTCCTCACCAGAACGTACTGGTCGAGCATTATGAAGTCGCCGACGATTCTCTTAAGCCCCGGCAGATCGTCCATGAGGTGCTCCATCCCGAGGGTGTACGGAGCTCCCCAGAGGAGGATGGACTTCCTGGAGAGCTTTGAGACGGCCTCAACGGCTCTGACCCAGGCCTTTACCTTTTCAACGTCCCCCTTGAGGCGCACGTGGTTCAGCGCGTACTCGTTCACCGCGCTCTCCCAGAGCGAGGCCCCGACAGATGTGATGCACGTGGTTCCTGCCCATGCCGGATCGTCGTCGGCGTAGAGGAGTATGGGCCTCTTGGTTTCCCTGACGAGTGCCGTAACGAGGTTGCTCTCCGTCCAGTGCCAGAGGCCGGCTATTATTCCCGAGACGGAGCTTCCGGCTATGATTTCTCCTGCCTTAAAGCTCTCATCCATCGAATCTACCCCGAAGTTCTTACCGGCGTTGAGGGCCTCGTATTTTCCAAGCCTCTCGTTCACGTCGAGAACTTCAAAGCCGGCCTTCCTCAGCTCCCCGATGAGGGCGGAGTGCTTCTCCATCAAAGCCCTCTCGCGCTCGATCGAGAGGGCCGTTGGTCGGGGGTCGGTAAAGGTAATGACGGCTATCATAGGCAGCACCTTGGTATTTCAATCGCGGAAAACGTATATAACGATTGTCAGAGAAAACAACCAAAAGTTGTTGTTTGTGGTGATAATGATGATTGTCTCTATTGGAGAAGTCCTCATAGATTTCATAGCCCTGCAGGAGGGGAAGCTTAAGGATGTGAAGTCCTTCGAGAAGCATCCCGGCGGTGCTCCCGCAAACGTTGCTGTTGGCCTTTCAAGGCTCGGCGTTGAGGGTGCGCTGGTAAGCAAGGTTGGCGAGGACCCCTTTGGGGACTTTCTACTCGAAAGACTCCATGATGAGGGTGTAAAGACCTACGTATCCCGGGACGCTGAAAAGCACACCGGCGTCGTCTTCGTTCAGCTCATCGGTGCCAAACCGGAGTTCATCCTTTATGACGGCGTCGCCTATTTCAACCTGAAGCCCTGGGATGTTGAAACGACCCCTCTTGAGAACGCTGAAGCGGTTCACTTCGGCACCGTGCTCTTCGCCAGGGAGCCATCCCGCTCGACTCTCTTCGGGATTTTAGAGGAACTTAAGGGAAGGGTTCCGCTGAGCTACGACGTCAACATAAGGCCCGATCTCTGGCGCGGAAGGGAGGAGGAAATGCTTCGGAATATTGAGAGGGCCCTTCAACTGGCGGATATAGTTAAGCTCGGTGATGGGGAGCTGGAGTACCTCAGGAACAACGGAATAAGCCTCGATGAGTTCGATTTCAAACTCCTCGCGGTGACCTCGGGTGAGAAGGGTAGTGAGCTGACGAGCGGAGACGCTAAGGTTCACATTCCGGCTTATAGAGTTGAGCCGGTTGACACCACGGGAGCGGGAGATGCCTTCACGGCTGCCCTTCTGGCCGGCCTTCACTACTCAAACCTGCTCGGTGAGGATTCCATAGATGAGGAGCACCTCAGAAAAATCGGCCGCTTCGCAAACCTCGTGGCGGCGATCTCCACCACCCGGCGAGGTGCCTGGAGCGTTCCAAAAATGGAGGAAATAGTTCAGATGAAGGAAGTTAGGGAGCTCTACCAGCGCTCCAGGAGGTAGTCCTTCTCCTCAAGGAAGACCTTCGCCCTCTCCTCTATCAGTTTTTCGGCCTCAAGGGTGCTCATATTAATCGTTCTCTTGACAAAATCAGCAGTCTTTGCGAAGTACAGGGGCACGAGGGGTTCAGCCTCGGTCAGGATTCTGTTTTTGTACGCCACTGCCCCGTCGTAGAGGACGTGGCTCCAGAGCCTGTCGTCGAACTCGAAGGTCTTGAGGGCTTCCACAACTCCCTTGAACGTCTCTTTGTCCAGTGCCCTCCTCAGCACAGGTTCGTGCTGGGCGAATAGCTCCTTCGCCCTTATCTCCAGGAGCTCTAAGGTCACCTTTACAGGCTCGGGTTCACCTTTCTCAAGCTCCCCGAAGACCGGAACGGGTTCTATCGTTCTCACGTCCTTCCAGACGTCCTCGTACTTCTCCATAAGCATGAACAGCGTTCCGACGACCTGGTTGAACATGGGGCCGAGGGAAGCGGCTGGATCCTTGGGGTCGTGTATCTTCATCCCCAGGGCCGCTTGGATGACTTTGAAGCCCCTCGCTATGGCCGTCGTCGTCAGGAATATGTCCACGCCGAAGCGCGCCACGTGGGTCTTCCAGACCTCCTCGTCTTCGAGGTAAACTTCCATGAGCTTCCTACTCACTCCGAAGTCCCCTCCTATGGGCTGTCTGACGTTCTTTCCGTAGAGCGAGGCCGTCATCGGATAGGCTATGTTGTTGGTTATGGTTCCGTCCCACTTGTGCCTTATGTAAAGCGGTGCCACGAAGTCGTAGCCCTCTTCGATGGGTTTGGCGAAGCGGTATATCCACTCGGGGGTTATGCTCCTTAAATCGCTGTCAACGAAGACTATGGCATCGGCGTCCCTCTCGAGGGCGAACTCCATGAGCTCCTTCATGGCGCTTCCCTTTCCCGGTATCGGCCATTTGTAGACGAAGCTGTGAACCTCGACGCCATCGGGAACCTCCGTTCTCAGCACTGCATCTCTCGTCCCGTCGGTGCTCCCCCCGTCAGCGTTGACGATGATACCTCCGCCAAAGTACCTTTTCAGACCTTCAGCGGCCTGCTTCACGACAAAAGAGATTGTCTCCGCGTTGTTGTAACTGGGAATTCCAACGATGACCTTCATCTCTTCCCACCTCCGCAAATTTACAACCATTTAAAGTGGTTTATTTTGAAAAGAGTTATATACCTTTTGCTCCCACAATCCTCGGGGATCCCTATGGAGTTGAGGGTGGGAGTGATAGGCTGTGGTAACATCTTTAACCTCGCCCATAAGCGTGCCCTCAGGAGAATCGAAGGCATAAGGGTCGTTGCCTGCATGGATATAGACGAGGAGCGGGCCCGCGAGGGGGCGAGGGCGTTTAAAGCTAAGGCCTTCACAAACCTTGATGAGTTCCTTGACCTCGACATTGACGTCGTTGAGATACTGACTCCGACGTACACCCATGCTGAACTGGCAGTTGCTGCTCTCAAGACTGGAAAGCACGTGATAGTGGAGAAGCCGATAGCCCTGACCGTTGAAGAGGGCGAGAGAATGATAAGAACTGCGGAGAAGGAGGATCTTCATCTCTTCGTGGGCCATGTGAGGCGGTTTGACAAGAGATGGACGCAGATGAAAGAGGTCATAAAGAAGCGCAACATTCTGCCGATGCACATTAGAAAGGCTGAAGTGCAGAACCTCCCCTTCCCGAAGGACTACTGGTACTGGGACGAGAGGAAGAGCGGCGGTGTCGCCGTTGATCTTGGGGTTCACGTCACGGACTTCCTTCGCTGGTTCTTCGAGAGCGAACCCCTGAGCGTTTATGCCGTCGGGAAATCAATAAAGGCCGAGGCGAGGGCAAACGACACCTTCGACCACTTCGTCATGATGATCTCCTTTGAGGGTGAGAAGACGGGCATAGCCGAGGTCAGCTGGGCGTATCCATATCCGTCACGCTATGGTGTCTTCTACCATCACGTTGACATTATAGGAAAGAACGGCAGGATAAGGTACACACCCTTGGACACCCCCGTTGTCGGCGTCGCCAAGGCCAACTTTGAGATGCCCCGCTTCTCGCCGCTCCTCTCGACCTTCCCGGATGCCTTCGAGAGGGAGCTGAGGCACTTCTTCAACTGCATCAAGGGGAAGGAAGAACCGGTAGTCACTGCGGAGGACGCCCTTATAGCGCTGAAGATCGCCGAGAAGGCCAAGGAGAGTGCCCGCAGGGGGGAGGTGGTGGAGATATGAAGAAGCTTAACTTCGGAATAATAAGCTACGCTCACCCGCATGCACTGAGGTTTGCCTCCGTTATAGCGGGAGGTAGAAAGACGAAGCTCGTCGCTATTTCCGGCGACGGCTCGAACTCAGACGTGGCAAGAGCCGAGGCAAAGAAGTACGGAGCGAGGTTTTACAAGAACTATGAGGAACTTTTGAGGGATGAAAACGTTGAGGCGGTCTACATTGCAATAGAGACGTACAGGCACAAGGAGGTCGCAATTAGGGCCGCCGAGGAGGGCAAGCACATACTCCTTGAGAAACCTATTGCGCTGAACCTGAAGGATGCAGACGATATTATAAAGGCCGCTAAAAAGGCAGGCGTAAAGCTCATGCTCCCCTTCAACCCAAGGTTTACGGAACCCCTTGTGAAGGCAAAGGAGATGATAGATGCTGGGGAGATTGGGCCCTTGGAGTACATCCAGGCCATCTCGGAGAACGTCAAGCCGCCGATATTCCTTCAGGGACTTGATATGAGCTGGTTTTTGGACGTTAAAAAGTCTGGCGGAGGAGGCTTTATGGACACCGCCCCACACGGTGTTGACTCCCTGCTCTGGCTCACTGGGGACGTTCCCAGGAAAGTGTATGCGGACATAGGGGCAAAGATATACGGCTTTCCGGTGGACGACATAGGGACGGCAGTCCTTGAGTTTAAAGATGGTGTTGTTGCGGTCCTCACGGCGGGCTGGGGCAACCCCAAGGGTTACTCCTATGGCATCGAGATAAAGTACTACCTCGTTGGCAGAGAGGGCTTCCTTGATGTGAGAACTGCCTACCCCGACTTCACGGTCTACCAGGACAGGGCGGAAAAGGTCTACTGGGACAGGCCCGACGTCAGAGGGATAGTGGGCTCCTTCGCCAGGGCCGTCCTGAAGGACGAGGAGGTTCCAATAACCGGTGAAGACGCCAAAAAGAACCTCGCCATAATCCTTGCGGCCTATGAATCTTCACGGAGAAAGAGGGCGGTGAGGCTAAACCTCTGATTGAACTTTAAAACTGACGTTGGGCTCTCCTGAACTTTTACTGTTTTGTAAATACAACCACTTTTAGTGGTTCTAAACATAAGTCTTATATACTTTCAGCGAGTATGTCAACTGAAGTACCTTGAACTGCGTTGTTTAACATTGTAGCACAGGGGTGATACCTGATGAAAAGGTTGTTGGGAGTGTTGTTAGTTGGCCTTATGGCCTTTGCCGTAGTGGCCAGTGGCTGTATCTCAGGAGGAGAAAAGGAAAAAGTAACAGTAACGTTCCTGTCGACCCAGCTTAACCCTCCGGAGGAGCGGGCCTTTGTGAAAGACGAGCTTCTTAAGGAGTTCACCAGCGAAACCGGAATAGATGTTAACTTCGTCCCGATTTCCTACACGGACATGGTCACGAGGCTTGAAGGTGAGGAGAAGACTGGAAAGGTCACCATTGACGTCATAGGTGACCTGCACGGCGGTATGGACTACATGGCCTCAAAGGGCTGGCTTGAGGATCTGAGCAGCATGCCCAAGCTCGAGGGCAGGACGTTCATAAGCACCTTCGAGAAGTACGCCACCATAAACGGCAAGAAGGTCTACGTTCCCTGGATGAGCGCCACCTACGTCATGGTGGTCAACAAAGAGGCCTTCAATTATCTTCCGGAGGGCCTTACGCAGGAGGACGTCATGAAGGGCACCGACAAGTGGACGTACGACGCACTCCTCGAGTGGGCAAAGAAACTTAAAGAGGCCAAGGGCCAGCCCGAGCTCGGCTTCCCGGCCGGACCGAAGGGACTCTTCGTGAGGTTCCTTCACGGTTACATTTACCCGAGCTACACCGGCTACCAGGCCAAGGAGTTTGACAGCTCTGATGCAGTCCAGATGTGGAACTACCTTAAAGAGCTCTGGCAATACGTTCACCCGTCGAGTACAACGTGGGACGCCATGGCCGACCCGCTCCTTAAGGGCGAGGTTCTCATAGCCTGGGATCACACCGCGAGGATTAAGAATGCCATAGAGACAAAGCCGGACCAGTTCGTCGTTGTTCCCGTTCCGAGGGGGCCGAAGGGCAGGGGCTTCATAGTTGTCCTCGCTGGCCTCGCCATACCTAAGGGGGCACCCCACAAGGATGAGGCATGGAAGCTCATAGACTACCTAACCAAGCCCGAAACGCAGGTCAAAGTCCTTGAGAAGGTCGGATTCTTCCCCACCGTTAAAGAGGCGAGCGGAAAGTTGCCTGAAGGGCCGCTCAAGATACTCGCCGAGGGCGTTGCCGCTCAGTCGAGCACCTCCGACGCCCTTGTGGTGATGATACCAAACCTTGGAGACAAGGGAGGCCAGTTCAAAGAGTACTACAAGCAGGCCTTTGAGAGGATAGTCCTCAACGGTGAAGACCCGGCTAAGGTTACCTCGGAGATCAAACCGAATCTCGTTGGCCTCTTCCAGGAGGTCGGGATAGAGACACCGTGAAGGAGGAGGGTGCATGGAAAAGAAAACTCTCCTTCCTTACCTTTTGATTTTACCTGCTTTTGCGTATCTCATGTTCTTCGTGGGTTACCCCCTTGTGCAGGCTCTCTACCTCGCGTTTACCAAGAACGGGGCCTTCTCACTCGAGACCCTTAGGAGAACGGTTAGTGATTACTACTTCTGGAGCGCTCTTAAATATACACTTGCACTCGCCGCTGTTATCGTTCCCATTCAGCTGGGTCTGGCTATTGTGCTCGCCCTTCTTGTCAATAAGGCTTTTAAGGGCAAGGATATGGTCATCTATGCCCTTGTTATCCCCCTCACGATTAGTGACGTGGCCGCCGGTCTTATCTGGTACTCAATGCTCTCCCCCTATGGGTTTTTGAACAAGGTCCTTATGAACATCGGACTGATTTCTCAGCCGATATACTTCTTTGGATACCAGTACCGGAGCAGGGAGTTCTTGGCAATAGTGCTTGCGGAAGTATGGAGGGCCACATCCATCGTCTTCGTCATAATACTCGCCGGACTGCAGATGATAAGCAGGGAATACCTCGAGGCGGCGGAGGTCTTTGGGGCAAGCTACTGGACCAAGCTCAGGAGAATAGTTCTTCCTATGCTGAAGCCCAGCATCCAGAGTGCGTTGATAATAAGGACGCTCTTCGCGATGCAGATCTTTGGTATAGTCTGGATACTGGCGGGCAGGGATATTCCCGTTCTCGCTGGAGAAGGCTTCTACCAGCTTACGGAGATCAAAGACTACGGCGTTGCATCCGTTTACGCACTCATAATTGCGGGCCTTTCCATACTGCTCGGTGCCCTCTACATTAAGTTCCTTAAGGCCGAGTACTTGGAGGTGAGCAGATGAGGGACGAGACAAAGTACGCGTTGAAAAAGACGGCCTTTTACTTCGTTATCTTTACGGCCGTCGCCTGGATACTCATCCCGATAATAGTGGCTTTCCTCTACGGTTTCACAACTAAAACGGACTACTATAACCCAGATATTATCATCCCCCACAGCTACACTACCAAGTACGTTCACACGATACTCTTCACCCTCGGGGCGTGGGAGGGCATAAAAAACAGCGTTATCGTT
This sequence comes from Thermococcus gammatolerans EJ3, assembly GCF_000022365.1. NCBI lineage: Archaea > Methanobacteriati > Methanobacteriota > Thermococci > Thermococcales > Thermococcaceae > Thermococcus > Thermococcus gammatolerans. The sequence goes on along the minus strand of NC_012804.1, from coordinate 1,466,816 downwards.
GCAACCCTCACCATAATCATAAGCTTCATCCTTGGAATCCCTGCGGGATACTCAATAGCCAAGTTCATATTCCCCGGTAGGGACACGATAAAGCTCTCCATAGTAGCCCTCAGGATGTTTCCAATACCTGTGATGGCCATACCCCTCATAGTCCTCTACATCCGCCTCCATCTGGCGGACACGCTCCTCGGCGTTGCTCTGGCTCATACTGCAATGGCCCTGCCTTTCGTGGTTCTTATAACCTCCAGCATCTTTGGAGGGGTCTCGAAGGAATATGAAGAGGCAGCGATGGTCTTTGGTCTCACGAGGCTCGGCTCCTTCATGAAGATAACACTTCCGCTGGCCCTTCCCGGACTGGCAGCAGCGGCAATGTTCACCTTCGTCATGAGCTGGAACGAGGTCTTTGTGGCTTCAGTTCTAACGCTCAATCACAGGACGCTGCCGGCGCAGGTACTCTCGATAATGGCCGGCTCCAGCGGCGGTGCCGCGCCTGACTACTACAAGTTCGCCGCGGCCTTCATAATGACCCTCCCGGCGATGCTGTTTATATTCTTCGCAAGGAAATATCTGGTCACGATGTGGGGTATAACGCTCAAGTGAGGTGTTACCATGGTAGAGGTTAAGCTCGATAGGATAACCAAAAGGTTTGGGAACTTTGAGGCGGTTAAAGAGCTCACGCTGGATATAAAGGACGGTGAGTTCCTCGTGCTCCTTGGCCCCAGTGGATGCGGAAAGACGACCACCTTGAGAATGATAGCCGGCCTTGAAACTCCAACGGAAGGACGGATATACTTCGGTGATAGGGACGTGACGTACCTCCCGCCCAAGGACAGGAACATCTCCATGGTCTTCCAGAGCTACGCAGTCTGGCCGCACATGAAGGTCTATGACAACATAGCCTTTCCCCTCAAGGTGAAGAAATACCCCGAGAACGAGATAAAGGAGCGTGTTAAGTGGGCGGCCGAGCTCCTTCAGATAGAGGAACTCCTTGACAGGTATCCCGCTCAGCTGAGTGGTGGTCAGAGGCAACGTGTTGCGGTGGCGAGGGCAATAGTGGTCGAGCCCGATGTCCTACTTATGGACGAGCCGCTGAGCAACCTCGACGCCAAACTCAGGGTGGCGATGAGGGCGGAGATAAAGAAGCTTCAGACGAAGCTTAAGGTAACGACGATCTACGTCACCCACGACCAAGTTGAGGCAATGACAATGGGCGATAGAATAGCGGTAATGAACCAGGGAAGACTCCTCCAAGTGGGTCCCCCCACAGAGGTCTACCTCAAGCCCAACTCGCTCTTCGTGGCGACCTTCATAGGTGCCCCTGAGATGAACATCGTGGACGCGACGGTCGTGGAGAACGATGGCCTCTTCCTTGAGGGGGACGGCTTCAAGATACTCCTTCCGGACGACTTCAGGGAGATCCTTGAGAGTTACATTGGAAAGGATGTTCTCTTTGGCGTAAGACCCGAGCATATGACTGTGAAGGGCGTTTCGACCCTTGAGCATGTAACTAGAACGGCTGAGATAGAGGGGATCGTTGATTTCATAGAGGCCCTTGGCACGGATACGATAGTCCACGCCAAGGTTGGGGGAAACATCATCAAGATAAAGCTTCCCGGCCACATACCCCTTCCAGTTGGAGAAAAGATTAAAATAGAGATTGACCTTGACAACATCCATGTCTTCGACAGGGACACGGAGAAAGCGATAATCTGAGGTCTGCCTATGGAAGAAAAGGAGATAAAAGCCCGGCTAAAGGAGTTCGGTCTCAATGAGTATGAGGTCAGGGCGTATCTTACACTCATAAAGAACGGAGCGCTGACGGCAGGAGAGCTCGCGACGCTCTCGAAGGTGCCCCAGCCGAGAATATATGACGTGATAAGGACACTCATGGCCAAGGGATTCGTCACGACGAGCCAGAGCAGGCCCAAACAGGTAATCCCCCTCAGCCCTGATAGCGTCATGGACGCTTTGAAGAGGCGCTACAATGAGCGGATTGACGAGCTCAAGAGCGCTTTGGAGAAGCTCTACACTCCAAAAGGAGAGATCGGAAGCGTAACTGTCGTTAAGAGCAGGATAACATTCGAAGAGCACGTGAGAAAAGCCATTGAGAGAGCTCGGTTTCATCTAAGTATTGCCGTCCCCAGGGAATTCCTCAGGAAAATCGAGGGGCCCCTCACCACCAAAAAGGAGGAGGGAGTAAGGATAAACCTCTTCGTTTACGGTTGTGATGAGATCCCGCCGATAGCCAGTGAAATAAGGGTGAGGGAAGTCCCCGATCCCATAATTATCATCCAAGACCGGGAAGAGGGAGTTTACCTACCCTACGAGGCGCTGACCTCAAGCAGTTCACTGCTCGGCTATGGACTCATCATAAGGGACAACAACATACTCTTTATGATAGACCGCTACTTCTATCATGCCCTCTGGCCGACGGGAAGGGTAGTTTATCGCGAGGAGCGCAAACTCAAGCTCCCGCGGGAGTACATCCACATAAGGGAGCTGGTGGAGGACATAAAGACCTTCAATCTAACGGGATCAAAGGTCGAGATTATTGGGAAGTTTGTTCGCTCCAAGAAACCTGTACACATCGTGGGTAGGGTGGTGGGGTTTTTTGAGGATGAGAACAAAGTTATTTCCAATATCACAGTAGAGACCGAAGAGGGGGCCAAGTACGTTGTCGGTGGCTGGAACGCGTCACTTGAGGATATTGAAGCCGAGAGGATAGTACTCCTTGAGTGAACTCTCCACTGGGGGAGGGGGATGGACGCCAGAACTGCCGCACTGGAGATCATGAACGCTGCCATCGAAAGCGCGGATCCTTACCTCGCGGTGAAAAGGAACCTCAGGGTTCAGGGTGACAACATCGTTGTGGCGGGTAAGAACTTCCCGGTTGAGGGAAAAATATACCTCCTGGCCTTCGGCAAGGCAGCGTGCTCCATGGCGAGAGCAGTCGTTGATACCCTCGGGGAGCGTATTGAGGAAGGAGTTATCATCACGAAGTACGGCTACGCCAAAGACTGTCCCAAAATGGAAAGATTGAAGGTCATCGAGGCCGGACACCCCATTCCAGACGAGAACTCTCTCCTAGGCGGAAAGCTCGGCCTCGAACTGGCCGGGAAGGTTGGGGAGAACGACATCCTCCTCGTCCTCATCTCCGGCGGCGGAAGTGCGCTCTTCCTCCTTCCCGAGAGGGGAATAAGCCTGGAGGACAAAATCCAAACGAACGAACTCCTTCTGAAGAGCGGGGCAAAGATATACGAGATAAACACGGTTAGAAAGCACATCTCGGCCGTCAAGGGCGGCAAGTTAGCGAAGCGCGTGAGGGGGAGGGTGATAAGTCTCATCCTCTCGGACGTCGTCGGCGACCCGCTTGAGGCGATAGCATCGGGTCCGACAGTAAAGGACCCAACCACCTTCCAAGACGCCTACCGGATTTTAAAGCTCTACGGCGTCTGGGAGAAGCTGCCGGAGAGCGTTAAGAGACACATCGAGCTGGGACTGGAGGGGAAGGCGGAGGAAACCCTCAAAGAAGACCTCCCGAACGTCCACAACTTCATAGTTGGAAGCAACACCCTCGCCTGTGAATCTGCCCTGGCGAAGGCGAAGGAGCTCGGCTACAACGCCCTGCTACTTACCACGACCCTCGAAGGCGAGGCCAGGGAGATAGCCCTGGCGATAGGCTCAATAGTCCAGGAGATAGCAAAATACGACCGCCCGGTTCCAAAGCCTGCCGTTCTAATAGCCGGCGGCGAATGGACGGTGACCATTGAGGGGAAGGCAGGTCTCGGCGGGCCGAATCAAGAGTTCGCCCTGAGTATTGCCAGAAAGATAGATGGACTGGATGCTGTGGTTTTAGCGGTTGATACAGACGGAACGGACGGGCCGACCGATGCTGCCGGCGGGATAGTGGATGGAGAGACTTTGGGAAAGCTTAAGGAGACAGGAATTGACGTTGAGGAAGCCCTCCGAAATCACGACAGCTATCGTGCACTCGAAAGGGTCGGCGCGCTCCTGAAAACCGGACCAACTGGGACAAACGTGAATTCAATGGTCATAGCGGTCGTTGGGGGTACCGGGAGGTTGGTGAGGAGCCCGGGCAAATTTTGACCCTATATTGGGATGACAACGCAGTATGGAAGCTTGTAGGGATAACATTTTAGATGGGCTCCCTGGTGTGGTGCATTCAACTGATAACGTCCTTCGTTAAAGAAAATGGAAAGAAAGCTTCACTGTTCTTCCCTGAAAAGCCTCCTCAAATTCCTCTCAAACGGTGGATAGACAACGCCCCTGTCGGTTATTATCCCTGTGAGGTATCTGTGCGGTGTAACGTCGAAGGCAGGATTGTAGACGTCCACATCTGGAGCGATTCTGCATCCACCACAGGTGAGCACTTCCTCCGGCTTCCGCTCCTCAATCGGTATCTCCTTCCCGCTCTTCAGGCTCATGTCAATCGTCGAGAGCGGTGCCACTGTAAAGAAAGGTATTCCGTGCTCCTTGGCGAGAACTGCCAGGGTGTATGTTCCTATCTTGTTGGCGAAGTCGCCGTTGGCCACTATCCTGTCGGCGCCAACTATTATCGCGTCAACTTTGCCCTGCTGCATCACGAAGCCCGCCATGTTGTCCGTTATCAGCTTGAGAGGAATGCCGTCGTAGTGGTATTCCCACGCGCTCAGGCGAGCTCCCTGAAGGACAGGCCTCGTCTCGTCCACCCAGAGGAGCTTCAGCGTTCCGTCTTTGTTCATAACCCTGAGAACCGCCCCAACTGTCCCGAGCTGAACGGTAGCCAAGCTTCCGGCGTTGCAGTGGGTGAGAACGTTGCCCTCGGGCAGGGCCTCGGCACCGTAGTGGCCCATCCTGAGGTTTGCCTCAACGTCCTCGTCCGCTATCCTCTGCGCCTCGGCAACTATGAGCTTTTTGAGTTCATCGAGAGGACTCTCGGCGTTCTCCTCGACAAGCTTCTTAATCCTGTTGAGCGCCCAGAAGAGGTTTACGGCAGTGGGACGCGTGTTTTTCAACGTCTCATAGGCCCTGTAAAAGCCATCCATGAACTCGTCCTTATTTTTTGCCTTCGTTGTGTCGGCGTAGAGAGCTAAGCCGAAAGCGGCGGCCGCTCCTATGGCTGGAGCACCGCGCACCTTCATCGTGATGATTGCCTCAGCGACTTCCTCAACAGTCCTCAGCTCAATTATCTTAAACTCCTTCGGCAAAAGCGTCTGGTCAATCATGATGACCTTTCCGGTCTCGTAGCGAACGCTTCTCGGAAGTCTGGTGAGTTCCTCTGGCCTGTACCTTATCTCCACCGCGACCACCCCAAAGGGTTTAAGGGAGGAACTTAAAGCTCCTTCGGTGGTGAGAAATGGTCAGGGTTTTCGTGACCGGCCCGGCAGGGGTTGGGAAGACGACGCTCGTCGAGAGGGTCGCGAGGGAAGTTGAAAGGTGGGGCTACATCGTCGGTGGCATGATCACGAAGGAAGTCAGGCGGAACGGAAAGAGAATAGGATTCAAAATCATTGCCCTTGACACTGGTGAGGAGGGAACGCTCGCGAGTCTCCGAGGCACCTCGCATCTACCGGGGGTTCCCTTTGGGAAGTACGTTGTCCACGTTGACGAGCTTGAGCGGGTCGGAGTTTCGGCAATAAGGCGCGCGCTCGTTGAGGCAGATTTGGTCGTCATAGACGAAATCGGCCCGATGGAGTATAAAAGCAACGAGTTCGTGAAGGCCGTAGGTGAAGTGCTGAATTCGGATAAGAGACTCCTGGCGGTCGTCCACAGGAAGATGGCTGACAAGTTCAGACCGCTTGGAAGGCTTCACACTCTAAGCGTTGAGAACAGGAACAGGGAATTTGGAATAATCCTCGACGAGATAATGAGAGAGCTGAGGGGCTAAAGGTTTAGGCTGTCCTTACAGGCCTCGCAGACCCATTTTTCCTCCCCTTCAATGTACACCCTGTAAAGGGGCCCGTACTGACCGCAGAGCTCGCAGATGCCGTAAACATCAGTCTCCTCGATGGTTTCTTCCTCTTCCTCGCTGTTCATACTGTTGAGGGCCGCCAACAGGTCAGCGGCGGTTACAAAGCCTATTGGCCTTCCAAGTCTTGTAACTAGGAGTCTTCTGATGCCCTTCTCCATCATTCTGTCTATCGCGTCCGAGATGCTGTAGTCATCCTCAATCGTTACCGGGTTCTGAGTCATTATGTCCCTGACCTTGACCTTCTTTGGATCCTTTCCCTTTGCGACAACCTTATCCAGGATGTCACGATCCGTGACCACCCCAACTATCTCATCGTTCTCCACGACCACCGCGCTCCCCACCCTGTTTCGGGCGAGGATCTTGGCGACTTTGTGTACGGTGTCGTCAGGCTTTACAATGATGGCCTTTCTCTTGACGATCTGACCTACGCTGATCCCTGCCAACTCTATCACCCCTTCGGAGGGAGTTGGGCCACACTCTTAAAAACGTTTCCTCCTCAGGAGAAGGTACGTCACGGCAAAGACCACCGCAAACGTTAGAACAGTCCCAAGCAAGACCAGAGTGTCCCCTTGTGCGTTGTGCGTGACATTTTTCACGGGGGCTGTGGTGGGGAGGATCGTTGTGTTATTCGTTGTATTTGAGGTAACACTAGAAACCGAACCAGGAATGAACTTCTCGGCAGTGGACGTTGTGGAGTTCGATCTAACGACCTCCAGAGCAGAAGTTGAAGTATTGTTCACAAAAACAGTTCTAACGACCCCGGGTCTCGCAAACCTCTCGAGAACCTTGTAAACGAGGAGCGAGACTATCGAGGCAATGCTGAGGCTTATCACGTGCAGTTTCTCGAAGGCGGACAACTTCTTCGTGACCTTCGGAGCCTCTCTTCTCGGCACGATCAGGATTGGCTTGTTAGAGGCCCTGTAGAGTTTGACCTCCTGAAGTTTCTTGCCGTACTTCTTTCCGGCCACTTCCACAAGGCCAACCCTCAGCATTCTATCTATATGATAACTCACCGTGGAAAGGGGAAATCCCAGTTCCTCAGCGATTTGAGTCAGGGATTTAGGCTCCTCCTCAACGGCATGAAGAATCGCCAGGGCCTTCTCGTTCGTTATAATCTGGGCCAGAAGCTTTGCGGTTTCATCGTTAATCTCTATGATCTTCCCCTCGCCCACACGATTCCCCCTTAATAACTTGGGGGGCGGGGTATTAAACCTTTCCACGACTTCAAAAGAGTTTGGAGCTAAGGGTGAGAGTAAAAGGAAAGGGATTTAATCAATTCACGGCTTCTCGAGAACGATCTCGATGGTCGAGGTGTTGGCGGTCCTGCCGTCGGCAGTCGGAAGTTCCTCGGTGCCGATCTTGATCTCCTTGACCCTGACCTCTGGGAGGAACCTGTTCCTGACGATCTCGGCGACGTCAACGGCCCTGCTGATAGCCCTACCACGAGCCTTGACGGTGACCTCCTTGGCACCCTCGTTGAACTGGGTTATAACGGCCAGGACGTAGTTCATAACCGGCTTCTTTCCGATGTAGACGACGTGCTCCTCAGCCATTTCTGGCACCTCCGGAAGTTTTGTCGTTAGCCTATCGCGGGCATAGGGTTAAATACTTTTCGGTTCTCCTCATTCCGGTCTCCCCAATGGTCGAGTCAATCTCAAAATTGTCCATTATCGTGAATATCGTTGACACTATAATGCCAAAAGAAAACGTTTTAACATACTGAATAATCATTGAAATGGTGATTAGGATGGCAGTTCATCCAATTGATTATCGCTACGGGAGCGAGGAAATGAGAAAAATCTGGGACGAGGAGAACAAGCTCCAAAAACTTCTTGACGTTGAGGCTGCCCTAGCAAGGGCCCACGCGAAACTCGGCAACATCCCTGAGGAGAGTGCTCGCGTGATTTCTGAAAGGGCCAATACAAAGTGGGTAAAGCCCGAGCGCGTCAAGGAGATAGAGGCCGAGATACACCACGACATAATGGCCGTTGTAAAGGCATTGAGCGAGGTCTGCGGTGAGCACGGGAAGTACGTCCACCTCGGCGCGACCTCCAACGACATAATTGACACCGCGAACGCACTCCTCATAAAGGAGAGCCTTGAGCTGATAGAGCGTTATCTCAAGGAGCTCCGCGACGTCCTGCTAAAGCTGGCGGAGGAACACAAGTACACAGTCTGCATCGGCAGAACACACGGCCAGCACGCGGTTCCGACAACCTATGGCATGAAGTTTGCCCTGTGGCTCGACGAGGTTCAGAGGCACCTTGAGAGGCTTGAAGAACTCAAGAAGCGCATTTTAGTTGGCAAGATGCGCGGGGCAGTGGGGACTGCTGCCTCGTTCGGGGAGAGGGCCCTTGAGATTGAGAAACTGGTCATGGAAGACCTCGGTCTCAAGCCCGCGCTGATAACCAACCAGCTCGTTCCGAGGGACCTCTACGTGGAGCTCATGATGTTTCTGGCATTGGTTGCCTCAACACTTGACAAGATTGGCCTCGAAATTAGAAACCTCCAGAGAACGGAAATCCTCGAGGTCAGCGAGCCCTTCGGAAAGAAGCAGGTAGGTTCGTCAACGATGCCCCACAAGAGAAATCCTATAAGGACTGAGAAGGTCTGCGGACTGGCGAGAGTTATCTACTCAAACGTTATTCCCGCATTGCTCAACAACCCGCTGTGGCACGAGAGGGATCTCACTAACTCCTCAGTTGAGCGTGTAATCCTGCCGGAGAGCTTTGTTCTCCTTGATGAGATGCTCCGCGTCACACTCCGCGTTCTTAGGGGGCTGGAGTTCTTCCCAGAGAACATCGAGCGCAACCTCTACCTAACGAAGAACCTCATAATGGCCGAACCGCTGATGCTGAAGCTCACGGAGAGGGGCATGGGGAGGCAGGAGGCCCATGAGCTTGTCAGACAACTGGCTATGAAGGCCTTTGAGGAGGGCAGGGATTTCCTTGAGGTTGTAGAGAAGAATGAAGAAGTCCGGAGGTACTTGAGCGGGGAGGATTTAACCTCACTAAAGCCTGAGAACTACATTGGAGTTGCCCCGCAGATAGTTGATAAAGTAATAGCCTTAGTAAGGACCCAAATGCAGAAAGAAGGTTTATAAGCTCTTGGTTTGCTGTTTTCTCTCTTTTAAGATCTTTTTGTGGGTTTGGGCTGCAGCCAAATTTATCTCTCAAATTTTTGGGTGAGTTGTTACGTTTATTATGAATAACTCTTATTATTTCCTATTAAAAAATTTTTATAATGACTTTAAACTTCTATTTTTATGACCTTGTTAATAAAATATTAAATATCCACAACAAAGCAGTTTAAATTATAAAATGTTGGTTTTTTATAAAATCACTTCTTTAAATATTAAAAAATCCAAATTTTTAACTGCAAATAAGAGTATTTAGAAAAATTACATCAATGCGGAACCATCACCCAGATGTAAGTGCAGTCCTAACTTTTAGCAGCAGAAACGCTCGATCCTACTAAGGTCACACTCTCACCACGAGTTTTTACCACCTTTAATTGTAGCCAAATTTTGGAAAACAGAAGCCGGCTTTCATAAGTAAAAACCCTAAACTTTGAAAATCCTGCTGAACCGCAGTAATTTAAGTTGACTCCAGTATAAGTCTAGGCTTATTCCTAAGCTTGTAGGTCTTGAAGTAGGCGTACCTCCCCTATTTTAAGTTGCCTGCATTGGTCTCTATCCTGCTGAGAGCATCCACACAAACTTGTAGCCGGTACATTGAGGGTGTTTTCACTCCATTCTAATGCTCGGACTTGATCACTAGTTTTGGATATAATGTACCTTATATCTAAAGTCCCCGTACAGATATGAACATACATTGGTCGGTTATTGATTAGATCATTACCCCTTATCCCATAATATGTTTTCCTGGGTATGAACAACACAGCTTTAAGTATGCTACTATTAGAGGACTTTCTCTTGTATTTGTGCGGTTTTGTGTGCAAAGTGCAATTAAATTAAAGAAAGCGTAGTCTTTACAAAACTGGAGAATCTGGCCACAGGGAAGCGCTGGCCCTGTTTATCATTTGGATGCTTGTATTGCATCGTTTGTGTGGATGTTCCTCCCTTTGACTTGCTACTCGCTCTCTAACTCCCTTGTACCTATTTTTGGAGAGTTCTAGTGCTAACCCACATAAGTTATCACCAACCTTTAGAACGTGCTGTTTTGACTCTAAATAAAACTTAGCGGGTACATTGCTCTTTTGGATCATATCTTTGAATGCACTACGCTGGATATAAACATAATTTTGACATATCTAACTCATCATTTTAAAATTCCAAATTTAGATATTAAGTATTTCACTCTTATCAATAGTTAATTCTCTAAAAAAATTAAGCTTTTATATTTTGTTATTTGTTATATCTTTAGTTGAAAAATTAGTTCTAATCTACATATTATAAAAATTACATTAAATAAAAGTTGATTTAATCCATTTCAAAGTAAATCTTTTTGTCCTCATACACTGAAATAATTATGTCAAGCATCACTTTGAGAGACATCAGACGAAGCTAATTACTCTCTAAAGTTGTATTTCTGACAAGACGATACATTAAAGTACCTTCCCTTCCAGAGATCTTTCATCGGTGATGAAACCATGCGACTGCCATCCCACAAGACAAAGATAATAGCAACGATAGGGCCTGCTTCAAACGACAGAAGAACCATAGAAAGCCTAATCAAGGCGGGAATGAGCGTTGCGAGGCTGAACTTTTCTCACGGGACTTTCGAAGAACATAAGAAGGCCATAAAACGAATTCGAGAGGCTTCCAAGAAGCTCGGCCGAAGAGTTGCCCTACTCGGGGATCTTCCAGGCGTTAAGATCCGCGTCGGCAAACTTTTGGGTGGCAAAATTGAGCTCAGGCGGAACCAGACTGTAACACTGACCACTGAGGACGTTGAGGGAATGGAGGGCATAATTCCGGTGGAGTTCAAAGACTTTCCGAAGCTTGTTTCCCCTGGGGATACCATTTACCTCAGCGATGGTTTCATTGTCCTGAAGGTTGTCAAGGTCACTGAGAAAGAAGTCGTTTGCAAGGTTATCGTTGGTGGGACCCTGTACTCTCACAAGGGCATAAACGTTCCAAACGCCAGAATCCCGCTGGAGGCGGTAACCGAGAGGGACTTTGAGATACTCGAGTTCATGATTGAGAACGACGTTGACATCGTGGGCATAAGCTTTGTCGGTTCGGCTTACGACGTCCTCAAAGTCAGGCGTTTCATCAAGGAACATAACGCCCGGCTTTTCGTCGTGGCCAAGATAGAGCGGCCCGATGCCGTTAGGAACTTCGACGAGATCCTCAGCGCCGCAGATGGAGTGATGATAGCCAGAGGGGACCTTGGTGTTGAGATGCCAATAGAGAAACTTCCTATACTCCAGAAGAAGCTCATAGAAAAGGCCGTCATGGCTGGGAAGCCCGCCATAGTGGCAACTCAGATGCTGGAGAGCATGACAACCGAAAAACTGCCGACCCGTGCTGAGGTTACCGATGTTGCAAACGCCATCCTGGACGGTGCCGACGCGGTGATGCTTTCGGAGGAAACCGCGGTGGGCAAGTATCCAGTTGATGCCGTGAGAATGATGGCGAGGATCGCCAGAGCAACGGAGGGTTATAGGGAGAGCTTTGGCAACGTGAGGATGCTGGAGTGGAAGGAGAAGATACCGAAGAAGGGCACGATAAAGGACGCAATAACGCGGAGCATAATCGAGGCCCTCCAGGTCATAGACGCGCGCTATATACTAACGCCCACGAGGAGCGGCTACACGGCAAGGCTTATCTCGCGCTTCCGGCCCAAGCAATGGATTCTTGCCTTCACCCGGGACGAGAAGGTCGCCAACAGTTTGATGCTAAGCTATGGGGTTTATCCCTTCGTGGTCGAGAGCGACGACGAGGCGGAGATCCTTCAGGTCATAAAAGGCCTTGGCCTGGCCAAAGAGGAGGATACGGTGCTGCTCACCAAAGGCGCTCCGGTGGGCAAGACCGTCGGTACAAACACCATAAGGATCTTCCAGGTGCCGTAGCGCGCTTTGTTTTTATTCCTAATTTGTTCTGCGCTTAGAAATTAAACGTGGTTAAAGAGAAGAGAAAAACTCAGAGGGGACAGACTCAGAACTGATCAAACCTTAATCCTCTTCCAGACCGTTCCCTGCGGTGTGTCCTCCAGCTGAATTCCGAGCTTTCTCAGCTCCTCCCTGATTTTGTCGGCTAAATCAAACTTCTTCTCCTTTCTGAGCTGGGCGCGGACTTCAACGAGCAGGTTTATGAGTTCCTCATCGTTTTCGGCCTTCTGCTCCTTAAAGTAGTCCTCGAACAGGCCGAAGACCTCACCGACGTCCTTGAAGAACTCCCAGGCCTTCCTTAGAATGCTCTCCTTCGGCTTCTCGACCTCGGTGAGGTAGCGATTTATTGCGTTGCTGACCTCGAAGACCGCCTTTAAAGCCTCGGCCGTGTTGAAGTCGTCGTCCATAGCCTCGTAGAACTTCTTCCTGGCGTCCCTTATGGCCTCGTATGCCCTGAACTCGGGCTCGTCCCAGCGGAAGGAAATCTCCGCCTTGCTCATCGCAACGCGGATGTTCTCAAGCGTGTTGTAGAGCCTCTCAAGATTGTTCTTGGCGTGCTCAATGCCCTCCTCGCTGTAGTCGAGGGGTGAGCGGTAGTGCCTCTGGAGGACGAAGAGCCTGATTACCTCGGGATTGTAGCGCTTGAGGAGTTCTCTAACGGTTACGAAGTTGCCCAAACTTTTGCTCATCTTCTCGCCGTTCACCATCAGGAAGCCGGTGTGCATCCAGTAGTGGACCCACTCGTGGCCGAAGCAGGCCTCGCTCTGGGCTATCTCGTTCTCGTGGTGCGGGAAGATGAGGTCGTTTCCTCCGCCGTGGATGTCGAAGCTCTCGCCGAGGTACTTACTGCTCATCGTGGAGCACTCTATGTGCCAGCCAGGCCTTCCCTCTCCCCAGGGGCTTTCCCACTTGGGCTCGCCCGGTTTGGCTTTTTTCCAGAGGGCGAAGTCCTCGGGGTTCCTCTTCCCCTCACCGGGCTCGACGCGCGCGCCCTTCACGAGGTCCTCGAGCTTTATCTTGCTCAGCTTTCCGTAGTCCTTGAACTTCCTGACCTCGAAGTAAACGCCGTCGCTACCTTCGTAGGCGTAGCCCTTTTCCTGGAGCTTCTTGATGAAGCTGATGATATCCTGCATGTGCTCGGTGACGCGCGGGTATATATCGGCCGGCTTGACCTTCAGGGCCTTCATATCCTCAAGGAAAATCCTCAGGAATTTCTCCGCCAGTTCTTTCGGGTCTTCCCCGGTCTCGTTGGCGCGTTTGATGATTTTATCGTCTATGTCCGTGAAGTTCATCACCATGAGAACCGTGTATCCCTTGTGCTCAAGGTAGCGCCTTATGACGTCGAAGGCGATGTAAGTTCTCGCGTGGCCGAGGTGCGGGTAATCATAAACCGTCGGGCCGCAGACGTACATTCTAACCTCGCCTTCGTGAAGGGGCTTGAACTCCTCCTTCTGCCTCGTGAGGGTGTTGTATATCCTAATCGCCATTCCCACCACCGGGGCCTTTTGGGAGGGCCTTTTTATTAGCTTATCGTTGCGGGAAAGCTTAAAAAGCGACCCCCCAACACCCAGTAGAGCTGGGAAAGGAGGTAGCAGTCATGGTCAAGGTTGAGAAGGGAGATGTCATAAGGCTCCGCTACACCGGAAGGATTAAGGAAACGGGTGAAATTTTTGATACTACCGACGAGGAAATAGCCAAGCAGGCCGGCATTTACAAGGAGAGCGGTGTTTACGGCCCCGTCCCGATAGCCGTTGGGGCGGGTCACGTCATAAAGGGCCTTGATGAGCAGCTTGAAGGTCTTGAGGTCGGCAAGAAGTATGAAATTATTGTTCCGCCCGAGAAGGGCTTTGGAAAGCGTGATCCAAAGCTTATAAAGGTCTTTACGCTGGGCCAGTTTAGAAGACAGGGCATAATTCCCTTCCCGGGAATGCCTATTGAGATTGAGAGTGAAGGTGGAAGGAAGATCAAGGGAAGGGTTTTGACCGTTAGCGGAGGCCGTGTCAGGGTTGATTTCAACCACCCGTACGCTGGCAAACACCTGATCTACGAGGTCGAGATCGTTGAGAAGGTCGAGGATCCAATAGAAAAAGTCAAAGCCATGATAGAGCTCCGCCTGCCGAGGATTGACACCAATAAAGTGGTCATCGAGGTCGGCGAGAAGGATGTCACGATAAACTTCACACCCGTCCTTGAGGAGATTGATAAAAACACTCTCGTCCTCGGCGAGATACTCCTTGAGAGCGACCTGAAGTTCATCGGTTACGAAGATGTAACCTTTAAGCCGAACGTCGAGGAGCTTCTCAAGCCTCCGGAGGAAGCCGCCGAGGAAAACGTTGAAGAGAAGGTTGAGGAGCAGGAGGAGACTGAAGAGGCCGGGCCCGCTGAGACCGTCCAAGAGGAGAAGACCGAGAGCGATGAGACCGGTGAAGTCAAAGAAGAGACCGAAAATAAGGCAGAGCCCACCGAAGAGATCGTTGAGGAGACCAAAGCGGAAGAAGCAACCTCACCTGAGGATGACGAGAAGACGGGGCAGTGAGCTTTTCTCTCCTGCTTTTTCTTACGGTTTCGCCGAGAGGTTTATAATTTCAGTCGTTGGAGTACTATTCTGGTGAGAGTATGGCCGTGACAAGGGAGCGCTTTGAGTTGCTGATCAGAGATCTCGTCGGCAGGTTTTCACAGGCTGACGAGAGGAAGATTAGAGAAGCCCTTAATGCTTTTGTAAAGGTGACCGAGATACCCGTCTCGTATCTCAATCCCGGCTCCCGCTATCATCCTGTGGTTGTCTTCAAAAAGAGGTTTGGAAACCTCGAGAAGAGTGTTATGGTGTCCCTCCTTGAGTTCAGGATCCTCAACCGCTACAACATGCCCGGCTGGAGGCGAGAGGTTGAGTTCAGACTTGACAGAGACGTTGTGCTGAGGGAGCGGGTGGGAGGAATAGAGGCTGTTCTCATCGGCGATCCGGCCCGGTTGGCCCGGTTGAGGGATGTAATGAGACGCATCCTCCAGCAGATGAGCACGAGACCGAGGAACTTTGTAATGTTCTACAGCCATGTTTACATGGACTTCGGCAACAACAGGTTCATTCATCTTGAAATGAAGGGGAGTGACGTCTTCGTTAGGCTGGTCAACCTGAACTTCACCGAGGCAAGCAGGCTTTTGGGCAAGGCCATCCCTTACATGGATTCGGTCTTCGGCAACAAGAACATAGACTTCTACAAGCTTCTCTTTGTATACTCCTCTGAGACTGCCGGAACATTTGACTGGTTCTTCCATAGATACGTCATGCCCCGCCTCAACCCTGAGCAGAGGGAGTTCCTCAGCGACATGCACGACTACCGCAACTTCATAAGGCTCCTCTACTCCTACGTTGCGAGGCTTAACAAGGATCACCTCGGTGACGAAATCGGGATTAGGGTCGTGAGAAGGGCCAATCCCAACAGGCCGCTTGAGATAGGCATAGCCTTTACCAACCGCGGAATCGAGGTCAAGAGGTACCCGGGAACGATAACCATAAGCTTTATGGTGTGATCGATGGGCATGAGGAGGAATCCCTACCTTTTGTTCGGAGTTTTGCTCCCGCTCTCTTTTGTCCCCCGTTTTTTGGGGGGTTCGCTGGAGAGGTGGGCCCTATGGCTTGTCCTGTGGTATCTACTCGTTCCACTGGGCGTTTCATTGGTTCTTGGCTTCAGGCCCTCTGATCTGGGGCTTCGACTCCCGGACGATAACTGGGGGATTTTCTTGGTTCTCCTTGGCCTGGCAGTGATCCTGAGTTTTGCAGGCCTCACGGTGCCCTCGATGGTATCTTACTACCCGAACTTTGCCTATTCAAGCTGGGTGGAGTTTCTGGAGAAAGAGATGGTGATAGGCCTCGTTATGTTTACCCATGAGGCTTTCTTCCGGGGCTTTTTGCTCTTCCCACTCGCCTCGCGGAAGAAGTGGGTTGGAATTCTGGCTCAGGACGTGCCTTATGTACTCGTTCACCTTGGAAAGCCTCCGATTGAGGTGCCTTACTCCTTTCTTGCCGGGATAGTTTTTGGCTGGGTGGATCTTAGGGGGAGAAGCTTTCTCCAGAGCTTTCTTCTCCACTGGATCGGTTCCGCTTTCTTCGATGTTCTCTGTGTCCTGGCGAAGGCCGGGGTAGTTTAGGTTGGGAGAAAGGGAGAAAAATCAGCTAAGCATCCCCTCGAGCTTCTCGACGAACTCGATGCTCCTCTTGATGTCGGCGAAGTACTCCTTGGCCTTTTCGACGTGCTCCCTCTCGACCCTTCCGCCTCTAGCCAAGACGCTCGCGGGAGCCAAAAGCTGAACCGCATAGCGCAGGCTGGTCTTCTCGCCGAGCTCCGCGAGGTACTCTATCGCCTCCTCGCTCACCTCAATCTTCTCCTCCCTCGCGCGAATCTTGACTATCTCTCTGATTTCCTCCTTCCTGTATGGCTCGGTGTTGATTATCAGAAGTCTGTCGAGCATGTCGAGGGGTATTCCGTGCGGAGCCTCGATGTCCGTGCCCCTTATCTTTGTCCTTCCCCTGTTGGTGGCCAGGATGAGAATCGGAGCGAGCTCGCCCTCCATAGCCCTGGCCAAGAACGAGAAGGCCTCGATGTCGAGCATGTGGCACTCGTCTATGAAGAGCACCCCGGGAACGAGCGTTGCCCTTCCCTCCTCAATCCAGCTCTTGACGGTTTCGTCAACCCGTTGCCTTATCTCATCGCTTATCTCTGCTCCCGTGCTGAAGAGCAGGCCGAAGATATTTCCGCGGGCGTTGGCAACGTCGAGGTCGTGGAGCGTAACGGTGTAGGTGAACTCCTTTATCTTGAGCACGGGACCGCTCGGCAGGTTAACCTTGCGCTTGAAGAAGAGCCCTTCCTCTTCCTTCGTCGTTCCAACCTTCGAGACCCTGCCGGTTTCGGCGTCAATCTGTATGACGTCGCCTTCTTCAACGCCGAGCTCCATGAGCTGGTAGGCTATCTCCCTGCCGGCCCTTATCGTCTTCTCGTCGTCCTTCGTGCGGAGGGTTATGATGACGCTCTCGGGAATCTCGACGTAGGGGTTGAACGGGTGCCTCGTGCGCCTTATCTCAATCTTCTTGACCTCGCCCTCGTAGACCTTCCTCTCCTCGCTGATTCTAACGCCTATCGCCCGCCTCATCGCCTGCTTGAGGAACTCCGTCTTGTTGACCTCGGCCGAGTAAATCTCGCTCCCCGCTATCTGGACGAAGGGAACGTCCTCGCCGAGCTCCCTCGCTATGCCCATCGCTATCGCCGTCTTACCGCTCCCTGTTGGCCCTACGAGAAGAATTCCCTTGCCGGCGAGCTTCCCGCGCTTTATGAGCTCGACCGCGATTCCAGCCGCTTCCCTCGCCTTAACCTGACCGACCATGCCGTCGGCGATGAACTTGGCCCTTCCGTTCTCGTCGAGGCCGAGGCCCCTTATGTGGGAGTGCATTCCAACCCTCTCAAAGGAGACCTTTGCGACTTCCTCTATGACCGCCGGCAAGATATCACCCCCTGATTTTGCTCATTAATCTATCCAAAGGTAACTAAAATAAGGAGATTTAAAAATTTGACGGACGGCTCAGATGGGTTTTTCGGGCATCGGTACCCCAAAGGCCAATTTCATCATCGCGTTCCTTCGTTTGATGGGAACTATTTAAAGCGTTATTCCCTCCACCCATACTCTCCTATCAGCGGGACGAAGGCAACCCCTCCATGGTTTCTCGTTTTTATCGAACCATCTTCCAGTTTGATAACCTCAAGGAGATCCTGCCACAGGTGATAGCTTCCAACCGGGATTATCAGTTTCCCTCCCGGTTTCAGCTGCTCGATGAGTGGTCTTGGCACTTCCGGTGCCCCTGCGGTGACCACGATTCTGTCGTAGGGTGCCCTTGGGGGAAAACCCTTACTGCCGTCTCCGAGGATCACATGAACCCCCCTGACGCCCGCTCTTTCGAGGTTTCTCCTCGCGAACTCGACGAGCTCGGGGAGTCTCTCGATCGTGTACACCTCACCTTTAACGAGCTCGGCCATTAGGGCTGCGTTCCAACCGCTTCCCGTACCTATCTCAAGGACGTTCATGCCTGGTTTCAAATCGGCGAGCTGAAGCATTATCACTACCATATGGGGTGCGCTGATAGTCTGTCCTCCCGGAATGGGCAGTGGTTCGTCGAGATGAGCGTATCTCCTGTACCTCTCCTCAACGAAGAGGTATCGGGGCCATTTCAGAAGGGCCTCTTTAACCCTTTCATCGCGCAGAATGCCTTCGAGTTCGAGCCTTCTGACTGTTCTCTCCCAGAGTTTTCGGAGTTCCCCTTCTCTCATCACGACACCATGAAAATATGGGGGTATTTACCCTTAAGTCTTTCTCAGAGCGAAGATATTAGAACCCTCAGGAGCTGGGTTGTCTCCGTCTGGCTGTTTATACCCATCATTCTCTCCATTAGAACCTGCCCCGCGTACATTCCGGCGGCGAATATCCACAGGAGGATCACGAAGTACTTCAGCGCGACTATCCAGTGGCCGCCATCGGCGGTCTTTATTGCTATTGCCGAGAGGAAGGAGTGGATTATCATTATCGTTAGCATAATGTACATGACGAAGCTCATTCCAGCTGGGGGGATAACGTGGATTATATCCCCTATGTATTCAGTTGGAACCTTGAGCTGGGCGAAGAGGGTGTTTATAGAAGCCGCAACCTGGAACGATGCCGCTAGAGCAAAGGCAAAAGATGCCGTCAGCCCGTAGATTATGCCTATGAAGCTTGCCATGCTCTGCTGTCTCTTCCTCCTGAGGCGTACAAGGCGCTCAAAGTTTCTGCTGATGACGAGACCGACGTAATCGGGCTCTGCTCCGAGTCTTATTGCCTCCCTGAATATCTCTGAGAAAATGCCGATCAGCCAGCTTCCCGTCCCGGCTATGAAGAAGTCCCATGCCCTCTCCCTATCTACCCTAACGGCTAGTCTTCTGTACAGGGCCCTGATGTCCTCGGTCAGCGATCCAAAGTCGTGGGCGCTGAGGTACTTAAGGACGAGGACGAGGGAGGTTCCGCTGGCGGCTAAGGAAGAGCTGAGGCTTCTTATAAAGGCGGCGAAGTTCTCGTCCTTTCTGAATATCGACTGCTCCTCCTTTGCCGCGAGACGGCCAACGTAGTAAAGGGGGCTTAAGATCAGGGCAACGACAAAGGGCTTAGGTATATCAAACCTCTTGCTGAGGAGGAAGTAGTAGAGTATCCCCATCAGGACGACGCCAAGAACTGAAATCTGGCTGGCCCTTTTAATCCTCTTCATTCTTTCCGTTTCTATTCCCTTGGTGTCTGCCCAGATGGGATCCTCCGGCATTCTAAACTTTATGACAAGAAAGACACCTATCTCGGCCGCCAGGATTATTGCGAGGGTGTAGAGCGCCAGCCTTCCGATGTCTTGGCCCGTTATCAACGGGCCTATAATGATGAAGCTCGCCATGAAAACAACTGAGATAATTATTGATTCGTATATCTCTTTGAATACATCCAGATCGTAGAGGGCCCCCTCGTAAAAAGTCTCGTAGTCGTCCATAACGGTTTTCTGCTCCTGAAAGAGGTATTCCTTCATGTCCACACCGCTGTCGAGGGAATAAGCCAACCTGTCAAGGAAGTCCGCGAAGACCTTGCTGGGTGTTCTTCTGGCGAGGAAGCGAAAAGCTTCCGGCATTGAACGGTGGAGTTTATCAACGATTATGTAGACCTTTTTCAGCTCGCTCGCTATGGCGCCGAGTTTTGGATCGCTGGCCAGTACCTTAATGAGGTCGGACCTTCCCATCTCGCTCGTTGAGAGAACTGCGAAGTAAGTTATGAAGTAGGGGATGCGAGAGTTTATCGAAATCTTTTTTGAATCGGCCTGGATATATGGATAGATTGCCGCGTAGACCAATAGAACAACGGGAATGGCATAGAGCATCGTTGTCAGGGCAGATGAGAGCATGAAGAGCCGTGAGATTATGGACGCAACGATGAAGAGAACCGCTGAGATAACCACGTTCGGGAGGAGGATCTTGCGAATGTACGTTTTCATGTCGAGGTCTGCCTTGGTGAAGATGCTGATCTTCTCCTTGTCGGGCATGGCTATCACCTCAGAGCCTGAAGCTCAGGCCCTCGATACCTCGCTGGTAGAAGGCCTTGATCTCCCGGTAGACATCCCAGTAGTTCGTGATGCCAAGCTCCAGCATTCTCTGAAGGATCCTCGCACGGAGGAAAAGCTCGTTGTATATCTCCTTTGGATCCTCATAACCGGCTATCTCAGCTATCTTTCTCTCGAGGATGTAAGAGTTGTTGAAACCCCTGAAGATATGTTTGTCATTTACTGGGTCCCACTCGAAGACGTTCCTCGTTGCAACACCGCCGAGCTCTTCGTAGTAGCCCTCTATCTCGACGACACTCACGGTTCTCCTCAGGAACTTACCCTTTAGATAAACTGCCTGCTGGAAGACCGCTATATTGAGGTTGTCGATGAAGGTTATCGGGACGTTTATTGGATGACCGGTAAAACGCTGTATCATCTTCTTGACGTCACCGGCGTGAAATGTGCTCATAACCGGGTGGCCGGTCTGCATTGCCTGGAATGCTATCGCTCCCTCGGCACCACGAATCTCACCGACGATGATGTAGTTCGGCCTGGAACGCAGGGCCGCCTTGAGAAGGTCGAAGAGCGTTACCCTGCTCTCCTCCGGGCCGCGCTCACGGGTTACAAGCCTTTGCCATGTTGGATGGGGAACCTGAACCTCAGGAGTGTCCTCCGCGGTGAATATCTTTGAGCCTGGCTTGATGAAGGGGATTATGGAGTTCAGCAGGGTAGTCTTACCGCTTGCTGTCTCGCCGCATACGAAGACACTCATTCCGTACTCAAGAGCTATCCACAGGTAGGCCGCTACTTCCGCGCTCAGCGTTCCCCACCCTATGAGCTGGACGATGCTGATGGGTGTTGCCGTGAACTTACGAATTGTAGCGCTCGGTCCCTTGAGGGAGATGTCCGGTGAGTAGATTATGTTGATACGTGAACCGTCCGGGAGGGCTCCGTCCACTATCGGGTTTCTGTCGCTAACGGGCCTTCCAATGCGTTCGGCTATGTTCTTGAAGTAGTCCGCCAGCTTGACGTTGTCACCGAATGTTATGTTAGTTGGCAGGGCCTCGAATATCTTGTGAACCAGGGAGACGTAGTTGGCGCCGATGATATGTATGTCCTCAATGTATGGATCCCTGGCTAGGGGCTCAAGGGGGCCGATTCCTATGATATCTCGCTTGATGAGGTAGCGGAACTTTTCCATTTCTTCCTTGGTTAAGGTGAACGGTTCCTTCGTTCCCGGAATTTTCCTTTTCCCCTTGACTAATGACAGCACGGCTTCATCGTAGAGAGCATCGA
Organism: Thermococcus gammatolerans EJ3; assembly: GCF_000022365.1. Classification (NCBI taxonomy): domain Archaea; kingdom Methanobacteriati; phylum Methanobacteriota; class Thermococci; order Thermococcales; family Thermococcaceae; genus Thermococcus; species Thermococcus gammatolerans. The sequence continues at coordinate 1,445,385 of NC_012804.1, read as the reverse complement.
GAAACCTCTCAAACTCCTCCTGATCCTCGGGGATGTTTCTGGTGGGAGCGATTTCGAGGATGCGATCTTTTATCATCTCGTACTTCTTCTCCTCAATAGGGGTTTCTATTCTAGGTTCTATGACGATGTACTTCTTGTCAGTTTTCTGGTCGCCGTAGATGTGGATGAAGATGGGATCACCGACTGGATAGATTATGTTGGGGTACATTATATCCTTCATGTCCCTGCTGAGCTGGGCGTGAAACTCTGGCATCTTACCGTACTTCTTTCGGAAGCTCTCCACGTACCTCCTAAGGTGGGGGTTCCTTTGCATTGCCTCTTCCAGCGTGTCACTCTTGATTACCTGCGCCATATCACACCACCGCCGCGATCTCTACTATCAGCCCCACCTTAGGCTCCACGCGGAACGGGATTATCTTCTGAAAGATGCCCTTGGCGTTGTTGTACTTCACTATCATCGCAGAATTCTTGAGATCTCCTCCGAACACCTTAACGTTCAATCTTATCAGGAGAGTCGCGGCCTCTTCAAGGACGAAAAGCGAATCCCTATCAATTTCCTCGGTGTTGGCTGTCAGTATTATAACTTTGTCAAGGGAGGCCAGTTTCTTCACGTAGAGCAGGAAGTCCCGGATCGCGTTCGGTTCCTGTTCCCTCGAGAGGAGAGATGAAAATGAATCGATGATCATGACGTTCGGCTCCCAGAGACGGGGCTCGCCAAGAAGTCTGCTCAGAAACTTCCTCTTCTCGCTAACCCCGCTCAGAAGGGGGTAGAGCGACACAAAAACGAGCTTCTTCCTGATTAGAAAAGGGATTATATCATATCCAAGGGAAGTCATCTGCTTTATGTACTCAACGGTGGTGTACTGGCTTGAAATGTAACTGGCACTGTATCCGTTCATTAGAAAACCGTAGAGAAGCCTCTGGACGAATATTGACTTCCCTGTACCCCTGTCCCCCTCGAGGAGCATTATAGTGCCCGCTGGGATGCCGCCCCCAAGGCGCCTGTGGAGCTCATCGCCCTTGAGTTCGATCTTGAGTAGCTCCTCGACCATCACGATCACCTCCACCGGCTGATTTTAGGCTACGGGCTCAGATTTTGAAGATCAACGATCTTCTCTCGCCGTTCTCGAGGACAACTACTATTCTGTGGCTACCCTTAGTAAGTGGGCCACTTAACGAGACTACTATCTTTCCAACCTCGTAGGGATTAAGGTACGTGATCGTGTTGTTGTTGATGTCTGTAAACGTAAGATTTGAGGGTGGAACAATATCACCATCAATGAACACCTGAACTGCGTTGGGGTTAAACGGGAACTGAGTCTTTCCTGTATTCTTAATGTAAAATGTGTAATTGTACTGGTTGGTGCTCGTTGAGTTTGGGATATTAAGTGGATCATTGATTATCGCAAAGTCCGTTCTGAGTTTATCGGCAAGCAGTGAGCCCTTATCGTTTATACCATGGGCTATGTCATTGGTGACATACGTAAGGGCCCCCGCTACTGTACCGGCCACTATGACGGCCACGATAAACATTATGAGCTCGCTCGCTGGTCCTCCTGCCCCCATCAGCTCACCTCCGTTGGACAGCCCCTTTGAGGGGTTGCGTCAAGCAGTACATCTGTCCCGTTGTAGTGCCATATCAATCTAAGCCAGCAACCATTTCCAAAGGTTATCACCAGAGAGTGCTCCTCGGTGTTTAGGGGGATCCTAGTCACGTTCAAATATGCCACCTGAGATGGAAACAGATACGTGTAATCCGAGATGAAACCAATGTTATCGTCGCTAACATTGTATATCGTGCGGTATTCTCCATCGTATACTACGCTCCAATATGGCAGATACTGAGTAACCCCCGAATTCTGGATGTGAAATGTTACGTTGTAGTATCCGTTAGCATTGTCTATGGTTGCAGATCCTAGGGACGCGTTCAGGGATACTAAAGTATTCAACTGGGAGATCCTCCTGTTGTACCAATCCTCCTGCGCCGCCTGAACGTTGTTGTAGCTGTTGTCCCATGCTGTGTAGAGGGTCGCTGCCGCGATTAAAAAGGAGATAAAGATTATCGCTGCACTCGCTGAAACGCTGAAGCCCATTGTACCCTCCCCCGCTCTGCTATCCCTGGTCAGATGCCGTAAAACTCGTCCAGCGTCTTCTCCAGGAGCTTTATCTCCCTCTCAAGCTTGTCGAGGACGTCCCTGTTGATCCTCAGCCCCCTAAGCCTCTCTATGAAGAGCAGGCTTATCAGGTGGTCCTGGACGGTCAGCTTGTCAGCCGGCTTCCACTCGGGGTCCCGGTGGTGCGGCCTAGTGCCCTTGGCGTAGCGGAGCAGCTGGTTGAGCACTTCCTCGCTGATCCAGCCGATCTCGTAGTAGAACTCGAGGACCCTCTCCAGGTTCTGTATGCCGACCCTGTCGATGAGGAATCCGAGCCACTTGAGGGCTATCATCGTTGACACGACGTCCTCCGGGAGCTTCTCGAGCCTGGCCTTCCTTGGCTCCTCCTCGAAGAGAAGGTTCGCAATATCCTCGGGAATCTGAACTTTTCCTTCTGCCATCTCAACACCACCTTCTTCGGCTTTTTCTTCCTCAACAACTTCGGGGGAAGGAGTAACCTCAACAACCTCCTCGTGAGCGGGAACCTCTTCAATAACCTCTTCTTCGGGCGTTTCCTCAACAACCTCAACTTCTTCGGGCTTTTCGATTTCCTTGACCTCTTCAACTTTCTTCTGCTTTTCCACTTCCTCTGTGGTCTCTTCGACCTCCTTGGCAACTTCAGGCGCCGCCTCCTCAGGGACGGGAGCTTTTTCTGCCTCTTCAGGTTTTTTCTCCTCGATCTCTGGTGTCTCTTCCTCTACTGGGGCTTCCTTGACTTCCTCGACCTTCTCAATAGCCTCCTTGAGTTCCTCTTCCGTGATCTCTTCACCACTTTCGAGCTTCTCTTCGAGCTCCTCTACCTTTGCCTTCGCTTCCTCAATGACCTTCTCAGCAACCTTTCCGCTGAGCTTTTCTTCCAGCTCTTCGACCTTCCTGTGAAGCTCTTCGAGCTTCTTCTTTGCCTCCTCTGAGATTTCCTTTTCTTCTTTCTTCTCTTCTTTCCTTTCAAGCATCTCCTCGAGCTTTCCGATTTTCTCGTGAACCTCTTCCACTTTCTCGGTGACCTCTTCGGCCTTCTTCTCCTGTACCTTGAACCTCGCCTCTTCGAGGCTCTCGACGAGCCTACTGAGCTGGAGGCTCAAATCAGTCAACCTCTTACCGAGCTCGTCAACGCGCTTGCTCAACTGCTCGTACTTTGTTGCTTGGTTTCCATATGTCTCAAGGACTTTCTTGACGATCTTGTCAAGCTGCTCCGGTGTGAGCTGATCTTTCCTGGCTATCAGCTTCTCCCTGAGTTCGTTTATGACGACAGTTGGCACCTTGCCTTTAAGCTCTGAGAGCTTGGCGTTGATGTCGGCCTCAGTGACGAACCCCGCTAGCTGCATTGCATCACACCTCCGCCAGCACCTCGTAGATTATCGAGTCTATGTCCACACCATACCCGGCGAGCACCTTGATGTCGTTCTTGACCTGGGCCAGCTCCATCTTGAGATTCTCCAGTTCCTTTCTGAGCTCCTGTATCTCGTTGCTGAGCGGATTTTCCTGACCCATCTGCTCCTTGAACGGGTTTATCTCCTGGCTGATGACCTCGTAGAGCATCATGACGTCCTTGATGGTCTTGTCGAGCCTATCTATGTCATCTCTGAGCTCCTGTATCTGCTTCTTTATGGTGTCGATGCTTATCTTTATCCTTGGGAGATCGTTCTCGATTTCGTTTATCCTCTCCATGAGCTGGTTTATCTGCTCGTTCTCCTCCCTGTTTTCGACGGTCTCTTCGAGTTCTTCAACCTCTATTGGCTCCTCGACGGGGGTGGCCGCTTCCTCCTTTTTCTTCTTCCCAAATAAAGATGAAAGGAAAGTCAGTGCCATTGTGCCACCCCCCTTTCACTGCAGTGTAAGTATCTTGTCCGTGTATGCGTGTGGTGTTACGAAGTCCACGACTCCTGCGGCGCCGTTTTCTGGTATTACTTTACCCGTAACGTGGGTGGCTGGGGGTAATCCAGCACCCTTGCCAAATCCTGTAGTGTTCACCAGCAGTGCCGCGATATCACCCCAGTTCAGGACGGGATGCTCTCTGTTGTTAATTATGCTGAGGTCTGAATCCTGAACCACTGCTATGCCAAAGTTCGTGCCTGTTACGTTGACCCAGACAGGCAGGGTGAATACGTTGTCTATGTCCCCAGTGTAAAATGCGTTGGGGTTATACTTGAAGACGGTCATCTTGGAGCCGTCGCTGAGGACGACCTTGACGTAGCTGAGATCTATGCCGCTACTCCCCGCGTTTGGAGTAACGTAGATGACAAGTTTCGTTATGTTTCCGGCACTTGGTGGGTTTGCTGGTGTGTACCCGTAGATGTTCATGACCTTAATCCCGCTGGCAACTTCCTGTGTTGTTTGCCTTCCTGTGCTCATGGCCTTCTGCTGGAGGTAACCGCTCGTGGCTATTAGCACTCCGGCGGCTACTGCAGCCACTAGGACCATTGCGATGAACACTATGAGCGTTCCAATGCCAATTGCACCGCGTCTTCTTGGCATTTTCACCACCTCACTGGAGTTGCATCACGTTCTCACTGAACGTGGCGGGTGTCGTGAAGTCGATAACTCCAGCGGCTCCCCGCTCCGGTATCACTTTTCCTGTTATCTTCGTGCTTGGGCCTATGCCATTGCCACCATCGCTCTGGAACATTGTGGTCCAGATGCAGAGCGCCACCATGTCACCGAACTCCAGCGTTGGGTGGGTGTCCTGCATCCTGCTTCCTATGTCATTGACAACAACTATTCCGAAGCTTGCTGTACCCTGGATGCTGTTCCAGAGGCTTATCTCAGTAGTGTTGAATAAATCGTTGATGTTGCCGGGGTTGAGGAACTGAGCGGAGTAATTGTACACCACGAGCCTCTTCCCATCACTGAGGACTATCTTAACGTTGCTGAGGTCGATTCCCTCACTCCCTGCGTTTGGTGTTACGAAGATGGCCATCCTCTCAATGAGCCCACTGCTTGGGGGATTGGTGGGCGTGTAGCCGTAGATGTTGACGATCTTCAACCCGCTGGCAACTTCCTGTGTTGTCTGTCTGCCCGTTGCTTGAGCTTTCTGCTGCAGGTATCCCGCTGTACCGATGATAACCCCTGCCGCTATTGCAGCCACTAGGACCATTGCGATGAAGACGATCAGCGTGCCAATGCCTATTGCTCCCCTTCTCATAGCATCACCTCCGGAGAATCTTTAAAGAACGAAAGGAAAGGGTGGAGAAACGCTGAGGTCACTGGAGCTCTATAACTGTGCTGGTGTAGGTGCTTGGGGTGGTGAAGTCGATGACGCCCGGTGCACCGAACTCGGGGACAACCTGCCCAGTAATGTGCCTCCTGACGGGTATTCCTCCAAATACTTTGTAGGTGTTGACTCCGAGGATTACTATGTCGCCTTTGTTAAGAGTTGGGGCCTGCTTCTGGACTGAGTGATCATAGTCCTGGACGACAATGATACCATATGTGGTCTTGTCGAGTTTGGACCAGTTGAAGGTGTATCCATTCAGTGTTATGACATCCTGAAATACGTCTGAGACTGGTCCAACGACGTAGGCATCAGTGTCGTTACCATACCTGAGTATTCCTTCTACTTTTCCATCGGAGAGGATTATCTTCGTGTTCTTGAGGTCAATGCCAGCGCTGCCAGCGTTTGGAGTAACGTAGATGGCGAGCTTGGAGACTCCACTGTTGTTGACCCATCCAACGACGCTGGTGACCTGTATTCCGCTGGCGACTTGTTCGGTGCTTTCCCTTCCGGTGCTTGAAGCTTTCTGCTGGAGGAAGCCGCTGGTGTTGATGAGGACTGCTGCAGCCACTGCCGCCACTAGCACCATGGCAATAAACACTATCAAGGTTCCAATACCAACCGCACCCCTCTTCTTAACAAGTTTCATATCCTTTCACCTCCCTCACTGGAGTTCAACAACATCGGTGGTGTAGGTGCTTGGGGTGGTGAAGTCGATGACGCCCGGTGCACCGAACTCGGGGACAACCTGCCCAGTAATGTGCTTCCTGACATCAATAGAAGCACCGAACAGCCCATTCACATCAACGGTGAGGATAGCTATGTCACCCTTGTTGAGGGTCGGCGTTGTGGTTGATTCCGTGAGGGATCCGTCATAGTCCTGGACGACAATGATACCGTAGTAGGTGTATCCCTTCGTGCCTCCATAGTTTATATAATCCCATGCGGTCAGGCTGGTGTCGAATATGTTGCTCGGAAGAGTGCTCGTAACGTTGTTCTTGGCAAACTTCAGAATGGCCTGCTTGTCACCATTGGACAGTACTATCCTTGTGTTGCTGAGGTCAATCCCCGAGCTGCCGGCGTTCGGAGTGACATAGATAGCGAGCTTGTCTATTCCGCTGGATCCATCGTAGTGTCCTGTAACCCTCATGACCTGTATTCCGCTGGCGACTTGTTCGGTGCTCTGTCTGCCGGTGCTTGAAGCCTTCTGCTGGAGGAAGCCGCTCGTGTTGATGAGGACTGCTGCAGCCACTGCCGCCACTAGCACCATGGCAATAAACACTATCAAGGTTCCAATACCAACCGCACCTCTTCTGTTCTTGGCCTTCATCAGCCATGCACCCCCTGGGGTTGTTTGCATTAATGATTACAAGCTTACGATATAAATCGCTTTTTTGTTCTTAGTAGTGTAGCTGGTTGTGTAGGTGCATATGTAGGTAGTCCTCGGGTTTTGGAAATTTCCTGACCAGATTTTGAAAATCCTGCAAAATAAATTATATTCAATGCATTGGCAGCAGATTAAATGGACAAATGCTGGAATGAGTACAATTCAAAACCAAAAACGTTATATAGTATCCAAACAAACAAAGTGTTGGCTGCCATAGATGGTCAGTGGGGCAGTAAAATCAGCGGGCTAAAGGCCGCAGAGTAACACTGGAGGTGGGGGCGGATGGCCGTAAGGACAATGATCATAGACCCACAAGTGTTGAGGTCCCTACACAGGAGTGAGCTGAGAAAGAGAATTCTCCTTTACCTGAATGAGATATACCCGTCGGCAACTTACCTTTCTGAGATCGCCAGGGTTGTTGGGTCCGATCCATCGAACGTTCGCGGGGCGCTGGTTGGCCTTGGAAACCGCTACAATGGCGAAAGCTCCCTCGTTTACCTTGGCCTCGTCGAGGAGATAACCAACGGCGGCTTTAAGTACTACCGGCTTACAGAGTACGGAAAACAGGTGGTTGAATACCTCAGGGAATACTATAGGTATTACAGGAAGTTCATGTGAGGTGATCAGGATGGACACCGTTGAAAGGCTTGTTTCAGTTGTTGATTCCAACATCGAGCAGATGGTCAGGATGGCAATACTCCATATAATACAGCTTGGCACCAAACACGGTATTTTCAAAGTTCTTTCAAGGGAACCGACATACCAGGAAGTCCTTGATTCCGTGGGACTTCCTAACAGGAGGCTCCTCCTCGAGTTCCTGAACACCCTGAAGGCAATAGGAATCATCGAGGAAAAAGAAGGCAGGTTAAAGCTCAACGGGTTCTCCTGCACCTTGAAAGTTCCGCAGGAGCACTATGATTCACTCCTGCCCGGCTGGGTCTCCACGCTCGAAGAAATATATAGGATGGTTGACTACGCGTTCATAACGCCAACGCACCCCCACGTGCTCATGGACTTTGATAAAGACGCCGACTTCTGGGACATCCGGATGACGACAGACTTCGCCGATCTTTACAGAAAAACCATTTCAGTAGCCGCAGGGCTCGAGCAGGGAATGAGCGTGCTTGACCTCGGCTGCGGATCGGCTGCTCCCAGCTATTTTGGAAGAATTGTAGGATACGACGGCTTCTACACGGGAGTGGACTACTCCTCAGCGATCCTTGAGATAGCGAAGAGTCGTGCTGAGACTGATAACCTGCCAGTTGAGCTGAAAGAACTTGACGTTCGTCTGATCCGGCCCGTGAACGAATACGACGTGGCCGTTATCAGCTACCTTCTGGAGTACTTAAAGCCCGATGACTACGGCAGGGTTCTGAAGAGGACGCTGGAGACCCTCAAACCCGGCGGACGGCTGATTATCCTTGAACCCTTCAGAGAAGAGTTCAAACACATTGAGGCATTGGAGTTCTTTGAGAAGCTGAACAAGGATTTCGTAGGCTTTCCCAGAAGGAACGATGTCATAAGAACCATTGAAGGGAACGGTTTTGATGTCTCTATAGAGCCCCTCGGTCGCAGTCTGCTGAGAGTTACCCTGATGCCCTGATTGTTGTATTTTTTCCAAATGATGAGTGTGACCGCGAGTGTGCATTGTAAGTTTTCCAAAACCACGAGGATTGGGAGAGTGTAGCTACACAATTACCTACACACAAGGGTTTTAGTTTACGAAAAACACAGTTTAGAGGGAGGAACGATGGCGCGAATACTGATAGTGGATGACGCGCTCTTCGCGAGGATACTGCTCAGGAAAATATTCACAGAGGCCGGGCATGAGGTAGTTGGTGAGGCATCCACTGGTAAGGAAGCGATTGAACTCTACTCAAAGCTCCGCCCCGATGTTATAACACTTGATATAATAATGCCGGACATGGACGGTATAACTGCCCTGCAGGAGATAAAGAAAATTGATCCCAATGCCAAAGTTATCATGATAACCTCTGTGGATAATGATAAGAAACTTATAGAGTGCATAGAAGCCGGGGCCTCCGGATATATAGTCAAGCCCTTTGAACCCTCACAGGTGCTCAAAGAAGTCGAGAGAGTACTATCGAGCCAGGAATAGGTGGCCGGCCGGGGTAGGGAGGCTGGAAAGAGCTAGAGATTCACTGTCTCAGAGGTGCACTACCCGGCCGGCCTTTACGGGGGTGACCATCATCGGGGCAAACTATATCGGGAGTTTCCTGGAAGAAGCAAGAGAAAAGGTTGTGGAGCTCAAAGAGCTTTTTTCCCGGCTTAGTGGTGATGAGGAAAATCTTTCAAAGACCGTCGAGGAAATGATACGGAGTGCCCACACGATTAAGGGCACGGCTTCCTTGGCTGGGTTTCCAAAGCTTACCCAGGCTGCGCACTGGCTCGAGACGATTCTGGATATGATCCGCTCGGGTAACCTTTCCCTGGACGAGGACCTTCTCTCCATAATTCGGGAGCTAATAGTCTCAATTGACCGGCTGATACATTCCATTGAGGACTTTGGGGACGAGAGGGAAGTTGAACTGTCGCCTGTGATAGCTAGGGCAACCCTTTATCTTAAAAACGCCTCGAGAAAAGCTGGAAAGCTCCCCCCTTTGAAGGTTGCCCTGGAGAAAAGGTACGAGGTTGTTGTGAGCTTTGAGCCTGTTTCCGAGAAGATCCCTGTGTGGACCTTTGCGGTTCTTTCCAAACTGCAGAGACTGGGTCACCTGATATCTTCAGAGCCGGACGTTAATGATATTATCGAGGGCCGGACTAAGCCGGGAGAACGGCTTAAACTTGTTATTGAGAGTCCATTAAGCCCAGATGAAATCAAGGAAGAGCTCGGTTCCGTGAACGGTGTCAGAAAAGTGGAGGTGCTTGGGCATGGAGGACAAAACGAAAGAAAAGAAGGAAAGCTCAGGCTCAGGATTTACCTTACAGAGGAGACTCCTTTTAAGGCTGCACGGGCGCTTCTTATCATCCAAGACCTCAGGAAGGCGGGTAGGGTACTGTCGGTGAATCCCCCAGAGGGGGAGATAAAAGATGGTATGCTGCTTGGTGAGAGTTTCTTTGAGGTACTTTTGGAAAGCGAGCTGTCATTCGAGAGAGTCAGGGAGTTAGTTCTTCGCCACCCGGGGGTTCGAGATGTTATTAAGATCGGGGAGCCGGAAGGGGAGTCCACGGAACGGAAATCGTTCTCGGGTAAAAAAATCAGGCCATTACCCTTCAGGTCACGGAAGAGAACTATTCCCGTTGATGTTTCAGCTCTGGACGAGCTTCTTTACTCTCTAGGTGAGCTTGTAGCGATTGGAGAATGGTTGAGAGATATAACCTCTGGCAGTTTCAATCCCGAGCAGATAGAGGAGCTGAGCGGTAAACTTTTGGAAACCATCGAGAGGCTGAGGAAGACGGTTACTTCCCTTCGGACTGTCAAACTCAGGGACAGGATAGCAGAGCTGATACCTTCTATCGAAAAGCTGGCAGCGGAGAAAGGAAAGCGGGTTAAAGTTACTATCCTGGGAGAGGACGTCGCCGTCGATAGGATGGTGGCCGCCGTCGTATGGGAGGCACTCGTGCACATACTTAGAAACGCCGTTATTCACGGTATTGAGGGGAGTGAAGAAAGGCTCAGAATTGGAAAGCCCCCTGAGGGGCTCATCGAGATAAGCATCGTTCCTCATCCGAGCTACGTTGAGGTCAGCGTTCGCGATGACGGGAGGGGAATCGACATCAGTGAGGTCAAGAAACGAGCTGTAGAGAGGGGCATAATAACACCGGAAGAAGCCAAGAGGCTCTCTAGGAAGGAAGCGCTTATGCTGATATTTAAGCCGGGAATGAGCACGGAGAGGGAAGTTTCTGAGGAGAGCGGAAGGGGCTTTGGTCTGAGCGTGGTTATGGAGTCGATAAGGGAACTCCACGGTAGCGTTCACGTAAGCAGTGAGGAGGGTAGAGGTACCGTAATAACGCTGAGGGTTCCGACCGACGTGCTGATCATTCCTGTTTACATCGTCGAGGTTGGAGGGAAGAAATATGCAATTCCCTCCATAGGGATTCTCGATAGTTTCAAGCTCGGGGCTGAGAGCGTGAGGAAGGTGGGAAGTGTCTACGTCGCGGCCCACACCTCAGGAATTTTCCCGGCAGTTCTTCTCCACGACATTGTCGAGGACTTTGCTCCACTGCCCGAGGGTGAGGTCGAGGGACTTCTGTTTCAGTTTGATAAGGATGGTAAGGAGAAGGTGCTCGTGCTCGTTGATCGGATTCTTGGAAAGAAGGAGACCGTCGTTAGGTCCCTTCGCTCGCTGGTTCCTTCCGCTGAGGTAGAGAAGAGTGTTTTCACCGGAGTGATAATCATGGGAGGCAGGGAGCCGGTTCCGCTTATAGACTTGATCAGCCTTATGGAGGGATTAGTGTGTGAAAAACGTTAGGCTTGTGGGACGACTGCTTGAGAGAGCCCTAAGGGAGTCGCTCGCCAAAATCGACCCAACTGGCAAGATGGAACTCTCGGAGTTTCGGGTGATCTCGTCCTCCGACTTGGTTATTGGGGGCCTCTTGGAGGGCGTGAACTTCGTGGGCTTTGCCATAGGCGATAGCCCGGAGCTAATAATGGCCTTCGATTTTGAGAACTCTTCCACCATCGTGAGTCGCCTTCTAAAACTGAAAAAGACGGGGATTCTCGAGACTTACAACATTAGGGAGCTTATGGAGTCCCTTCTCAGGGAACTGGGTAACGTCATAGCCGGCCAATTTGCCAGCAGGCTTTCGAACTCCCTGGGTTACGAACTCCTCCCCAGCGTTCCCTTTTCCATAAAAACAGTTGATCAGCTTGAGAGGGTTCTGAACTTTCTCGGTGGGGGAAAGAAGCTCCCCGTGTTTGTGGGGCTTGTTTACGATGAACACGGGGGCTGTCTTGAGGTTTACATAATTCCTTCTGCGGACTTCTTTGAGATGCTGGCCCGATATCCCGAGCCCTTTAAGAGGACTGGTAGGCGGTCCAGGGGGGTTGAGTATGCCCGCTGAGTTAAGGGCCCGGGCAGAGGTGGTTTGGAGTGGCAAGAGGACTCAAACTAGGGAGGTTATAGTCACTCTGAGCCACAGCGGCCTCTCCATGCGGTTTGTTGATGAAAAAGCTGGTGAGGACTTCTTTTCGTTCTCCCTGCTTGAGGATCTCGGGTTCCTTCCTCCGTTTCCGTGCGATGAGCCGAACTTCACCCTTCGTTTCTCGGGCGATCGGGTTCTCATACTGAGCGTTGGGAACAACCCCCTGATCTACGACAGGAGAAAGTTTGAGGCCTTCATCCACGGGATCTTCGTTGAGCTTTTGAACGGAGTCCCAGTTCTTATGAGGAGAGCCGGAGAACCCTGGAGCGTTGTGCACCTCCGCCTGATCGGGCCTGGGCGGCTTTTGGTAGTTGAAAATGAGAGGGAGAGGCTGATGAGCCTTTCTTCGGTAAGCGAGGCTGAGGTTCTTGAGGACACCCTGTGGAGGTTTAAGGTCTACTCTCCCTCGGGTGTGGAGAGCTTTGACCTTAAAATCGGGGAGAGGAGGATCAGGCTCTTCATACTGCGCTATCTTCAGCGGTTTTCCCCGTTGAGCTGGGGTTACCTTGCGGAGCTTTCCCGGGAGTTTCCGGAACTCGAAAGGGAACTGAAACGCCCCGAGCTTGAACCCCTCGAGAGAGAGGTTCTCGATGTTCTCCTCGCCGGCATCGATCCGCTTGACGTGCCTCGTGTTCTTGGGCTCGATGTTCTGAAGGTCGAGGGGGTCTACGACAGCTTGATAAGGAAGGGACTCCTACGGATTAAGGGGGTACGAAAGATAGTGGAACCAACTCCTCTGGCAAGGAAACTAAAGGAGGGCGGTGAAAAATGAATGGAAAGGCCATTGGACTGGCTTTAATTCTAATGCTGGGGCTTCTCGCGCCGGCAATGGCAAAGGAAAACCCCCTGGTGTTCAAGGGGGTGGTTGGGGAGGACATTCCATACCAGAAGAGCATAGAGGCCGTTGCCATCTCAAACGGCACCATCTATGCCGCCTGCGATTACAGAATGACTGCAGGAAAAGAACTCATCGGGGTTTATTACCTCGGTCTTATGGCCGCTTACTCGACCAATGGGAGCAGGCTCTGGGTGAACAGTTCGGGTTACGTGGTTAAAATCCAGCCCTTGGATAGGGGTGTTCTCGCCGGTGGACTCGGGGGTTTCGTGTTCCTTGATGGGGAAGGCCACATAAAGGCCAACTTCCCGACCCCCAACAAACTTTATGACTTTGTCATGGAAAACGGCTACGTTTACGGGGTAGATGGAGACATCTGGCACACCAACGGCACGTTCAGCAGCTCTGGGGAAGTTTTCAGGGCCAAGCTCCTCGATAACGGAAGCCTGTCGCTTGAAGACGGCTGGAGGGTTAGACTTCCGAGTATGCCCGGTAGGGTGCGGCTCGGGGACGTTGTTTACGTTGGCTCCGGTCTGCCCTCGGGATACTCCGCCCATTACCACTTCGGCGCGCTCTACGGCGTTTCCTACGACGGTAAACTGCTCTGGAACATCAGCACCGGCTGGTGGGTCCGGGATCTTGAGGTGTGGGGTGGCAAGGCCATAGCAGGAACGGGCTTCAACAACACCAAGGGTTACATCCTAATGGTCGATGGGAACGGTCACGTAATGTGGAACGAGAGCACGTTCTTCGTTGAGGATCTCCTCGTCGTTGGAGACACCCTCTACGCTTCAGGCTTCGATGGGAGAAATGGGAAAGTCACTGCCTACGACCTGAATGAGAGGAAGCTCCTCTGGAGCGAGGACTTTCCTTACAGGGTTAAAACGCTCGCCTACGGGGACGGTAAGCTGATAGTTGGAATCGGCAAGTTCGAAAGCAGGAGAGAGGGCAATGTAACGAAGGTTTACAGTGAGGGAGGTCTGTACGTTCTCAACCCTGAGAACGGAAAGGTGCTCTGGAAGGATCTTAACGTTGGTTACGTCAGGAGCACGGCAGTCCAGGGAAACCTGGTGGTCGCGGGAACCGGGAGCTCGTACTTTTACGTTCTGGATCTGTCAAAGATAAGGGGATCGAAAGGTATCTGCGGGCCTGCCTTCATGATTTTCCTCTCCGTGCTCGCGGGTTTTGCGGTGAGGGGTGGTTCCCATGGAGGAAGAGCTGGACGTTAGGGAGGCACTCGCAACAGGCGAGAAGCTCGACGAGGTTATAGTGCGTGCCTCGTACGACAAGGAGATCCTCGATCAGGTGATAAGGTATCTCGACGACGACCTTTGGACAGTCCAGAAAAACGCACTGATAGTCATTATGAACGTCATTGAGGAGTATGAGGAGTTGATAGACCCCTTGCTCCGGAAGTTGCTCGTAATGATACGAAAGAGCGAGGCGATCCCGCTGACCCTTGAAATAGCAAAGGCCATTGGTGTGCTCTCCCGCATCAAGCCAGAACTCGTCAGGGGTACCGTCCCCGTGATCCTTGCCAACTATCGCATAGGCGATCCAAAGATCCGGATAAACATGGCCTACGTCCTAGAGGAGATCATGAGGAACAATCCCCGGCTTCTCGGTAACATAGCGAGGGAAATCGCCTCGATGCTGACATCCCCCGATGAAACGGATCGTCTCGCCGCCCTCAACTTCATCTCCGCCCTCGCGGAAAACCAGACCCGCTACGCGACCCCGTTCCTCCCAAGGCTTCTGTCGCTCCTCTACGACAGGAACGAGATAGTCAGGATAAGCGCCGTCGAGACCCTAACGGAGCTGGCCCTCAAGAGCCCGAAGTTCAGAAAGATCATCAAGGTCAAGTTCCAGGAACTCAACGACCGCAGCGAACTCGTCATGGAAAAGGTGAGGGAGGGGCTTATGAAGATAACACTTGCTGAATCAGAGGAAGAGAGGAAGGAAGGCAGTTAATCATTTTTCTTGCGCCTTGCCTTCTTCTCCTTCAGGTACGAGTAGCGCATTATGTACCCGCATTCAAGGCACTTGATGACCACATGGGGGTAGGGCCTGCTCCTCAGCCTGACCCGTGCGTTGACACCGGGAACGAGGAAGGAGTGGCACCTCTTGCAGTATCTCCTCTTCCATTTTCTCGGGAGCCTTATCTTGGCCTTCTGCTGGACGGCAAGCGCTATTTCGACGTACCTGTTGGCCAGCTCCCTGCTGTACGGGAACACTCTCTCCGCCATCGTGAATAGCGTCTCGACCCTCTCGCGGGCAATCCTCTTCTTTTCCCGCTGTTCCCTTTCTCTGATGAACCGCTTCTTTCCCATTCCAATCACCGAACGAGTTTTAGAACCCCCGCAGAGGGCTCGTAGAGGTAACCCTCTCTTACTAACGTCTCAATGATCCTCTCGGCGGCGCCCTCTGAGAACCCCGCCTTTAGGAGCTCGGCCCGGAACGTTTCCCTCGTTACCGCCCCTGAGAGAGTCGTTGAGGCGATGTCCCTGAAGAGCTGGAGCGCCTTCGCGGCCCTATGGTCGCCAGGCATATAGCCCCGATAAAGTTTTAGCAGCTTCTGGAGCTCGCTCTGGGGCATGGAGGAGAGAACAGTCATCCAGTCGTTGAGGATCTCATCGTTGAGAGTTTTTACCCTTCCGAGGTGGCTTCTTTTCAGTTTTCCGTCCAGCCTTGCCATCGATCCGAGGAGCCGGAGGCTCAGCTCGTAGCGCATGCCGACATCAAAAACCCCTCCGGGGATTGTCAGCACGTCGAAGGTCCATCCGTACTCGTTTCTCTTCTCCATCAGCCAGTCCTCGAACTTTCGCTGGAAGGTCTCTCCCAGTTTCCCGGACGTCGAGAGAGTACTTACCCTCTCCCTCTCCACGAAGATCGTGACGATTAGGTTCGGCAGGTAGCTCCTTAGCAGAGACTCGTTCTCAAGGTATGGACGTTCGTCCTCCTCGGGGATAAAAACAAAGGGTGTTTCTGCTCTGGTGCTCAAATCGTCGGTGGGATTTGCCCTCTTTGGAAGGGCCAGCATTCCGGCAAGCTTCTTAGCTAGGAGCCTCCTTTCGGCGGCCTTGCTTATTCTCCCGGGGGTTCTCGGAACGTAGTACCTCACCGGCGTTCCGTTTGGGTCAAAGACCTTGAAATCAAGATCGAGAAAATCGTCGGTGAGCAGGCTCTTTTTTTCCTTTCTGAACCTGAGCTCTTCGGGAAGATTTGTGTAGAGGAACTTGAGAATTCTCCAGAGGGTTAGCAGTGAACTTTCTCTTCCCCTCTGTCCGAGGATCGAGAGCTCATACCCCTCGCTCCATCCCCTCGGGGACTCGAGTACCGGTGGCGAACCGTAGAGGGCGTAGATGAGACCCAGCTGGAACTCCCTGTTGGTGTATATCGAGCCCTCGATGATGTTCTCTACCTCCTCCGGGCTGAGGGCCATCTTTTGGTATTCCTTCCAGTAATCAGAGTAGTCCACGCCCCTCAGAGATATTGCCCTTATCATCCGGAGGTTTCCCCAGGGGTACGGCTCAAGGATTCCCCTAACTTCAACGTACGAGCCCGAGAGAAATTTTTCCCCTATCGATGTTTCATGTCCAACTCTCACGATGACGTACGGTTTCGGGGCTCTTGGAGGGAGGTTTTTGAGCTCTCCTGGACTTAGTGCGGAGAGTACGTAGTATACTGCATCCCTGGGCGCGTTTGGGGGTTTTCTGAGCATCAGGAACCCTCTTACGATTATCTCCTCGCCGTTGGGTGTTCTCTGAAGTTCGGCAATGAAATCCCGGGCTCTCCTCTCGGGTGTGAGGGGTTCGCCCATCGGCCTTTCGATTCTCATGAGTTCAAGGTACAGCTCCTCCATACTGTGTTAGGGTAGCTCTTAGGTCTGATAAACCTTTGCTGGACCGTAAAGTTTATAAACTTGCCTTGGCAGGTATGAATCGGCACGGCGGCCATAGCGGCGGGGTTACACCCGGTCTCGTTTCGACCCCGGAAGTTAAGCCCGCCAGCGTTCCCGGGTGTACTGCCCTCCGAGAGGGGGCGGGAAACCGGGAACGCCGCCGGCCACTAACTTCTCCCCGTCCAACTCTTCTGGAAGGGAGCCCCTGAATTACTCAAATTCTTAGAAACCGCCTACACAAAAGCTATATAAGTTTTGGATTCGTTGAACACTTTGATGGGAATGTTTGACAAGGGAAAACAGGGAGTTACATGGGACTACCTCCGGGAAAGGCATCCAGAAATTCTTTCGGAGCTTAAAACCCTGAGGGACTGGGATACAGTTAAGGCCGTCGTCCCGGAGGCCGAGAAGTTGGGCGACTATTCACTATTCTCCCTTCAGGCACTGGCCTCTTTCATAAAGGAGTTCCACATTGAACGCGGTCTTCTCGGGGAGCGGATCGAGGGGCTGACTCAGAAGCTCGAGGACACGAGAACGGAGATGAGGGAGCGAGATTCTGCGCTGGAGAAACGTATACACGTCCTGGAAAAGGGTCTGAATGAAGTTCAGAGAAAGACCCTCCTCATAGAGGGTATAAGCAACCTCCTGCCGAGGATAAACGAGCTCGAGGAGAAGCTCGAGATGAATCAGGCGGAGATACTGGCCAGGTTCGAGAAGAGCTATCTCCGGCTCATCGAAGAGAAGGTTGAGGAACTCGTGAATCAGCGCATAAGGGAGCTTGAGGGATCTATCCTGGGAGTCAGCGGAGACCTCGCAAAATCCCTGAGGGAGCTACAGGAGCGCCACGAGAAGCTCATAATTGAGAACTATGAGTTGAGGCGTAAGGTTGAGAGCCTCCGGGGGGCCCTCAGGAAGAAGGAGGGAGAACTTGCGGAGCTGAGGAAGAAAGTTTCCAGCTACGCCGAGCTGAACAGAAGGATCGAGGAACTCCAGAGAAGGGTTCAGGAGTACGAGAAAAAGACTGGAAGGCTCTCAAAGGCCGAACGTGAGCTTCTCCGTCTGACCGGGGCTGGTTCCCTTGAAGAGGCCCTCGAAGCTGTCAGACGCATGAAGGAGGAATACGTTCCAAAATCAAAGGTTGCTCCCCTTCTCAGCGAGCTAAAGCGTCTCCAAGAACGCCTTGAGGAACTGGAGCGGGAAAACGCCTTTCTCCGGGAGAAGAACGAGAAGCTATCCCAGGCCCTTAAGATGCTCCTAGAACGGGAGGAATCCGAGGAATCATAGCAGGGCGATGGCCCTTACAGGACTTCCCGACCCACCCTCGATTTTCAGGGGAAGGCCTATGAAGGTAAACGTCTTCTCGAGCAGGACCTCAAGGTTGGCGAGGTTCTCGAAGACCGGCACCTCAGCGGTCAGGAGAATAGTGTGAACCGTATCGTCGCCAATGCTCATCGCGTCGGTGCCGACCGCTTTAGCACCCTCGGCCACAAGGAAGAGCGCGACCTCGGGTGAGAGCTCCCTCCCGCCGGTAAGGAAAAGGACGATTTTCCCGTAATAGCCCGAGTCGGGAATCTCATCGAGCTTAACGGTTCCCTCCCCGTCGCGTACATCAACGACAAAGGCCTCGCCGATGAACTTCTCAAGGGGCATCTCGTCTATCGTCTTTCCGCCGGGAATGAAGTGAGCCGGAGCGTCAACGTGCGTCCCGGAGTGCTCTCCGAGTTTAAGGGCGTTCATGTAGTAGCCGTCGCGCTCGATGAAGGCCCAGGGTTTGACCTTCACCTCGGGGTCGCCCGGATAAACCGGCGTCTCCTCTCCGAGGGGAAGCGAGAGGTCGACTATCATGACAACACCAACCCTTTTTAACTCACGGAATTAAAAACCCATCGGTGGTTGTTATGGACTGCACGAAGGATTACTGCATTAAGGACATAAACCTGGCACCGAGCGGGGAGAAGAAGATTGACTGGGTCTCGCGCTTCATGCCCGTCCTCCAGATGATAAGGGGGGAGTTCGAGAGGGAGAAGCCCTTTAAGGGCGTCAGAATCGCCACGACGCTCCACCTTGAGATGAAGACGGCCTTCCTGCTCCTGACCCTTAAGGCAGGAGGAGCTGAGGTCTCGGCCGCGGCCAGCAATCCTCTCTCGACGCAGGACGACGTGGTCGCGGCCCTGGCAAAGGCCGGCGTCAAGGTCTACGCGATTAGAGGAGAGAGCAGGGAGGAGTACTACGAGAACATGCACAGGGCTTTGGACATAAGGCCCAACATCATCATAGACGATGGTGCCGATATGATAAGCACCGTACACCGCGAAAGGCCTGAGTTAATAGACGAAATCTGGGGCGCAAGCGAGGAAACGACCACCGGGGTAATAAGGCTCCGCGCGATGGAGAAGGACGGGGTTCTGAAGTTCCCAATCATAGCGGTCAACGACAGCTATACCAAATACCTCTTCGACAACCGCTACGGAACGGGACAGTCAACGTGGGACGGCATAATAAGAACCACCAACCTGCTCGTCGCCGGAAAGAACGTCGTCGTTGTCGGCTACGGCTGGTGCGGAAGGGGAATAGCGATGCGCGCTTGCGGTCTCGGCGCGACGGTGATAGTCGTCGAGGTTGACCCGATTAGGGCCCTGGAGGCGAGGATGGACGGCTTCCTCGTTATGGACATGAAGGAGGCGGCAAAGGTAGGCGACATCTTCGTCACCTCTACGGGCAACATCAAGTGCATTCGCAGGGAGCACTTCGAGCTCATGAAGGACGGCGTCATAATGGCCAACGCCGGCCACTTCGACGTCGAGATATGGAAGCCCGACCTTGAGGAGCTCGCCGTTGAGATAAGCGAGCCGAGGCCCAACATCAGGGAGTACAAGCTTAAGGACGGAAGGAGGCTCTACCTCTTGGCAGATGGAAGGCTCGTTAATTTAGCGGCGGCAGACGGCCACCCGGCGGAGATTATGGACATGAGCTTTGCCCTGCAGGCCAAAGCGGCGCAGTACATCAAGGAGAACCATGAGAAGCTTGAGCCAAAGGTCTACGTCCTGCCGAGGGAGATTGACGAGATGGTTGCGAGGATTAAGCTGAACGCGATGGGAATAAAGATTGAGGAGCTCACCGAGGAGCAGAAGAAATACCTGGAGAGCTGGGAGCACGGGACGTAGGGAGGTAAATGAAATACGTTTCCTCCCCCTTTCTTAACTCCTCGGTCTTCAGCAGAGTTTGCGTATCCCAGGGGGACATTAGAACGACCACCTCCGGAACTTCATCGTCCCACTCAAGTTTGAGGAGTATCGGCCTTTCAACTGGAAACCCTCCGGACAGAGTGAAAGTAACGCTCCTTTCCGTCCTTTCCAACACGTCGAGAATGAAGGAATCACCGGCCTTCATAACTGTGCGGAGAATTAGGTACGACTTTTTAGCGGGCTGTACGTGATCATTCTGCCCCTCTTTAAAGTGAATCACAAGAACAACGGCAGCGAAGAGCAGAAGTGGGAGCAGAAAAGCCAGGGGAAGGACGTTCCGCGGATTCTTTCCGAGGGAACTGCGCCACAGGAGCAGGGCCGTCAGCATTATTCCGAGGGGCATGGGGACGAGAACCTCACGGAGGGACGAGATGAGGAGCCTTTCACTTTCATCACCCCCAACAAAACCAACGTCCCGCTCGAGCCATGTGATAAAAAGTGCCACTAGGAAACCCGTAAACAGTCCGATTGCTCCGGGTACATACCTGTCGAGCAGGTTAAAGTCTATCCCAAAGATTGAGGGCAAAAGGTACAGGGCCAGCGCCAAAAGGAACGGCTTGAGGAGGTCTCCGGTCATGTAAACGTAGATAAGCACGGGAACGATAACGAGAACGATTCCCAAGAGCAGGGGAGGAACTGGGATTCCCAACCGTGCTTCGATAGCCCCTGAGAGGAACCTGAGGACGTCCGTCAGCGAAGCCAGCCATGCCAGTGGGAGCAGTGAGACCAGAACCGCGAGCTTGAGTGAATTCTTTGAGACCCTAAAGGGCAAGGGAGACACCCCCGAGGATTTTTTTCAGGGCCGTGCTTGGACCCTCCCGAGAGGGAACCCACTCCACCACGGGCACGCCGAGCTTCCCCGCCAGTTTTCGCTTGTGGAGACGGGAAAGTTGCATGACCTCCTTATCAATCGCCCCGTATGGATTGACGTCCACGAGAAGAACCCTGCAGTTAAAGGTTTTCCTGAGCTTTCCAATGGCGTCTCTCAGCTCCGAGACGTTGTAGGGGGTGATGTTGGTTATGATTATCGCGAGGTCAACTTTTCCAGCTCTTTTTGAACGCTCCACTGCAAGGGGCATCGGTTCGGGGTTCGGAGACGGGCCGGCGGAGAGGACAGCCCTAAGGAAGCTTGAAAATGCCTGAGTTCCAGTTCTGGGCGTTACGAACCTTTTAGAGCCCGCCAGATAAAGGCCGACCCTCAGGTTTGCCTTGAGGAGGGTGTGGACGAGGGAGAGCGACAGGCCAAGGGCGCTTTCGAGGGCCCCGTTGAAGACGTCCCCAGTTCCCATATCGGTCGTCGTATCCGCGTACACCATGACGGTTGCCATACCCTCGGGCTCGTACTCGTTGACGAGGGGAACCCCAAAGCGGGCGGTTGCCTTCCAGTTGATTGCTTTTAGGGGGTCACCGGGCTGATACTCCCTAATCTCCTTAAAGTCCTTGGAGGATATACCCTTACGGGAGAGAACCACTGGCAGACCACGCCTTTTAGCCCGAATACTCCGCAGGGAACTCGCCCTGAGACTACCAATGACCGGTCTGGCCTCTATCGTAACCTCGTCTCCGAATATCCCGTAGTTCTTTCTAAGAATTCCAAGGAAATCTTGACTTATGACCTCCACAGGGGATATTGAGTGAACGCCCCTCTTTCCGGGGGAGACCTCATAGGAATACTCGACCTGAAGAACCTCGCCTGGGAGCTTTACGAAAACCCTGCGGTTTCGGCCGTGAACCTTAAGCCCGGGAGAGACAACGTCCCCGATGAACACCAAACCAGCGCCCCGCTCAACGGTGAGCTTAACGCGAACCCTGGCGCGCCGGCCCACGGCAAGGTTTCGCGCTTCCACAGTTCTTTCAACGTGAAAACCTGACGGGGGGTCAGACATGAGGGAGTACGCAAGGATTGATGCCGGAATTAGGCTTGCGTATGCCAGACCGAGAACCCCGGTGAACAGCGCGAGTGAGAACGGCGCAAGGGTCGCGAACAGCAGGACGTCCATCCGCCTCATGAGTCAACCCCCGAAAAGCCGAGCTTTCTAAGGGTGTCCCTGAGAACCTCAAGCCGTCTGAGTTTCTCATCGGCAAGCTTCTTTTCAACCACCCAGGGAGGAAGGAGGGGCGAAGGGCTGGGGGGAGTGTAATCCACTATTGGCCTCACGATTTCACGGAGCTGAACCTCGGCGAGGCCCTCCGGAGCATTTCGGATTAAAAAGACCGTTAGAGGAACCTTGTCTCCCTTCTCAACGAACGCCTCAACGACCCTCCTAAGCTCCCTTGAGTAGTAGTCCTCACGAACGCTTCCGGACGGCAGGGGGAGTGGTTCAACCCGGGACTTCTTGCCCAGGTGAGTGGAGATGTATGTGGAGACGGCGTAGGCCAAGTAGAGGATTAATCCGCTCATGGTCAGCAGGAGCAAGAAACGCAGTGCTCCCCTGGGATTCGGGTACGCAAGCAGGAACGAAAAAACGGCTCCAACGAGAAGGAACGCGAGAAATTTCCGCTCAATGAAATCGTTATCGAACATCGCCCTAAGGAGGTAGGCCAGGACGTAGGAAACAGCGACCCAAGCGGTGATTCCAGCGAAGAACCATTTGTACCAATGTGAGCCAGTGTACAGGAGAAACGCAAGGGAAGCCACGCCGAACCCCACGCCCCGAATGAGGAGGTCGTAATACCTTCTTGCGTATCTGGCGAACATTGCAACACCCGCACCTATCCCAAGGAGTAGGGATGGAACGGGTTCCTTCATAAACATCAAGCCAAGCACAGTCCAGGTAAAGGCCGCTGAGAGGATTGAGCTGATCTTACTCTTCTCCATCGCCAAACACCCCCAGTCTCTCAAGGGCATCCACGAACTCCCGAAAGTGATGATTCTCGAGGGGACGCTCCGCGTAGTCGGCGAGGACAAAAAGCAACGCGACTGTTTCCAGAGCCGGACCATCGAGTCCCTTTCTCCTAAGGGCGCGGACTATCTCAAAGGGCGTCCTCCTCTCGGTGGGCACTCCAAGGGACTCCACGTAGGGAAGAAAATGCAGGTTGTAGGCCGTAATCACGGCCTCGCGCGGGGGAAGGACGTGGAACTCAAAGCTAACGTCCTCCCCTGAGAAAACGTGGGTTCCAACGTCCGGCCGAAGTTCAAAGACTTTTCCAGTTCCAAGGAGCTCGCCATCGAGGAAAGTCTCCGCGGGCCTGTTTAACACGACCCTTACCGGCTCGTTAGGTAGGAAAACCCTCCTAACAGGGCTGAGAACCTTCAACGGCTCCCTGAAAACTTGAGGAGACTGCAGGGGTAACTCGGGGAGGTTTTTACGCTTCAGCACAACGTAGGCAATGCCAACGGCCAGGAACAGGCCCGATACAAGCTTTATGATGCGAGAAATGTCGAGGAGGTGTTTTGTCTTAAACTCAGGAGATGATGTCGTTTCCTTTCCTTTCTCCAGTGGAGGAATC
The DNA here is from genome assembly GCF_000022365.1 of Thermococcus gammatolerans EJ3. Lineage (NCBI taxonomy): Archaea > Methanobacteriati > Methanobacteriota > Thermococci > Thermococcales > Thermococcaceae > Thermococcus > Thermococcus gammatolerans. Next base: position 1,422,097 of record NC_012804.1, on the reverse strand, counting down.
TCAAGGATTTCGTTGAGGGGCAGGTACAGGTCATCACCGGGATACACTATCCTAACCGTTCCCGTGGCATTGTCTATTCTCAGATAGGCGTAACCCCTCTCGTCCGTCGTCAGGTTCAAACTCATGTTTCCTACGGTAACTCCTATCGTCCTGTTGGGCAGGGGATTGCCGTTCCAGTTGAGAAAAATCGCGAGGGTTCCGTTCATGCGCTCAAGTTCAACTTCTGGAACCCGCTTTATCGTAACTAATGGGTCGCTGTTGGAGGGGTAAGCAAGGTAGCCCCTGTAGTGGGCGACGATGTGGTAACTTCCCGGCATCTCATCCTCGGGGACAACCGCCGCTAGGTTAAACGTGCCGTTACTGACCCGGACAACGCCAACTATAGTGCCCGCTGTGCTCTTCGTCCTGTTGAGGGTTATGGTTACAAGGCCGTCCCGCACGGGGCTTCCGTTTGGATACATAACGGTTCCTTTGATGGGCATTTGGAGGTTGCCATTGCCTGAGAGAACCTCTGGATAGTTCGTTATCTTAACAACGGGCTTTTCAAGGAGAGCCACCCACATTAGGAGGGCAGTCCTACCGGCTTTGTTCGATGTGAAAATGAAGACCGGGTAGTAGCCGGGGGTGTAGTTTCTACCAACTGGAGGGATCTCAAAGGTGTAAACAGCTGTGGAGCCGTTCTCAGTTCGGGAAATAACCCTTAGAGGCAGGCCGGAGGTGTAGTTGAGCGGGCCCGTGAAGTTGGTATAGACTGTAAACTCCTTCGAAACCCCGTAGGTCGTCATCACGAGTGGGGTATCTGTGTCGAGGCTGTATCCGAGATGGCCGTTAACACCCTTCAAAGAGACTGGACTGGAGGGGCTTTCGACGTAGGGAATGTAGTAGGTTCCCCTATACCAGACTATCATGTCAAATTCCCGGGGAAGGTTCCAAGAGAGTATGGGAGCACTCCGGGCGGGTCTTCCAACGCAGACCAGCATGGGATCCTCCGGGAGGATTGCAACGGGGCAACGGGTTTTCTTGTCGGTGGGTTTGAAACTGAAGTTTGACGTCGGGACACCGGGGCGATAGTTGCCCCCACCAAAGGAGCCCGAACTGAACGAGCCCATCTGGGCCGGCCTTGAACCGGTCTTTGTAGGGCTTTGAAACGCTTCTTTGAAGAGTCTGCTAAGGGCGTTTCGCGTTTTACCATCTCCTCCGGTGGAATTGGAACCGTACCCAAGGGTTAGGGTTGCGAGGAGGATGAGGAGGAGCAACAGCAGTGCGTATCTTTCACGCCTCATCGCCGTCTCCCTTCGGCACAGGCGTTTTCTGGAGGGCGCTCAGAACCACGTCCCTGCCCGTAACACCTTCAAAGGCATGTTCAGGTTTTATAACTATCCTGTGAGCCAGCGCGTCAACGGCGAAGGCCTTCACGTCGTCGGGGATAACGTAGTCCCTGCCCTCCATAAGGGCGTTGGCTTTGGCAATCTTCATCAAGGCCAGCGCACCCCTCGGGCTCGGCCCTGCCTCAACCCTGCCGTCCGAACGTGCCGTTCTCACGAGCATCGCGATGTAGGTCAGGATTTCCCTCCCGACGAAGACGTTCTTCTCAACGAGGGCCTGCATCTCCAAGAGGGTTTCCCTGTCAATCACCGGTTCCAAGTCCTCAGTGGGGTCATCCTTACCCCAGCGCAGACGGGCCTCCATAATGGCTATCTCATCGTCAAGGCTCCTGGGATAGCCAACGCTCAAACGGAGGAGAAAGCGGTCGAGCTGGGCCTCTGGGAGGGGATACGTTCCCTCAAACTCAATGGGGTTCTGGGTGGCTATGACGAAGAACGGCCTGTCAAGCCTGTAGGTTTCGCCCTCTATCGTTACCTGCCTCTCCTCCATTGCCTCGAGCAGTGCCGACTGGGTCTTTGGAGGGGCACGGTTTATCTCGTCCGCGAGCAGAACGTTGGTGAATATTGGGCCCTTAACAAGCTCAAAAACGCCCCTATCGTGGCGCCACACCTTTGTTCCTGTTATATCCGCAGGAAGCAGGTCGGGAGTGAACTGAATTCTCGTGTAACTGAGTCCCAGCGTTTTGCCAAACGCTTTCGCGAGCAGCGTCTTTCCAAGACCCGGGTAGTCCTCAAAGAGAACGTTTCCATTCACGAGGAGAGCTGTGAGAGTCTTTCGAATAGGTTCCGTGTTGCCGATGTAAACCGTGGAAATCTCCGACACGATTTCATTCACAACGTTCATGAATTCACGGGGCTCCACCATATACACCCCACATTTATTCTCAGTTTACCATCGCTACTTAAAAACAACAGCCATTTTTAAAAGTTACGGAGCGTTTTGGATTTATAAGTTAGTGTTTGGAAGTATAAAATGTGATGCCAATGAACTTCGAACCCTTCAAAATCGTGCCAGTTGGCTACGTGAGGAAGGAACCAGAAACGCACATCAAAATTCTGCCCGAGTTCCGGGAGGCAACGGAGGGCCTCAGGGAAGGCGACTGGGTCAAGCTCGTCCTCTGGTTCCACGAGAGCGACACGCCGGAGAAGAGGAGAACCCTCAAGGTACATCCATACGGGAACCCGAAGAACCCGCTCACAGGTGTTTTCGCAACCCGCTCGCCCTGCAGGCCGAATCCAGTGGCGCTTTACACCGTCAGAATCCACCGCATCGAGGGGAGCAGGCTCTACATAGACGAGATTGACGCCGAGGACGGAACTCCCGTGGTGGACATTAAGATTTTCGTCGAGCGCTACGACTGCCCCAAGGAGGTGCCGATAGAGGAGCGGGAAGCCGAGATAGGGGCCGGGAGAACGATTGGCGAGGTGAACATAATCCCGAGGAAAGCCGACCACCTGGACGAGCTTGAGGAGGTCTCGCCGGAGGAATACGACGCGCTGATACTCGAAATCGGCCCGAAGACGACGACACTTACAGCCAAAGAACTCGTCGAGCTCATCGAGGCCCTTCAGGAGGTCTATGAGAACCTGCCGGTGGAGATAAAGGATAAACTGCGGGGGATGTTCCAATGATTAGGGGACTCATATTCGATGTCGATGAGACCCTCCTCTACTACGAGGGCTACACCCTGCGGAGGTGGTACGAGGAGGTTGGAAGGCCGGCGATGGAGAAGCTCGGCGTTCTCCTGGACTGGGAGACCTTCAGGAGAATAGTTCGGGGGGAGCTCTCGAGGAGATACGTTGAGCGGTTTGGAATTGACCACGTTGAGTTCTGGAAGGCTATGGATCGGGCCAATAAGGCCTACCGGGAGAGGCTTCTGGAGGAGGGAAAGATAAAGCCCTTCCCTGACGCTGGCGCTCTTGAGGAGCTCAGGGCTCTTGGTCTAAAGCTTGCGGCCGTTAGCAACGCCTCTCAGGACAATACGGAGCTCGTGCTCAAGGCGTTTGGTCTTGACAGGTACTTCGACGTGATCCTCGGAAAGGACTACTCGTACCTCGACGGTGTAAAACCAAACCCCTATCTCCTCAACAAGGCTTTGAAAGTTCTCGGCCTGAAGAAGGACGAGGTCCTGCTCGTCGGGGACAGTTCCAATGACGTTCTGGCGGGGCGAAACGCGGGAATTAAGACCGTGAACATCGTGCGCTTTGAGCGCGTTCCCGGTGCCGACTACTACGTGAACACCCTTTGGGAGCTGGTGAACCTCGTTAAGGAGCTTCGAGCGAAAAACCCATTAGGCCTTTCACCAAGGTAACTTCGGTGATGATATGGGCTGTGGAATGGCGGTTGATGCGAACCGCGTTATAGCCGGGGGTGTGCTCGTTTTCGTTGAGCCAGAAGACTTCAAGAAGTTCCTGGAGCTCAAGAAGAGCCCGCTGGTGATAACTGGCGAAACGGGCGGCTTTAAAAAGGCAAAACTAACTATGACGGTCTACGACGGTGCCGTGATAATCACGCGCGGGGAAGTCGAGCTGCCCGAGAAAGCCATCGTGATAAGGGCAAAGAACCTGTCCCTTGGCAAGTGATATATCAAACTCTACATATTTTTCTTCGGTCTTAATAACCCACCGTAATGCTTAAAACCCGCAGGTCTTATAAAACCGGGAAACAAGGGGCATCGGTGATTAAAATGGTCAGGTACATGGTAACCTCGGCACTCCCTTACGCTAACGGCCCGATTCACGCGGGCCACCTGGCGGGAGCGTACCTTCCAGCGGACATCTTCGTCCGCTATCTGAGGCTCAAGGGCGAAGAAGTGCTCTTCATCTGCGGAACCGACGAGCACGGAACGCCGATAACCTTCCGCGCGCTCAAGGAGGGTAGGAGCCCGAGGGAAATCGTTGACGAGTTCCACGAGCACATAAAGACGACCTTCGAGAGGGCAAAGATAAGCTTCGACTACTTCGGGAGGACTGAACTGCCCGTCCACTATAGAATAAGCCAGGAGTTCTTCTTAAAGGCCCTAGAAAACGGCCACCTCGTCAAGAAGGTCACCAAGCAGGCCTACTGCGAGCACGACAAGATGTTTCTACCAGATAGATATGTCATCGGAACCTGCCCCTACTGCGGTGCCGAGAACCAGCGTGGCGACCAGTGTGAGGTCTGCGGGAGGCCGTTAACGCCAGAAATCCTCATCAACCCGCGCTGTAACATCTGTGGCAACCCGATAACCTTCAAGGACTCGGCCCACTACTACATCAAAATGCAGGACTTCGAGGAGAGGCTCAAGAAGTGGATTGAGAGCAGGCCCTGGAAGCCCAACGTCAAGAACACCGTCCTCGGCTGGATTAACGAGGGGCTGGAGGAGAGGGCCATAACGCGCGACCTCGACTGGGGAATTCCAGTCCCTCTGGACGACGAAGATATGAGGGGCAAGGTGCTCTACGTCTGGTTTGAGGCTCCAATTGGATACATCTCCATAACAATCGAGGCCCTCAAGAGGGCTGGAAAGGAGAAGGAGTGGAAGAAGTTCTGGCTCAACCTTGAGGGCGAGACCAGAGTAATACACTTCATCGGCAAGGACAACATACCATTCCACGCGATATTCTGGCCCGCCTTCCTGATGGCCTACGGCAAGTATAAGGACGAGGAAGTCGAGGCCGACTGGAACCTGCCCTACGACATTCCCGCCAACGAGTACCTCAACCTCGAGGGCAAGAAGTTCTCAACGAGCAGGAACTGGGCCATCTGGGTTCACGAGTTCTTAGATGCATTCCCGGCCGACTACCTGCGCTACTACCTCACCGCGATAATGCCCGAAACTCGCGACAGCGACTTCAGCTTCGCCGACTTCAAGGTGAAGATAAACGAGGAGCTGGTGAACAACCTCGGCAACTTCGTGCACCGCGCTCTCACTTTCGTGAACCGCTATTTCGACGGAATCGTGCCTGAGAGGGGCGAGCTGAACGAGCTAGACAAACAGGCCTTCGAAGAGATTGAGAGGGCCTTCGAGGAGGTCGGCGAGCTCATAAGCCAGTACCGCTTCAAGGACGCGCTCAGAAGGGTCATGGAGCTGGCCATCTTCGGCAACCGCTACTTCGACCACCAGAGGCCCTGGAAGACGGCAAAGACCGACCGCAAGAGGACGGCCACAACGGTCAACGTCTCGCTCCAGATTGTTAAGGCCCTCGGAATCCTCCTCGAGCCGTTCCTGCCCGACGCCAGTGAGAAGATATGGCACCTGCTCAACCTGGAGGAGCTCAAGCGCTGGGAGTTCACCGAGATTCCCGCGGGACACCGCGTCAGGAAGGCAACGCCGATGTTCAGGAAGGTCACCGACGAGGACATCATCTACTTCATCCTCAACTACATAGCGCGCGGAAACCCGGAGAGCGCTAAAATACTCCTCGACAAGTACTACAAGCGCGACGACGTCGTGAAGGTCGCCCTGGAGCGCTTCAAGAACGAGGAGGAAGCGAGGGCAATCCTTAAGAGCGTCTACGGTGAGGAGCTCGAGGTCAAGTCCGAAAAGCCCGGAAAGGCCTCGAAGAAGGAGAAGGTGAAGAAAAAGGAGGGCGGAAAGATGGACTACGTCAGCTTTGACGACTTCGCGAAGCTCGACCTCCGCGTTGGAAAGATAATCGAGGTCAAAGACCACCCGAACGCCGACAGGCTCTACGTGGTCAAGGTTGACCTCGGAGACGAGGTCAGACAGCTGGTGGCTGGCCTTAAGAAGTACTACAAGCCCGAAGAGCTCCTCAACAAGACAGTTATCGTCATAGCGAACCTCGAGCCCAAGAAGCTCCGCGGTGTCGAGAGCCAGGGAATGCTTCTGGCCGCTGATGACGGCGAGAACGTCGCCCTGCTCATGCCCGACAAGGAGGTAAAGCTCGGCGCGAGGATAAGGTGAGGCCTTTTTTCGAAACCCTTTTCTCTTCTTCCGCCGTAGTTTGATAGGTGGTGAGATTGTCGCTTTTGCCGCTGTCAGGGATGTTCATCTTCGGAGGAAAGAAGAAAAAGAAGAGCTGGGCAGAAGTGTTTCAGGAACTCGCGAAGAAGTACGATCTGCCGGTAGAGATTATAGAAGCATTGGACGATGCGCACGTATCACATAACGGTTACATTGAGTTCATCAAAAGAATGGATCCGGAGGGAAAAATAGAAAGGGTAAAAAAATACTAGATGTCAAAGAAACAAGCGATCTCTGGGCAGCCCGTGCTGTCAGAGATCATGAGTATCACGCACATATCACGAGAGAGACCCAAAATCCCGTGGATACCACATACTACACGGTGCGCTGGCGGTGCTTATAGCAAACCACGTCGGCAAGGAGCATAAAGACATTGGATGGGCAGTAGGCGATGCAATATACGAATATTTTGTAAAGCAGGGAAAAACAGTAGAAGATGTTGAGAAGAACCCATCAGAATTCGCAAAGCTCGTCGTGAAAAAACTACAGGAGCGCGAGGTAGTTGGACCAACAGTCGCAAGGTCTACGCAGAAAGCAATAAAAGAAGTCATCCCTGCCACGATAAAGCTCATCAACAAGATGTGGCCGAAGGACCACAACATTAAGCACCTAAGGGCGATGGAAGAGGCATTCTCACCAGATACTAAAGATCCCGTTCGAACTCTGAAAGCAGCGGGAATAGATGTCACAAAGGAGCTCGAGGAACTGAGAAACACGATTGCGGAGGTAACGGGAAAGAAACCAAAAACCGCCAAAAAGAGGGGAATGAAGAAAATAGAACCGCGGAAACCAAAGTACCCAGAAACCAAGAAGGTCATCAGTGAAGAAATCCCGCCCGAAGTTCTCTCGATAGCGAAGGCCCTTGAGTTCTCGGACTTCTCGGAGAAGGCAATGGAAAAGGCTGAGAAAGAGCTCTTGAAGATGATAGACGGCCTTCTTGACGATGAGGCCAACGCGGTGGAAGTTTTCTACGCGGTCAAGCTCCTCAGGCTGGTTCAGCGGGGCGATATTGAGGGGATTAAAAGGTTCGGGGATTAGCGAAATTAGCAAATCTTTAAAAAGGTTTTACTAATATTGCTAATGTGGTTCCCATGAGACCGCCAGTGTCGAGGGAGAAGATATACAGCGTGATGTTTGACCGAGAGGGGCTTCGAATACCCGAGATTGCCCGAATAACGGGGCTGAACTACACCTACACCTACCAGGTCGTGAGGTCTCTCGTGAGGGAGGGCTACGTAACGGTCGTCGGGGGAAGGGTCGTCTTTCTTGACAGGAAGGGCTTTCTCTTCAAATGGGCCGGGGACAAGGAGAGAATATTGGGCTCCCTTGGCTACGCGACTGTTAAGCTCATCCCGGACTACGACCTCAGGGAGCTCGTGCTCTTCTCCGGAAACTCCGCGCTCTGGCTCCTCGGTAAGATAATCAGCCCCGCGGGCGGAATCCTCTACACGACCGCCGATAGGTTTGAGGAGGTCATGGAGCTCAAAGACCCCAACGGCTACCCCTTCAAGCTCTACATCTACGACGAGTTCTACTTCAGAATCCGAAAGGAGCTCAGCGGCTACTACATCCCGAGCTGGGGGATGATTGTGGCAGATACTCTCGTTCAGGGGATGTACGCAAGGCTATTTAATGACGTTTTTGAAACCGTGGTTTCCATCATCAAGGGTGGGAAAGATGAGGAGGCTTGAGCTCTCCAGCGATATCGCCATCGAGATGTACGATTCGAGGAGCTACGGAAACAGGGTCATTAGGGAATCCATTGGGGCAATGTTTGACATCGCCCGGGAGCTGAAGGGAAAGGTGGTTCTCGTTGGTGGATGGGGCGTTTACTACTGGGTGGACAACTTTCTCGGCTACCGCGGAGTTCCGTCCATTGACATAGATTTCCTTGCGAAAGCGGAGAGCTTCGACGAAATCAGGGAGGTCATGGAAAACCTCGGCTTTCAAAGCGCCGGCTTTAGGTTCGTGAAGCCGGTTGAAGACTTCATCGTCAGAGAGGAAGTGAAGGTGGACTTTCTCTTCGACGAGAGGCCGTCGGGGCTTAGCTTTGATACGCCCTTTGCATCGCCACTCTTCGCGAACCGCTACCATTCCAGGGTTCACTTTGCCGTGAATGACTTCGAGGGCACTCCAATAGCGGACGGAAAGCTCGACGTAGCCTTTCCAGAGGCGATTTTAGCTTTGAAGTTCGACATCTACACAAACATCACAGACTATCCCGACGACAAGCGAGCAAAGCACTGGAAGGACGTGGTTGACGTTTACTCCCTCGTTATGGGGTTTTACAGGAGACGAGACAGGTGGCGCGGCGAGGGATTCTACCTGAGGAGGGACGTCCTGAGGGAGCTCTACCGCGTTAAGGCCTACAGGCCAACCGCCATTTATCGGGTTCTCGAAGACAGCCCGTACAAGAACGATATCCAGGCGATAATCTCCAACTACGTGGGCTTTGGGGTCTTCGAGGAGAGGCTCTTCCAGAGGCGGCTGAGGGAGCTTGAGGAGATAGCCAGTGCCGGCCTTTAAGCTTCGAAAGGCTTATCTCCCATGAAGGCGAAGTTTGATGGGTGATGTCCTTGTCGCTTTTGCCGTTGGCAGGGATGTTCATCTTCGGAGGGAAGAAGAAAAAGCGGACGAGAGAAACGAGCGAGAAGAGTACGAAAAGAAACTCGAAGAATTAAGCAAAAGATACGGCATCCCAAAAGAAAAAATATTAGAAAAATGGCACTATTTAGAGTTTACAATGGAGGACAAGCATATTGTCGCAATAACTTTTTGCAGGGACTGGAAAAGAACGAAATTCGAGTTTTTTCAAGTTTAAGAACTGCTGACTTCACTCAAAAACAAAATCAAAAGAAGACCGAAGGCATCAGCCCTTGGCGACGCCCATCGGGCGCATCCTCGCGACGAGCTTTGCTATGCCAGCCTGGTGGACGACGTTGACGACGTTATCGACGCTCTTGTAGGCTCCGGGAGCTTCTTCGGCCACAACGCGGAGCGAGGCCGCGCGGACGTAGATCCCCCTCTGAAGGAGCTCGCTTCTCAGTCTGTCACCGCGGTACCTCCTCGTTGCGGCTTTTCTGCTTAGGAGCCTTCCGGCGCCGTGACAGCTCGAACCGAAGGTTTCCTTCATTGAACCCTCTGCTCCGGCCAGAATGTAGCTCGCCGTTCCCATCGAGCCCGGAATAAGGACGGGCTGGCCGACGTCGCGGTAGGCTCTCGGCACGTCCGGGTGGCCTGCAGGGAAGGCCCTCGTCGCTCCCTTCCTGTGGACGACGACCTTGACCTTCTTTCCATCAACTTCGTGCTCCTCAACCTTCGCTATGTTGTGGGCCACGTCGTAGACGATGTGCATCTCCATGTCCTCTGCTTTCCTCTTGAAGACCTCCTCAAAGCTCTCCCTGACCCAGTGGGTTATCATCTGTCTGTTGGCCCAGGCGAAGTTCGCGGCAGCTTTCATCGCGCTGAAGTACCTCTGGCCTTCTTCGCTCTGGAAGGGAACGCTCACCAGCTCGCGGTCGGGCCAGGGGATTCCATACTTCCTGTTGGCCTTCTCCATTATCCTGAGGTAGTCGCTCGCCACCTGATGGCCGAGACCGCGCGAACCGGTGTGAACCATTACCACAACCTGCCCCTCGAAGAGGCCGTACGCCTTGGCTATCTCCTCATCGAATATCTTATCGACGACCTGGACCTCGAGGAAGTGGTTTCCGGAACCGAGGGAGCCGAGCTGTGGCGCTCCCCTCTGCTTCGCCCTCTGGCTGACGGCGTTCGGGTCGGCCCCTTCCATCCTTCCGCCTTCCTCAAGGTGCTCCAAATCCTCCTTCCAGCCGTAGCCGTTGTCAACAGCCCACTTGGCGCCGTTCGCTAAGACGTCGTCGAGCTGGGTCCAGTGGAGCCTCACCCTTCCCTTGCTTCCAAGTCCGCTCGGGACGTTTTTGAAGAGCGTGTCAACGAGCTCCTTGATGCGTGGTCTGACTTCTTTTTCCGTTAAATTCGTTCTAATCAGTCTGACGCCGCAGTTAATGTCGTATCCGACGCCTCCGGGGCTTATGACGCCCTCCTTCACGTCAAAGGCCGCGACGCCTCCAATCGGGAAGCCGTAGCCCTGGTGTCCATCAGGCATGACGATTGAGTACTTGTAGATGCCCGGGAGCATGGCGACGTTGGCGGCCTGCTCCAGAGTCCTGTCCTGACGCATCTTCTCGATGAGCTGGTCGTCAGCGTAAACCCTGCCCGGAACGCGCATCCTCCTGTCGAACTTGGGAATCTCCCAGCGGATTTTGTCAATCCTCTTCAGCGGAACCATTCCCTCACCCCCTCTTTAGGTGGGCCTAAAGTTATTTTAAACTTACGGAGGCTACGACCCAAGTAAGAGTATACCCGCATTCACCAAAAAGTGTCTCATACCCTCAATATCGAGACACATGGGAAAGGAAAAGGGAGAAAACGTGAGGGAGGAAGTTCTTCGTCAGGGATTCATGGAGTTTCAAGGGTTTTTACCTGTGTTTGCGTTTTCTGTGGAGGATGGGAACTAAGGCTAGGGCAATAACCAGTGCCGGTCCGCATATTCCACCACCTTCCTTTGGAGAGGTTGTTTTAGTCGTTCCACTACCGTTCGACGTGGCTGTCGTTGTAGTCTCGCCGGCCGACGTAGAAGTAGCGACCGTTGTTGTGGTTGTCGTAGTTGTGGATTTTTCTTTTAATTGAGCCGTGATTTCTTTGGACTCACCAGCCTTCAACTCAACTGTTATCACGTAATCCTCATAACCCTCCTTGGTCGCCCTTACTTTATAGGACCCAGATCCAAGCTCCAAAGTCAATGGGGTCGTTCCCTTATAAGTCCCGTTAACGTAAACTTTCGCGCCGGCTGGATCCGAGGAAACTTCAATGTGGGCGATCATTGGCTCCAACTCGACGTTTATGGTTTTATTCTCTCCCGGGTTAATGATTACTGTTGTAGTGTAATTTGCATAACCTTCTTTCGAAACCCTCAGGTTGTAAGTATTAGGTTCAAGCTCCGAAGTCAACGGAGTCTTTCCTTTGTAGGTTCCATTAATGTAGACCACCGCTCCAGAGGGGTTTGAGTTAACCATTAAATGCGCTGGTAATGGCGTTAGGATCACATTGAGTTTCGTTTTCTCGCTGGAGTTTAGTGTAACCATCTTTGTGAGGGAGTTATAATTACTCTTCTCCACCTTGACCTCATGCACACCAGTAGATAGTTTATATTGGTCAATTGGTGTCTTGCCAATGTAATTATCATCAACGTAAACTTCAGCTTTGGAAGGTGAGGATTCAATGCTTAGGTAACCGTAGGCAAGATTTAGTGTCACAGAGATATTCTTGGCCTCTCCTGCCGAAAGGGTAACGCTCATGGTGTAGTTCTCATACTCGTCTTTGATGAATTTTACAGTGTACGTGCCTGGAGAAAGCTTCAAGGTCACCGGAGTTTCTCCCCTATAAGTGCCGTTAACATAAATCTCAACCCCGGAGGGGGTTGAGTTGAGTGTTAAATGGGCTGGCAAGGGTGTTAGGATCACGTTGAGTTCCACTTCCTCATTAGGGTTTATTGCTACAGTCGTTGTGTAATTCTTGTAATTCTTCATTTTAAGTGTAATCTCGTAGGTTCCTACTGATAAGTTCGTAGTAAGGGGAGTTGCTCCGATGTATGTTCCGTTAACGTAAACCTTCGCACCAGAGGGGTTCGTGGTGACGCTGATAGTTCCAACGGAAATGTATTGTGTCTCCACCCCGATATCCTCCGAGGAGTGAGGATAAACGTTGGTTGTTTGCACGGTCGCGTTCGTATTCATAATAGTCACACTGAAATTGCCCACTTTTATGTCTGGAACGCTAATTTTGGCATTTGAATCCCCGCAGAAGTCGCACTTGGGTAGATTACCATCCGACGGAAGACGGAGAATCCAAGTGTCATAATATCCAGTGCCAAAGCTTTCAGTGGAGCCTAGAACAATGATATCCCCGTTCGGAGCAACCACGACTCTATGAGCGCTATCATCGTCACTTCCGCCGTACGTTTTTTGCCACTTAACGTTACCCTTGCTATCAAGCCTGAGAATCCAAGCGTCATAATTTCCAGTGCCAAAGCTTTCAGTGCAGCCTGCTACTATCAAATCCTCGTTTGGAGTAACAGCGATAGCGTAAGCATTATCCCTGTAATGCCCTCCATAAGTCGTTTGCCACTTGACATTACCGTTCTCATCCAAACGAAGAATCCAAACATCAGCTCCAGCGCCCTGAAAATCTGTGGCCCCATAATACCCTGCGACAATAATATCCTCGTTTTCTACAACGGCAACCGCGGTAGCCTTGTCATAACTATTCCCACCGTACGTTTTTTGCCACTTGACATTACCGTTCTCATCCAAACGAAGAATCCAAACATCCACTATACCAGCGGCAAAGCGTTCAGTGCCGCCTGCGGCAATAATATCCCCGTTTGGGGCAATGGCAACCGCGTAAGCCCAATCATAATCACTCCCGCCGTAAGTTTTTTGCCATTTAACGTTTCCATTAGCATCAAGCCTGAGAATCCAAACGTCTGAATGATATGGAGCGCCAAAGCTTTCAGTGGAGCCTAGAACAATGATATCCCCGTTCGGAGCAACTGCAACCGCATGAGCGTCATCATAGATACGCCCACCGTAAGTTTTTTGCCATTTAACATCCCCCTCCCCATCCAAACGAAGAACCCAAATGTCTCTTCTACCCGCGCCAAAGCTTTCAGTGGAGCCCGCTATTATGATATCCCCATTTAGGGCAACGGCAACCGCGGTAGCCTTATCTAAGTCACTTCCGCCGTAAGTCTTCTGCCATTTAACATTGCCATTCTTCTCAAGCCTAAGAACCCAAACATCACTCTTACCCGCGCCGAAGCTGTAAGTGTAGCCTGTAACTATTACGTCACCATTTGGAGCAACAGCAATCGCGTAAGCCTTCCCTCTGTAAGTTTTCGCCCACCACTTTGCATCTTCGGCCTTTGCCATTTTCAGCGTAACCACCAAAAACCCCAAGAGCAGGGCAATCCACACCACCGCGATGAGCCTCTTCATCCTTTTGCCTCCTATAAGTTGAGCCAACCTCAAACCTACTTTCATCCTTAGTTATGTCAGTCCACAATAATAGAATTTTTACACGTTAAAGCTTTCGGTTGTTTAACTGCCGTAACAAGCCCTAGGAAAAGAGGAAAAGCAATCTTAGGGTAGTGCCCCCTACCTCCCAATCCTTAGTCTTCTCTCCTTTGGCACGTAGTTGAGCAGCCTTCCAGCTTTGGCCTTGGCCGAGCCGAGGTAGTAGGAGCGCCATTTGAGGAGCACCCAGCCGTCCGGCACGTCAACTTCCACGCTCTCCCCGGCCAAGTAGCGCCTCGCCCTCTCGTCGTCCAGCTCAACGACGTTCTTCGTTGCCTTTGGTCCAACGAGGAAGGCACCTTCAATCGTCAGCCTTATTCCGTCGCTCTCTATCCTGCCGAAGTAGACTCCCCTCCTGCCGGTGTCGCTTATCTTGAGTTCACAGGGCTTGTAGGCGTAGACCTTCTGGTGGTTGCCCCTTATCTCGTAGATTAGGTCAGGCGCATAGCCGTAGTTCTCCATAAGGAGCCTCTTGACGAGCTCGGCATCACTGGTCTTGCCGATCTCGTTTCTGGGATTTCCCTTTCCATCACTCATAGGCATCACCCGGCTTGACTATCTTCGCTATGAAGAACGCCTCGGTGTCGTTGTCGTTCGGGTGTATGCGCAGAGCCTTTTTCAGCTCGTCAGAGTAGGTCTTCCCCTCCCACTCAAGGACGGGCTCGCTCGTCTTCACGGGTAACTTTATGCGCTCCAGCCTCGCGTCGGTCTTCCTCAGGAGGTAGTCAACGACCTCCTCGTTCTCAAGCGGGTCTATGGTACAGGTTGAGTAAACCATAACTCCCCCTGGCTTGAGCGCTTTGTAACCGGCCAAGATGAGCCTCTTCTGGATGTTCATGTACTTGACGACGGCCTTCTCACGCCACTCCCTCAGGAAGCGCCAGCTCTTTCGTATCATTCCGACTGAGGAGCATGGTGCATCCAATAGAACCCTGTCGAAAGTGTTTTCGAAGCGCGCGAATTTAGCACCGTCCCTCGTCGTTACCCTCGCTATCAGAACCCCCATCCTGTTGAGGTTTGCTATGAGGACGTTGGCCCTGTCCCTGTTGGGGTCGTTTGCTATTATGCACCCATCGTTCTCCATGTACTGGGCTATTTGTCCGGTCTTCGAGCCCGGCGCGGCAGCCATGTCGAGGACAAGCTCTCCAGGCCTCGGCTCGAGAACCACCGGGGGAATCATCGAGCTGGCTTCTTGACCAAATATCAGACCAAGGCCGTGCTCCGGGACTTTTGCGAGGTTGTCAACGTCAATGAAGAACCCCTCGCGAACCCAGGGAATCGGCTCGAGCTCGAACTCCTCTCTGAGTCTCTCAACTACTATCTCCAGTGGGGCCTTGAGGGTGTTCACCCTGATGCTCTGCCTGAGTGGCCTAACCATGAACTCCCAGAACTCGTCCGAATCGTTAAGCTTTGAGTAGCGCTCGTAAAATGCAGGATTGGTTTCCCTAATAACGTCTCTCGCGCTCATCCAATCACCTCACAGGTCGGGAACGAACTGCGCCATCCAGCGCCCGTCCGGCAGTTTCTCAATCCTCATGTCGTGGTAGGTTATTGCCTTGACTTCCTCCTTCGGCTCGTGCTTCTCGTAGTCGAGAACCTCGCCACAGGCCTTCGCTTTAAGGCGGTAGCCGTTCTCTGTCTTCTCTATCCTGACTCTGACGTCGCCGAAGACCAGCCCCTCCATGTCGTGGAGCACGAGGAGCTCTTCAAGGAAGCTGTACAGGAGTGCCTCCAGGTCCTCTTCCTCAACCTCAACCTCGCGACATTCCCTCGGCTCGACCTTCCTCACGTCCACCATCACGTCAAAGAGGCCCAGCGCTACCGCCTCGAAGGCCTCCTCCAGCGTTGAGCCGTAACCGCGAACGCCTATGTCGGCGGTGTGCTCGTAGTGCTCCCACCTTCTCATTCTCTCACCCCCACAGCCCTTTCTAACGAAAGTGCTGGCGGAAATCTCATTACTGCCCAAATTGCTCCTACGGGAAGGAAGGCAGTAACTAACACCTCCTTGTCTGTGTTCGCACTTGAAATATGCCCTTCGGGCGTGAGATTGCGAACCTTTCCAACGCTGTCCCTTTTAACGTGTTCTGCGGGCCAAGTACTCCAAATTCTCATCTTTTTCACCAACTTCGATGGAGGGTTCTTCTTAGTGTCAACTGATTCAAAGGGATTCCCTGTTCTACATTCAATCTCTCCTTCGTTTTAAGACCTTAATAAACTCCACCATCGAAACCGTTAATTAGACCGCCGTCGAAGCCTCTGAAGGTGGTGGTATGAGGGAGATAACGCCGAAGAGAATCCGCGAGATGAAGGGGAAGGAGAAAATCACGATGGTGACGGCCTATGATTACCCCTCGGCGCTCTTGGCTGACAAAGCGGGAATCGACATCGTCTTCGTCGGCGATTCCCTTGGTATGGTCGTTTATGGCGAGCCGAACACTCTGAACGTCTCGATGGAGCAGATGGTCTTCCACACACGGGCAGTGGCAAAAGCCGTTAAGAGGGCCCTGGTTCTAGCGGACATGCCGTTTTCGAGCTACGAGGTGAGCGTCGAGGAGGGTGTTAAGAACGCCGTGAGGCTGATTCAGGCGGGAGCGGATGCGGTGAAGATTGAAGGTGGAGCAGACCACGAGAAGCTCGTCAGAAAGCTCGTTAGGATGGGGATTCCGGTTATGGGACACACCGGTCTAACGCCGCAACGGTACCTCCGTTTGGGCGGTTACAGGCTAATGGGTGAGACGGAAGAGGAGATAGAGGAAATCCTGCGCGATGCGAAGGCTCTGGAAAGGGCGGGGGCCTTTGCGGTGGTTCTTGAGTTCACCCTTGCGGACGTTGCAAAACTTGTGACCGAGGAAGTGTCAATACCTACAATCGGCATAGGCTCTGGACCGTGGGTTGACGGTCAAGTCTTAGTTTGGCACGATTTGCTCGGGATATACGAGAACGTCCCGCCCTTTGTCAAGAAGTACGCGGATTTATCAAGCATAATCAGGCTTGCCCTCGAGAGATACCGCGAGGAGGTCAAAAGCGGAAAGTTCCCCGCAAAGGAGCACTACTGGGAGTACCAGGACAAGGAGGACTTCGAGAGGAAGGCCAAAAGGGCACTTGAGAGGCTGGAGGAAAAATGAATGCTGAAAGGGAAGAAAATAAGCGTTATCATCCCCGCTTACAACGAGGAGGATCGTCTGCCGAGGGTCCTTGAGGGGATCCCAGCTTTCGTCGATGAGGTTATTGTGATCGATGATGGGTCTTTAGACGGGACCTACAACGTGGCAAAGGCCTTTGCTGAGAAGGACACCCGGATAAAGGCGATCAGGCTGGAGAAGAACTGTGGTAAGGGCTGTGCGATGCGTGAAGGAATCCGACACTCCACAGGGGATATCGTGGTCTTTATGGACGCTGACGGCCAACACAGGCCAGGGGAGATAATTAAACTCGTCGAGCCCATAGCGAAAGGGGAAGCCGATATGGTTATAGGGGCCCGCAGGATTCAGGAAGTTGGGAAGAGGCCCTGGGTAAGACGACTGAGCAACGTGATCACGACCCGTCTGATCCGCCTCAAGCTCAGAACGTATGTTTACGACACCCAGAGCGGGTTCAGGGCTTACAGGCGGGAGTTTCTCCCGGAGATAGAGAGCGACCGCTACGAGGTCGAGACTGAGATGCTGATAAAGGCCGCGAAGATGGGAGCTAGAATAAAGGAAGTACCGGTAAGCATGATATACGACCCTAGAAGGGAGGGGCGCTTTAGTGTTAGGGATGTTTTTCGATTTGTACGGGCGTATCTTAAGTTTTGAACCCTCCTGCTCCCGGTGCTAAACTCCTGTTATTTTTCTAAGGAAGGTTGGGGAGAATACAGTTCCAGTACGTCCCGAGGACTGTGCCTGCTCCGGGGATTTGGATAAAGATTTACCCCATGAGAAAGCTTTTTAACCATGCCTCAAAGCTAAGAAATGCCATGATGCTGATAACGACTTCCCACCGGCCTACAAGGAGGACGAGAAGCTTCGGCCACGACCTAGAGCGAGTCTTCCCCAACTCCCTCTACTTAACCAGGGGAAAGAAGACCATCCAGGACCTGCTCATGGAGGCCTACGACAGGAACTACGAGCGACTTCTGATAATCAACGTCTGGAAGGGCAACCCGCTCAAGATGACCTTCATCAAGGTTGACCCCGACGACTGGGGCTACCTCGGCTACCTCTACCTTCACGGTATCAAGCTCCAGCGCGAAATCGGTTTCAGAAACCTCAGACCAATCCGCGAGGAGATGCCCTTCGTCGTGACCACCGCCAAGCGCGTTGGCATCGACCACACCGCCTTCGCCCAGGCCTTCGCCGAGCTCACCGGCGGAAAGTTCGTCCCGCGCGGTAATAAAAGCCTCCAGACGATAGCGGACAAGAACAACACGGACGTAATCGGCGTAATCGAGAACTACCCGAGGGGGATGGCAATCAACTTCTACCGCTTCGACGTCACCAAGGAGCGACCCGTCGGGCCGTTAATCCTCGTGAAAATCTGGATTATGGAGGACGGGCGGAGATGGGACTACAAGGAAGCCCTTCTGAGGAAGTCTGGCCAATCGAGGGAGTGATTGAGCTGGTTTTCCCCGACGAGGAAACGGCTAGGGTTGTCTACGAGAGCGTCCTCTACGAGCACAAGACCGTCCCCTACAGGCGGAGCAGGATTGATTTCCTTCTCGACGGGAGGAAAATCGTAATCCGCTTTTTGGCTAAAGATAACTCGGCCTTACGGGGAACGCTGAACTCTTATCTAAGGTGGATTAAGGTCGCGATGGATTCCCTTGAGCTCTGATTCCACTATGAGGAAAGAACCCTTCTGAAAATTAGCAGATGATTAGTTAATAGCAACCAGTAGTAAGACTTATAACGGTGGTCGCATATAATATGCCCGAGGGGATACAGAGACAACCGTAATTCAGAAGGGGTGATTTATGA
Organism: Thermococcus gammatolerans EJ3; assembly: GCF_000022365.1. NCBI lineage: Archaea > Methanobacteriati > Methanobacteriota > Thermococci > Thermococcales > Thermococcaceae > Thermococcus > Thermococcus gammatolerans. The sequence continues at coordinate 1,403,636 of NC_012804.1, read as the reverse complement.
TGAACCGGGCCATGACTACGTTTCTCTTTTCCCTCATTGTTTACCTTTCCATAATTGCTGCCATAAGGCTCCTTCCGCCCTCTGACGAAGGGCCTAGTCCTGTCGAGGAGTTCCTTCAAATTGGCCTCATCATTATGGTGCCAGCCCTCGCGTCGTTTCTGTTCCTTCGAAAAGTGAAGGTTGATCCAGGGGCTTTCTGGGTGGCCTCAACAATTACTACAGTGCTTGCGTCCAGCATTATCTACGCCCTCCTTACGATGAACTGCACTCCAACGACCTGTTACGAGAATGCGATAATCTGGTTTTTCGTAACTGCCCTCGTCCTCCTGGGCTTCCTGATTGGGGCCCTCCTGTACAAGTTAACCGAGAAGCTCGGTTCCAGAAGTTCTCCCGCATGAGTTTAAATTTTTGAAGGGTTCTGTGTTGTCCTTACCTAAACTATTTAAAGCCCCGCCCTTATTCTAAGCGGAAGTCACGATAACGGAGGTGTTGTTATGCAGAACATCCCGCCTCAGGTTCAGTCCATGCTGGCCCAGCTTGAGAGCTACCAGCAGCAGCTCCAGCTCCTCGTCCAGCAGAAGCAGAAGGTCCAGCTTGAGCTCAACGAAGCCAAGAAGGCCCTTGAGGAGATTGAGAAGCTCCCCGACGATGCCGTCATCTACAAGACCGTTGGGACGCTCATCGTCAAGACTGAGAAGGCCAAGGCCGTCGAGGAGCTCAAGGAGAAGGTCGAAACGCTGGAGGTCCGCCTTAACGCACTTGAGAGGCAGGAGAAGAAGCTCAACGAGAAGCTCAAGGAGCTTACCGCAAAGATTCAGGCTTCCCTCAAGCCGCCCGTCGCGGGCTGATTTCCCTTTTCTCCTTGGTGGTGGGCATGGAGCAGAGGGGCGTTATCAACATAGGCCTTCCAGAGCTGAGTGAAGAACAGCTCATCGAAATCGGAGAGCTGGCCCAGGGGATCATAATAAAGCACGTCTTCAGCGAGCTCAACAGAAGCGACGTCAAGGACATCGAGGTTACCACGAGGATAAACAGGGACGAGACACTGAACCTAGAAATCGAGGTGTACCTCGAAGTCCCGGTCTTCGTCAAGGTGGACGTCGAGAGGCTGATTGACGAGGCCCTCGAGAAGGCCTACGAAGCGGTAGAGAGGAAGCTGAGGGAGATTGCTAATGAAGGGAAAGCTCAAGCTTAAGCGCTTCCTCCAGCGCTCGCGGGATAAATCCTATCTCCTCCTCTGCCACCACAACGCCGACCCCGATTCCCTCGGCTCGGCGATAGCCTTCGCCCGCTACCTCAGGTTTATCGGCGTTGAGAGTGTCAGGATAGGCGTTGCCCAGAGCGTTTCCTCCTACGCGAAAAGGCTTTTGACGCTCTCGCCCGTTCCAGTTGAGAAAAACCCGACCGTTGAGGAAGACGTTGTCGTGATCTTCGACACCTCCTCCCTCGAACAGCTCGAACCGATTGAAATCCCTAGGGGAAAGACGGTTATAGTGATTGACCACCACGTCGAGAAGGAGAAGCCGATTAAGGCCGAGATATCTGTCGTTGACTCCTCCAGAACCTCAACGGCTGAAATCGTGTGGGAGCTGTTCAAATACTTTAGCTTTGCCGACGAGGAAAGCGCGAGGGCCCTTTTGGCGGGAATCGTTACCGATACAGCCAACTTCCGCTTCGCCAACGCGAAGACCTTCAAAGCGGTGAGCGAGATACTGGAGAGGTTTCCGCTCCAGATGGGGGAGATATTCTCCCTCGTTGCCCCAGTTAGCGACGAAAACACCGACAACGCCAAAAGGATGGCCGTCCTGAAGGCCTGCCAGAGGCTCGAAATCAGGAAGTTCAGGAGGTACATTATAGCGATTTCGAAGGTTTCCGCTTACGAGTCCTACGCCTGCAAGGTCTTCCTCCAGCTCGGGGCCGACATCGCGATAGTCGGGAGCGAGAAGAAGGGCGTTAGAATTTCCGCGAGGGCCAAGGAGAGCCTCGTGAAGAAGGGCCTCCACCTCGGAAAAATCATGGAGAAGGTCGGGCCCGTCATTGAAGGTTCTGGTGGAGGACATGCGGGAGCCGCCGGGGCGAACGGAAAGGCCAACCTTGATAAGGCCATAAAACTAATCCTAAAGGAGATTGAGAACTTCCTCAGGGAGAACGGGTGATTGAGATGGCGAAGTGCCCGCTGTGCGGAAAGCCCCTCGACTGGGGGGAGCTGGTTGAGCAGATGCTGAGCCTTGAGAACGCCGAAGAAACGCTGAGGGACAGGGAGAAGTTCCTGAAGGCCATCGAGGAGTTCGCCTTCAAGTGCCCCCACTGCGGGGAGGAGTTCTACGGCAGGTACCTGCCGAGGGAAGAAGCAGAGAAGGTCTTTGAGCTCCTCAACGAGTTCAAGGGCTCGGTGGATTGGGAGAACAAGAGGATTCGCCTTAGACTGAACAGCCTTCTAGCCTTGGACAAGATGCTCGAGAACTGGGACAAAAAGATGAAGGGATAATCACTATTCCATCCTTTCCTTGATTTTCTGGAGAACGCTTATGTGCTGCTCCTCGTTGTTTTTGCTCTCCACGGCGATTGCTTTTATCAGGGGGTGTATTGCCTTACTCTCGAGGTGGGAATAGCCGTCCCTCATCTTTCCTTCGAGCCTCAGGATCTCGTCCACGACCTTGGCTATTTCCTTCTTCTTTTCAAAGGGTATAACGACGTTCTCAAGCTTGAGGTTGAGAAGTTCTCTGAGTGCCTCCTCAGGGGGTATTTTTCCACCCATGAACTCGCCACCGGGGAGTACCATGCTTGGCAGGCCGGGTATTATGACTATCTCCTCGTTCATCTGCCTTCTTGGGGCGTCCTCTGGCAGTTCGATGTTGTCTGTATAGCCGAACTCATCGACGAGCTCAACAGCCTCCCTGTATGCCTTCCGCAGGGCCTCTATGAGATGCCTGTGGAGGGCAGTGTCTATGGCCATCCTGAGAAGGAGGACCCTGAAGTCGGCGTACTGCGGATCTTTGAGCTTTTTGAGAATTGAACGGTAATCTTTCTCTGCCCTCTTTTCAACCTCCTCAATTTCCCTAAGGGTTTCCTCGATCCCGACCACTTCAACCACCTCCGGAGTTTTTAGTTACTTTTTGTTCTTAAACTTTTCCCCGGCAAAACTTTTTAAAGCTTCCCCCCAACCGAAGGCGAAGGCACTATCACGCCTCATGGCTCGGGGGTATCCGTAGAGGAACCTACCGGGCCCCTGTGGAGGTGGGTGAGATGAAGTATCCCAAGAAGATAAGGACCTACTGCCCATACTGTAAGAAGCACACCATACACAAGGTGGAGAAAGTTAAGAAGAGGCCAAGGAGCGAGCTCAGCCAGGGTCAGAGGCGCTTCAGGAGGATCATGAAGGGTTACCACGGTTTCCCGAGGCCAAACCCCGCTGGCAGGGAGAAGCCGGTCAAGAAGCTCGACCTCCGCTTCCGGTGCACCGTCTGCGGCAAGGCCCACACCAGAGGAAAGGGCTTCCGCGTTAAGAAGTTCGAGCTGGTGGAGGTGTGAACATGGCGCTCCCGAAGAACCTCATCCCGATGCCGAGGAGCAGGTTCCTCCGCGTCAAGTGCATTGACTGCGGCAACGAGCAGATAGTCTTCAGCCACCCTGCTACTAAGGTCCGCTGCCTCGTCTGCGGTGCAACGCTCGTCGAACCGACCGGCGGAAAGGGTGTCATCAAGGCCAAAATCCTCGAAGTTCTTGAGTGAATTCAGCTTTTCACCTGTTTTCTTCTCTTCCCTTTGGGGTTTTGTCAATACAGGTTTTTCAACGCTCTCGTCGCAAGGAGAGTGAAGAGCAGCCCTAGCGCGATGGTCGCCAGGAACGCGGTGACCGGTGGGATTGCGTCCGTATAGTAGAGCATACCGTACCTTATGGATTCCACCGCGTAGGTCATCGGTGTCAAAAGCCCGACGGCGAGGAACCAGTTGGGGAAGAGGCCGAACGATACCAGCGCACTGCTCGTGAAGATCATAGGGAGCCTCAGCACGTTGAGCCATGTCATGACGTTTATCGGGTTCCTAACCTTCAGCGAGATGTATACGCCGAGAGCGGAGAAGGCAAAGCCGGAGAGCAGTATCGCGAGGAGCGTAAGCGGCCAGTTCCACACGGGGTACACCATGAACCACAGCAGGAGTGCAAGCGTTGTTAGGCTCACAATGCTCCCGAATATTGTCCCGACGAGTATCTTTCCCAAAACTATCTCTCCGTAGCTTAGGGGGGCCAGCAGGAGCCTTTCAATAGTCCTGAGTCTCCTCTCGAAGATTATGGAGGAAGAAACGAAGGAGGTCGTTCCAAAGAGTGAGGCTATTGCCACCATTCCCGGGGCGACCTGATCCACGCTTCCCAGTCTAACTATGAACGAAAACGTAAAGACTACGGGAAACACAAACCCCCAGCTGATCGATCCCGGTTTTAAAAGGTACTCCTTGAGCTCTTTCCTGACTATTGCTATCATCCGCAAACCGGACACCCCCCGCAGGACTTCGTCCCACCGTTCTCGACTTCCTCCGTCAGTTCCAGGAAGATCTCTTCAATGGTCGGTAGCTCGGTGGACACGTGGAGTAACTTAAAGCCGAGCTCTCCTTTGAGCTTGAGGAGTTTCTCCATGAACTCATCTACATCTTCACTTTCAAAGGTCAGGTACTCACCGTCAAAACGTGGCCTGAATTCCTGAAGATCCGTTAGGAGTTTCGAGTGAAGGGGTTCGATCTTTATCCTTATCTTCACCCTCGCCCCAATGAGTTTCCTAAGCTCGTTTCTCGTTCCGATGGCCACTATCCTGCCCCTGTTTATGATCGCTATCCTGTGGGGAAGTTTCTCTGCCTCCTCCATGTTGTGGGTCGTCAGAAATATCGTCCTGCCCCTGAGGTTTAAGCTCGAGATCAGCTCCCGAAGGGCCCTTGCGGATCGAACGTCGAGGGCCACCGTAGGTTCATCCATGAAGACTATCGGGGGATCGTGAACAAGCGCCGCCGCTATCGCGACCCTTCTCTTGAAACCCGAGCTCAGCTTTCCGAACTTCTTTTTTTCCGGCAGGTTGAACTCCTGTATGATTTTCTTCACGTTTTCCCTTGGAGCCCCGTAGAGCTCCGCAACGAAGGTAAGGTTTTCCTCTACTGTTAGCTCCTCGTAGAGGTTTGAGACGTCGAGGACGACCCCTATGCTCTCCTTGACTTTTCTCCTCTCGCTTTTCACGCTGAATCCGTTTACGTAGGCGTTCCCCTCGTCTATCCTCGTCAGGGTCGTGAGCATCCTCACAGTAGTGGTTTTTCCCGCCCCATTCGGTCCGAGGAGGGCGAATATCTCCCCTCTCTTGACTTTAAAGCTTATTCCATCGACCGCTACGGTGTTGCCGTACCTCTTCCTCAGGTTCTCGGCTACTATGGCGTACTTCATTCTCTCATCTCCCTAACGAGAAGGACCAGGAGGAGCAGGACGATGCCGGTAACCGCGATAAAGGATATTTTCTCCCGGGGGAATCCATTCTCGCCGTTTTCCCCGGCCGTCTGAGCCGTTGTGTGGGTGTGGATTGCGTCTGAATCCATCGGTGGAGTTTTCCCGGTTGGGGATGTAGAAGTTAGCTCTCCTTCAGAGGGCCCGCTTCCGGGAACGCCCGACGTTGAGGTTGTTGAAACGAGCTCTCCCCCAGGGAACCTGTCGAGGAAGTAGACGTGTCCCCTGCAGTTTATCTGCTCAAAAGTCCTGTCGGCAACGGCCAGGTACCTCCCGTTCGGGCTCATGGCGACGGCCGTTATGCTCAGGTTGTCCTCGAAGATCCAGACCGGGTTTCCGGAGGGGTCGATGAAGAAAGCAACCTGTCCTCCACCTCCTGCGAGGGTGTAGCCCTTTCTAAAAGCGATGTGCCACGCGGGGTTGAAGTTGGGGAACTCCCACAGGGTTTCGTTGTTCAACCCCACCGCTAGGATTTCACCGATGTCTCCTGTAATTGCCACCGTTCCATTATCAACGTCCACGTCCCTCACGTACTCTTCAAAATGTCTTCTCCACACGGTGTTCCCATCGAGGGTTAAGAGGTACACGTCCGAGGTTACGGCCTCCCCCGTGTGCAGGGAGAGAACCGCCACGTAGTTTCCGGAAACTCTAACGCGCCAGATCCTTCCGTTCAGGTTCTTCTTCCAAACCACACTGCCATTGTAGGAATAGAGGATCAGAGAGCCAGCGTCGTTGCCGGTGATTATCCCCCTTGGCGTCATGAGGGCTCCCCAGATGGGGGCACCGGTGTTGGCCTTCCACAGGAGTTCTTTTCCGGAGAAGTAGTAAACCCATCCATCGTTACTGCCTGCAACGAATCTCGTCCCGTCTTTTGATATGTCAACGGCCCACACCTGATCGCCGGTTTTGTACTCGAAGACGAGCTTTCCCGTTGGGTTAAAGAGCTGGACAAAGTTCCCCCTTGTGCCGGCTAAGACGTAGTTGTTGTCGCTCACCGCAATTGAGTAGGCCAGATCCCGCGTGGGAGACTTGAAAACCCTTTTCCCCTCCGGTGTGAGCAGAACCGCGTAATAGCCAAAGGCGAGTGCGAGGTGGCCCCTGCTGTTGAAGTCCATGGCAAAGACCATGCACTCGTCGTCGTATCTCCAGCTCCAGTGGGGCTGTGCGGTTACCGCAGGGGTTATGGTGAAGAGGAGAACGATTGCGAGCATCATCGGGATTTTTCTGTTTTTCATGCTCTATCCCCGGATCAGATTGGGTGGGAGAATTTAATGTTTTTGTTGTGGCCCGCCCGTAACTCCCGTCCTCATCCCAGCCGAACGGCAGAATCGGACGGGCTAACCCAGGCGGGCCGAGAATTGTGCCCGGTCTGGGTTTCCCGCGGTCATAGCGCTCCGGGACGCGGAAGGCCCTCCCGCGGGGACCTCGCTGAGACCGGGCTGTTGCCCCCGCATCGCCCCCCGGTTCATTCTCCCCGGGGTCCTCGCGCGGGGGCAGAGGGAGTAGAGAAGAGGGGTATAAAAAGTTGAGCTCAGAGGAGGATCCTCCTGAGCTGGGCAATAAAGTGGGGCTCAACCCCCCGGGGATCAACCGCCAGTATCAGGAAACCGTTGCTCATCACCACGAAGTCCCTGACCTTTGCCAGAAACTTAAGCAGGCTTTCCTGACTGTTGTACACAAGCAGGTATTCGATACAATCGAACAGCACAACACCCCTGAGGTTCTTTGACTTCATCTCCTGAAGGTAGCGGTAGATTATCTCCCCAATCCTAGGAAGTTCCGTTGGTCCTATCGTTTTCTCCCTCTCCCCGCTGAGGGGGGCTGTGGTCATGAAATAAACCCTCCATGCTTCAGGAACATCGCGGGTGTTTCTGAGGAACGCCAAAACGGGAAAATCCTTGAACTCCTCTTTTATCTTCTGCAGCTCCTCTGGATGAAGTATGGCCACTGGGCTCTCAAGTTCCGTCTCAGGTTCCTGGGGAAGCTCTTGGAGGGGTATCCTCCTGAAGCTCTCCGAGCGCATTATTTTGACCATCGCCGTTGTCATCAGCACTATCAGGCTCGCGGAGAGCATGAACCCTATCGGTATATACCATCTCTCCTGGCCGAAGAGGGCGGCGGGAATGAGGTGGAGGCCGAACAGGGTTATCCCGATGTAGAGGTATTTTGCGGCGCTTTGGTATATGCTAACAACGTTTTTCACTATGAGTCCGGACGCTGTCACGAAAACCCCTGTGATGCCGAGTGAAGCCGCAGCCGTCGCCGTCCACTCTGGATCCTGCGTGTACCAGTACACCATGAGAAGATAAATCATGTAGGCAACAGGGGCCGTTGAGAGTACTTTAAGTGTTCCCTTGTCAATTTTGACTCCCTCTTCTTCGACGAGGTGGAAAGAAGCCGCGAACATGAAGGATGAGAAGAGCGGTAGCAGCAACAGGCCGAGGGGCTTTAAGGTCAGGGAGGACGACGTCGCTATAGCCAGAAAATCGCAGAGCCATGCCATGGAGAAGAGAAGTGCGGAAGTTCTCCTGTTTTTGCGGTAAATTGAGAATATCAGCAGTGCCGCCAGCACGTCGATGCCCATCACAATTAGGGCACCCGCGATCACAATCAAAGAGTCCTGCATTAACATCACCATCTAGGTCCAAATTGGACCGTTGCACTCAATGGAGGCATTTGGTTTATAAACTATTCCCACATCTTCGGAGTTCTTCCAGTACCTTTCTAAACCCTCCCGGTGAGCCCCTCACTATGGGGTACCTCGGCGTGAAGGGACAAGGCGGTTCCTCACGGGCGCTTATTTCGAACGTCCCTATCTCCTTGGCTATCTTAACAATTTCCTCCTTGTCCATTCCGATTAGGGGCCTCAATACAGGTAGGTCGCTGGCCGAGCTCACTATCATGAGGTTGTCGAGGGTTTGACTTGCCACTTGGCCGAGGGAGTCGCCGGTTATTATCGCGCTCGCCCCGACCTCGTGCCCAATTCTGCAGGCCCTTCTAAGCATCAGCCACTTGCAGAATATGCACGTCCAGCGCTCCTTCTTGAGCTCCTTCAGCCTCTCAAACACCGGAACATGCTCCTCCGCAAAATCTACAACTATTAGCTCGTCGAGCTTGCCGTATTTACTCAGAACCTCCCAGAGCTCGCGGACCTTTTCTTCTTTGATGGGATCCTGCCTGAAGTGAACCGGAACTACCTCTACCCCCCTCCGGAGCATCAGGTAAACCGCGACGGGTGAGTCAATGCCCGAGCTCAGCAGTGCAACCGCCTTCATGGCCGAAACTTCGGGTGGGCTTTTATGAGGCTTTCCTCAACTCAGGGTTTCAAACCTCAGCAAGATGCCAATGTAAACGAACCACGCGAGGATGAAGGACGCTCCTATCAGCTCCGGAATCGCCAGCCCCTTGAACACCCTCGCCCTAATCAGGTAGAGCATCGTGATGAACACGACAACCGAGAGAACGCTCCAGAGGTAGTTGACCGAATTCTGACGGCCGAGCTTTATCCCGACGAGCGCTATGTCTGCCAGTGCCAGAACGTAGAATAACACTGCCGAGGGAGCGTGATAGGGGAGCTCCTCGGGGAAAACCCCAACAAGGAATAGGAAAAGGAGCGCGAGGGGCATCAGGTAGGAGAGTCCGTGTTTGAATGCTACCACTGACGGAACCATTGCAATCACGGCGAAGAGCATCAGGAGGCCGTTGAAGAGCCAGCGGTTGGGGTTCTTGAGCGACCCCATGTCGCTCAGCGCGTTGTTCTGGAGCGAGAACCAGGGGTTTGCGTGGATAACCACTGTTAGGCCCACGATGAAGATGATGGGGAGGGAGAGGGCTACGTAGGAGGCGAAGCGTGTGGGACTCATTCCCACTCCCCCCGAAGTTTGTCTTTGAGCTTCTGCGGGTCGGTTTTCCAGCCCTTTAAAATGCCGAAGACGTTCGATTTGGTGGAGTTGAAGCCCGCCCATTCCTCTGTGAGCAACCAATCTTCCCTCTCGCTGGCGTTCTCGTCGGATATCGTTAGCGCTCCCACGGCTTTCCATATAGGGTCTCTCTCAATGCTTTTCTTCTTCATCAGCACTCCCTCTTCCTCGGCTCCTCTCCGAAGACCGCCCTGTAGAGCTTCCTGAACTCCTCCCACGAGCCCCTTATTATCGGGTGCCTCGGGATGAAGGGTATCTCGTCCTCAGGCAGGGTGGACAGCTCGAAGGTTCCGATTCTCTTCGCTATGCTAACTATCTCCTCCTTGTCCATGCCTATCAACGGCCTGTAAATCGGTAAATCGCTCGCCTGGCTGACGATGTACATGTTTTCGAGCGTCTGCGAAGCCACCTGCCCGAGGGAGTCGCCCATCACGATGCCCTTCGCGCCGAAGTCCTTGGCTATCTTATCCGCGTGCCTCACCATCATGAACTTGCAGAACACGCAGGTGTACTTCTCCTTCCCGAGTTCCTTCAGCTTCTCAATGATTCTCTTGCGCTCCTTCGGCTTGACAACGATTAGCTCGGCCTTTCCGCCGTAGTGGTACTTCTTCAGCTGGTTCCAGATTTTCCTGACCTTCTCAAGGGTCTTCTCGCCCATGTAGATGTGAACTGGAATCACTTCGACACCGCGCTTCATCATTAGGAATGCAGCGACGGGTGAGTCTATGCCCCCGCTGAGGAGCGCAACAACCTTGCCCTGCGTGCCTATCGGCAGTCCTCCCCAGGCTTTAACCTTGTCAACGAAGACGTACACTTTGCCCTCCATCAGCTCGACGCCTACCTCGATATCGTAGTTGTGAAGGTCAACCTCGCTCTCCTCGTTCTCGAGGATGTATTCCCCCACCTTTGCCTGAATTTCTGGACTCTTCAGGGGAAACTCCTTGGTGATTCTCCTCGCCGTGACTCTAAAGCGTGGCCTCTCAAGGCCGAGCTCCCTCTTCTTCCTCCGGAAGAGCTTTAGCGCGGTTTTGTTGATTTTCTCAAGGTTCGCCTCGACCTCCATCGCGGGTGAGAGCGAGACTATGCCAAAAACCCTCGTCAGGACGTCAACGGCCTCTTTGGCTCTGTTCGTCCTCACGAGAATCCTCCCGTGCTTGGCCTCGACCTTTTTAAACTCGATTCCTTCGCTCACCAAAGCTTCCCGTATGTTGTTCATGAGTATGTTCTCGAACCACCTCCTCGTCTGCCTCGACTTCGTTCCAATCTCGCCGTAGCGGACTATGACGACGTTCATGAAATCACCCCGGTGGAACCTTAATGATGACTTCCACGTATTTCTGGACGACAATGTACAGGAAAAGGGCGGCGGCGTAGGAGGAGAGTATTATCAGCTCGTTCATCTCGAAGATGTGCTTGGCTATCTCCCTCGCGCGGGGAGAGCTGGAGACCACAACGTCCATGTATCTCCTTTTCAGGAATTTGTTGAGCTCAACGCCCAGCACGAGCAGGGGGACGCCCACCAACCCCCACATTTTCCCGAAGATTAACATGGCTATTAGGGTCGTTGTGGCTATAAACCAGCCGCCTATGACGCCCAGCAGGATCACGAACTCTATCATGGCTATCGTCCTTGCTTGGTTGAAGGGGATAAAAAAGTTTAGATGAACCAAAGGTTTAATAGAAGTCCCGAGGAACTTCAAAGGGTGAAAGCATGTACGGATGGAGAGGAAGGTTCGGTCTCATAGTGCCGTCATCTAACACCACGATGGAAATGGAGCTTCACAGCTACCTGCCCTACGGGGTCTCACTCCATGTCTCAAGGATGCCCCTGAGGGACGTCACTGAAGAGGAGCTCCTTAAGATGAGTAGCATGGCCGTTGAGAGCGCCAAGCTCCTCCGCGATGCGGGGGTTGAGCTGATACTCTACGGGTGCACGAGTGGCTCATTCATCGGTGGAAAGGACTTCGAAAAGGAGCTCGAGGCGAGAATAGAGGACGAGGTGAACGTCCCTGTGATAAGCACCAGCACAGCCGTCGTTGAGGCCCTGAAGATCCTCGACGTTAGGGATATCCTCGTTGTTACCCCGTACACCGACGAGATAAACCAGCGGGAGAAGGAGTTCCTGGAAGCGAACGAGTTCAACGTCCTTGACATAATCGGCCTTGGCCTCACGGACAACCTTCAGATCGGACGGCTTGAGCCGTACGAGGCCTATCGCCTCGCTAAGTCTGCCTTTATGGACGAGGTTGAGGGGATTTTCATAAGCTGCACTAACTGGAGGACCTTTGAGATAATCGAGGCGCTCGAGGACGACCTTGGCGTTCCCGTCGTGACGAGCAACCAGGCTTCCCTGTGGCTCGCACTCAGGGAGATGGATGTCATGGAAAGAATTCCTGAGCTTGGGAGGCTTTTGACGGAGTATTAGTTTTGCCTTCCCTTTTCCAAGTTCTTAAGTTCTTTGGCAGGGAGGTTTCTTATCCCTGTGATTCCACCGGTTTATACGCTCCTTCCGCCGAAGAGAGCTGATGATAAGTGTAAGCATTGTACGCGAAAAGGGAAAAGAGCAGGAGTAGTGCGGCCGTTTTTTTCATTTTTTTACGCCTCCTTAATTCCTGGCTTACGAGGAAGTGCTTTCACCACACGTCAAACTTGACATTATGGTAGTTTTTCCAAAATGTCACTTCCATACCGAGTGCACAGGTACCCGTCAAATTCGTTGAACTCGTTGCGCGTGATTTTTCCGGGGGGCGATATTCTACAGAACGCTAAAACGCCCTTTTCCGGGTTCACCCAGGCTGCCCACGCTTCAATTCTCTCTCCCTCCCTCGTGATTGAGAACTCAAATCGGAGCGAGCCCTTAACACTGCCCACGAGCTTTTTGGACTTCAACGCCTGAATAACGTCTTCTAAGGGAACTTCTTTTAATTCCCAAGTCTTGTTGCTTAGTGCTTTAACTTCGGCTATTGTTGAGAGTGTAACGTTGCCCGGGTAGTGTGCGATCACGTTAATCGTCCCATTGCTTTTCGTAGTGAATTCTATTATTACTCCCCTCCACGGGCTGCTCATGGTGGATGGCATGTGGAGCAGTCCCCAGTAACCGAGGAAGCCCCGCACAAGTCCATGATCTCCAACACGTTCTATTATTACTCCCATTGAGATCTCCCTGTCTTTCATGAGTACAAGGTTCACGTAAGTGGTGTTCTCTTTGCCTCGGATCATCTCCTCAATTGACGGGTAAATGCTCTCGATTTCCTCGTTCTTGTAAATCTTGTCTTTGTAGAGGAGTATTCTGCAGTTGTCACAGTTTGTGAAGTTTTTGAGTTTTTCCGGGCTGGTGGCCAGGATGGAGTAGTTGAATGGAGTCTTGCAGGATATTCTGCTCTTTTTTTCATTCAAGGTGATTTTGAAGAGAGTGATGATTTTAAACGTGTAAATGCTGAGTGTTCTCTCTTTTGGATCGTAAAACGCGAATTGGTACTCTCTGTCCCCATTCTGTGAGGAGTAGTAGGCCGCTATTAGCTGTGCGTTCTCTCTAACCTCTTCTGGAATCTTCTGGTAGAGAGTGCTCATAGTCTCATGAGGCTGGTTAGAGTAAGCGTATGCAAAGAGTAAAAGGATGATTAAAAAGAATCCAAAGACCGTTAGAGCCCTCATTTTATGCCCCCTTTGTTTTGTGGTCTTTAGTCGTTAGGGATAGCGGAAGGGCACCCATCCTCCACTCCGGCATCTGACGTGAACAGACAACTGGGAGTGTCCTCTATCCTCCCATTCTATCTGTGGGTAGATTTTGTATTGGTAGTATCTTCCGGATTGTGTGAACCATGCTATTCCTGCGTATTCCCCGCTGAGTGTGGCCTCCCAGCGCCATGGTTTTGGTTCAATCTTAAAAGCCTGCAAACGCTTCACAGCACTGGACAAGTTCTCCAAACTCCAAGGAGAGTAATCATAACTGTCGCTATAATGCCTTTGCTTGAACTTAAAAGTAATGTTGAGTGGAAAGTGTATTTTGACAACGTCCTTAGTTTTGTTGAAAGGCTGGACTGTGATGGTTACTCCTCTGCTTGCGTTATCGCCAGCTGGGAGAATCAGCAATCCTGGGTACCCTGAAAGACCAAATATTCTTCCAGCATCGCCAGAGGAACCTATTATGTCTCCTGTTGATAGTTCGCTGGCGCCGAGGATTTCAACCTGCCAGTAGCTTTCGTTTGCCTTTAACACTTCCGAAAGTCTTGGTTGAATCTCCTCAATCTCCTCATTCCTGTAAATCTTGCCCTTGTAGAGGAGTATTCTACAATTGTCGCAGTTTGTGAAGTCTTTTAACTTTTCAGGGCTAGTGGCTAGTATGGAGTAGTTGAATGGGGTCTTGCAGGTTATTTTGTTTTTCTCTTCGTCCCAGAAGATTTTGAGGAAGTTTGAAATACTGAACGTGTAAATGCTGAGCGTCTGGTTTTTTTGATTATAAAACGCGAACTGGTACTCTCTGTCCCCATTCTGTGAAGAGTAGTAAGCTGCGATGAGTTGGGAGTTTTCTCTAACTTGCTCTGGGATTTTTTGGTAGAGAGTGCTCATAGTCTCATGAGGCTGGTCAGAGTAAGCGTAGGCAAAGAGTAAGAGAAAACCCACAAAAAGAAAACCCAAGATGGCGAGGAGTTTCCTCATCCTCGGACCACCTCCAGGAAGTAGCCAACGCCGGTGTAGGGGCCGGTTTTTGGATTAACATCTTTTGGCATCATGTGTCCTCAAGTTTTCCCCACCATTCGTTTCCACAATCCCCATTACGGAGGGCAATGATGACCCATGTTGTTTTGTTGGTGCACTCCTTAGACGAAGTATCAAGGGGACGGGAAACCCACAGTGCCATTCTATTGGGGTTGTATTCAAAGTATTCCCTCCAGATTCTCAAAGCGCCGGTAAGGTTTCGAAGTTCGAACGGACAGGTAAGGGGTTTTGTTGTATGGGCTTTAATTATGGCTCCATTAAAAAACACCAATGCTCTTTCTGAGCCGTAGGGGGAGTTCCACGTAATCTCTATGACTGTCGGGAGATTTTTGTCTGACAACTCTGGAGGAACTAAAATGCCTCCAGGCCCAGCGGGTGGGAAAGAGTAGTCTCCTCCACAGGATTTTATCTCATCTAGCCCCACCCAGAAGCCATTTTTAGAGTAGAACAATCCAATTTTACCAAATGATGCGTTTTGAATCCTGAGACTTGTGAGCATTGAAAGTGCATCTTTTTGGTCATCCCGAGAGTACCATGTGCCATTGAAGAGGAGTGCAGGAGCTTGCCCCCTCCAGTTTTTCAAGAGTGTTCTTTGAATGGCCAGAGAGGAGTAATTGTACTCTGTTGGGCAGGCCTGTTTTTTGAGAGTTATGTGGGGCCAAGGCCAGAGGCTTTCCTTTACGCTGGTAACAAAAATATTCCGCGTTTTTGGATTGTAGAAGGCGAAATGCCATGTGGGGGCGAGCATTCCTTTATCGACGTATGCGGCAATTAGTTGTGCGTTCTCTCCGGTTGCCATCTCAAAGGTCTTATCTGGACTTGTTAACGTCTCGTGGACTCTGTAAGCCTGGAGGCCCCACAGGGATACTGCGAGGAGAATAAAAATAAAGAGAGTCCCAATCCATTTCATCCCCAGACCACCTCCATGAAGTAGCCAACACCAGTGTAGGGGGGGCCAACGGATGAAGCTTGCCGAGAGTTCATTGGGTCTCCGCTCCCATTTAATGTTTCGAGCCTATGAACTGTTATTCACTGGGATATCGGTACCATCCATCAGCACATATCCGTCTGGTAACTTTTTCTTCATTGAAATACCCTTTTGGTAGTATTTGAGAACTAAAACGCCCGCTTGGATCGTTTTGGACTTCATTGAGTAAACTGTGAATTGCAGGAACACTGGGTTCTGTTTTGGATACGAAGTTCTGTTGAGCCACTTGAATGCATTATCTAGGCTAGTATAAGCTTTTGAGACTGCTATGGAGCTCTGTCTGTAGAGGACTTCACCCACTCCGCTCACCTTCACGTCCCCGGGATAATGGACGACCCACAATGATGCGTTCTTCTCCTTAACAACTTCAACCTCCCATACAAAACCTGAATTTCCCTCATCTTGAAGATCTGGAACTGTGAGGGTCCAAACGGGCCCAATACTTCCATAAAGGACATCTCCCGTTTGGAGTGTTATGCTGCCAATCCACAGTTCTTTTTTAGCGTAGTATGCCGTGAGTTCCCGTAGGGTCTTGTTCTTGTATTCTTTGGTTATCTCGTCAAAGCTTGGGAATTCTGGCGGGTTTTCTTTCGTGTACCATTTTCCGGCGAAGAGTAATGCGGGAGTTTCCTTTGGTACTTCTTCAAGAAGGTCCAAGTCAAGGGCGAGTGGGGAGTAGTTTAATGGTGTTTTTACGGTTTTTACGTCTCTTCCCCAGGGGAGGATTGGTTTGTCAGTGTAAAGGGCGTAAACTTTCAGTTTTTGGGTTTTGGGGTTGTAAGTGGCGAACTGCCAGAAGTCCTTGTCGTGGTAAACTGCTATTAATTGTTCGTCGCTGGGGATTCTTGCGAGTTTGTAAGCTCTGACTGCTAGTGGGAGGGAGTTCAAATAAGCCAAATACCCGAGCAGGAGAGTGAGTAAAAGAAAGAGAGCAAACAACTTCCGCCTCATCCCCAAACCACCTCCATAAAGTAGCCGACGCTCGTTAGTTTCCAAATCTCAATATTGGCCTTCCCTCAAATCATTTTTAGATCCTCACCTGAATTAGCGAGTAGTCTTGCATCCCCCTAAAACTTTAATTGTGTCCCTGTGGAGGTAGTAGAATTGGAAGTATTTTTCCATAGAGATCCCTTGGTAGTATCTTTTGATGGTTACAGTATCAACATCGGCTTGTGGGGAGAAGCAGTAAACCTCGATCTTTGCGAAGCTGGTGGTTTTGCTGAGATTTGAAAGCGCTTCATAAAGTGCACTCTCAATAGAATTTCTGTTGTTTAAAACAAATGAACCTAAGTACACCGGGGTAACGTTCCCTACTATTTTAGTGCCCGGATAGTACACAGTTTTGGTAGAGTTCTTTCCTTGCGGAGTCTCAACAACCCAGATTCCCCCGGAGGTATTTCCAAAACTTGGAATTACTAGTACATCCTTCGTTCCCACCTCATAGGCTCTTGCGGTCACTTGGAGGTATGTTTGTATCCAGAGTTCTTTCCTCGCGTATAAGAGGGCAATCCTTCGGATCGTTTTGTTGGTGTATCCTTTGATTATCTCGTCAAAGCTTGGGAATTCTGGCGGGTTTTCAGGAGTGTACCATTTTCCGGCGAAGAGTAATGCAGGAGTTTCTTTTGGTGCTTTTTCAAGGAGTTTTAAGTCAAGGGCGAGAGGGGAATAGTTCAAAGGTGTCTTCACAGTTTTTGTTTTCTTGATTCTGAAGTCTAATGGATGAGCCTGACTGAGGTAGTAGACTTTGAGTTCTCGGGCTTTCGGGTTGTACGTTGCGAACTGCCAGAAATTACTATCGTGATAGACTGCAATGAGCTTTTCATCTCCTGAAATTCCCGCCAGTTTATAAGCCCCTTCCGCTGAGGAGAGCTGGTGGTAAGTGCACGCGTTATAGGCAAAGAAAAGAAGGAAAAGTAAAACCAAAGCAAGGAGCTTCTTCATCCCCACATCACCTCCATAAAGTAACCAACACTATTGTAGGGGTTTTAGTTTTACCTTCTCCAGCAGGGCAGCCCATATTCTGTTTTTTCTATTGTTCCGTTGTTGTGAATTGTAATTTTGTACACGGTTCTGCATTCTCCCAGTTCCTCAACAATGCTCCAGGGGTCGGGGTTGAGCACCACTTCATTTCCTGTTATCAGGATCCCCCATGCGGGCTCCAGGTACTGGGAAACGTTGGCTGGAAGGCTCGTGTTTTCAATCGGGGGGAGGTTGAGCTTCGAGGTATAACCCTTGACAATTCCCATTGGGTATTTAGCGATTATGGCATCTTTGGTTGCGTTGTAAGATTTGATTTCAAGGACGAATCTGGAGCTACCTCTGGGAGAGGGCACGACTAAGTAACCACTTGTGAGGTTCGTGTATCCAAGTCTCACTTTGTCCCCACCTTCTCCGAGGACGAGCTTGCATGAAGAACACAGTTTCAGGAGTTCGGAGCAGGTAAGGGGCTTTTGGAGTTCTTTGAGTGGGACAGCCTTAACGCTTCCGTTGAACTTCGCAATGAGCCCGATTGTTCCTTTCAAGCCTTTGAGGGCATTGTTTTCAAAAGTTAGGGGTGAGTAATCAATGTGCGTTCTGACACTTTTCGTGGAGTCTTTAATATCAGGTATTATAGAACCGCTGAGCTCGATTCTATGGAGGGACAATTTCCCCGTGGTGTATGTGACGATTCTCCATTCGTTTCCGTTGTGTTGCATGATGAGTATGTGGTCTGTTATGTTAAGATGTTCCGTCATGCAATATGGAGAGTTAAAACAGGACACGGCTTCATGACTCTCCCACAGTATCCAAGATGCCGTAAGGGTAAAAAGCAAAAGCAAGAGGGCAGCTATCTTCCTCATCCCCAAGTCACCTCCATGAAGTAGCCGACGCCGGTGTAGGGGCCGGTTTTGGGTTTGTATCCTTGGATGTTACGTGTTCTCAAGTTTTCCTGAGTATTCGTCGCCACAATAACCCTCTCCCTTTAGGGTTATGACCACCCATCTTATCTCAGCACTGCAGTCCTTCGAAGTACCCTTCACGGGTCTGGCCACAAACATTGCCATCCTACTTGGGTTTTGTCTCGCATCTCGATACCAAATTTGGGCGAGTTCGCTCACGTCCTTCAATTCAAAGGGGCAATTAGGAATTTCATGAGTTTCCTTCAAAAATTCTTTCCGTGCATCGCCACAGAACACCATTCCAAATCTATCTGCAAAGATGGCCATGATGCACTCTGGGTGAACTGCCCCAGTTATGTTGATAGTAGATCCATCGAAGAATATTATCGATGTTTCTGAATGGTTTCCCTTGTTCCTAACAGTCGCGAGAACTGTTGGGGCACCGTCACCCGCGAGATTGGGCGGCACTATGATTCCGCCGGGACCAGCTGGGGGGTAGCCGAAATCTGCGTTGCAAACTCTGATTCCTTGGACTCCCATCCAGAAACTGTTTTTGGAGTAAAAAATGCCAAGCAAGGTGAGGTTTTCGCTCTGGATGTTCTGAAAGTTGCGGATTCCTTGAAAGGTTGATTTATAATACCACTTTTCGTGAAACAGAAGCGCGGGCGTTTTTCCGTCCCAATCTTTCAGGCGTTCTAAGTTAGTTGAGAGCGGGGAGTAGTTATATGGCGTTGGGTTTAGATATGTTTCTTTGAGGAGTCCGGGAATTAATCCAAGTTTCTCACTTAAAGAGACTATCCTGATTTTCTGGCTGTTGGGGTTGTAGAATATTAACTGCCATTTAGGGCCGAGCGTTCCTTCTTTTACGTATGCTCCTATGAGCTCCTCGCTTTCGTTGTGCTTTATGAGTTGGAGCACTCTGCTGGGGGTTGTAAGGCTTGTGTGAACTTGGTATGCTTTAACTCCCCATGCAAGAAGGAGAAGAATAAAGAAAAGTGAAAGCCAGCGCTTCATCCCTGGATCACCCCTGTGAATTGGCTGTTCTAATTATTTGGCATTTTCCGGAGGTTTGACCATAGTCACTAAGAACGTAACCTTCCGGTATTTTGTTCTGCATTGAGATACCGGGCCAGTATCTGGTAATATACATGATGCTCCATTCTATTGAGTTTGAGTCCCAGCAGGATATCGTTAGATCGACAAAACTCCTTGCAGAGCCTGAGATTGGGGTAGGCTTTGCCAGTGCTTTCAATGTTGCGTTTAAAGACTTTTCAAGAACCCATTTCTCTATCACAAACGCTTTTGGGAGAACAACTTCTCCATATCCCTTGATTGTAATTCCGTCTGGGTAATAGACAATGTGCTGGGACTTATCCCCTCCAGCTGGAATTTCAACACGCCACACAAAGGGTTTTTCCATGTAGGATTTCAAACTTGGTATTACGAGAATTCGCCCGGGCCCTATTCCTCCATAAATTGCATCGCCTGTCTGCATGGTTATTGCCCCAATCCAGAGTTCTTTTTCGGCATAATAAGCACTCAATCTCCTCATTGTTTTGTTGTTGTATTGTTGGAGTATTTGCTCTACTGTTGGGAATTCTGGTGGGTTTTCTTTAGTGTACCATTTTCCGGCGAAGAGTAATGCAGGAGTTTCTTTTGGAGCTTTTTCGAGGAGTTTCAAGTCAAGAGCGAGTGGGGAGTAGTTTAATGGTGTCTTCACGGTTTTTGTTTTCTTTATCCTGAAGAGCAGAGGAAAATCCTGACCAACGTAATAGACTTTGAGTTCTCGGGCTTTCGGGTTGTAGGTGGCGAACTGCCAGAAGTTCTCATCATGATAGACCGCAATGAGCTTTTCACTGCTTGGAATTCCTGCTAACTTGTAAGCTCCTTCCGCTGAGGAGAGCTGGTGGTAAGTGTAAGCATTGTAAGCAAGGAAGGAAAGGAGGAAAACAAGGAGGAAAGCAAGGAAGGATCTCATTTTTTCACCTCTACCAGCCGCAGTAATAACCACTGATGAAGCTGAATTTTTCCTTGTAAGTTTTTTCAGTGGGATATATTCGTTTTTCTATATACACAGTTTTCCCTTTGTCTATCCATATTAGCCAGGCTTCGAGTTTTGGTGTTTTGGCCCATAAGGGTTCCTTGGATATTTCGAGCCTAACTCTCGAGTCCTCTCCAATGGTTTTTTGGAGCTGTTTAGAGTCGAGTTTTTGAAGAATCTGCTCGATTGGAACTTCCTTTAACGTCCAAGTCAAGTTCCGCGTGATGTTAACCCTGTAGTATTTTGTGATTTTGAACTCGTCGGAGAGGGTAACGTTGCCCGGGTAGTGAATTACCCTCTTAATGGTCTCGTTGTCCACTGGCAGGAATTCAACCACAACACCCCTCGTGAGATTCACAATAGGACTGGGCAAATAAAGCAAACCCCTCCCATAATAAACATCATCAGTGTAGAATCCCATGTCTCCAATGACGAACCCTACTGCTCCAGTGGTGATTTCTGAGTCTTTGAGGAGGGAGAGTTTCACGTAAGTAGTGTTCTCCTTGCCCCGGATTACCTGTTCGATTGACGGGTAAATGCTCTCGATTTCCCCATTCTTGTAAATCCTGTCCTTGTAGAGGAGTATTCTGCAATTGCCGCAGTTTTTGAAGTTTTTGAGTTTTTCTGGGCTGGTGGCTAGGATGGAGTAGTTAAGCTGGGTTTTACAGGTTATTTTGTTTTCCGTTATTCTCGGCCAGATTTTCAGGAGTTTGGAGATTTTGAACGTGTAAATGCTGATTGTTCGATCGTTTGGATTGTAGAGGGCGAATTGATACTCTCTAAAGCCGCCAAAGCCTGTTTGGGACGAGTAATAAGCCGCTATCAACTGCGAATTTTCCCTAACTTGCTCTGGAATTTTCTGGTAGAGACTGCTCATGGTTTCGTTGGGCTGGTTAGAGTAAGCGTAAGCAAAGAGCAAAAGGATTGAAACAAAAACTAAAACTACGAGAAGTTCCTTCATCTTCCGACCTCCGTTATGGGTAGTAGTATGAGTATGGGGATGCACCTCCTCTCCTACACCTGAACTCGAACCGTGATATTGTGAAGTCACCATTATAAATCCACTTTGACTGAGGATGTATTTCGTATTCATAGTACGCCCCTGATTGTGTGAACCATGCTATTCCGGCGTATTTGCCGCTTAGTGTAGTCTCCCATCGCCATGGTTTCGGCTCGATTTTGAAAGCCTGCAAACGCTTAACAGCACTGGACAAGTTCTCCAAACTCCAGAGGGGGAAATCTGGGTTGTCATAATGTCTCTCCACGAATTCAAAAGTAACGTTCAGCGGGAAGTGTATTCTAATAACCTCATGAGTTTCATTCAACGGTTGAATCGCGATGATTACCCCTCTACTCGCGTTGTTCCCTGCCGGAAGAATCAACAATCCCGGATAACCTGAAAGACCAAACATTTCTCCAGCATCGCCAGAGGAGCCTATTATGTTTCCTGTTGATAGTTCGCTGGCGCCGAGGATTTGAATTCGCCAGTAGCTTTCGTTCACCTTTAACACTTCCGAGAGTCTTGGTTGGATCCCCTCAATTTCTTCGTTCTTGTAAATTCTGTCCTTGTATAAGAATAGTCGACAGTTGTTGCAGTTTTCGAAGTCTTTTAGCTTTTCTGGGCTTGTTGCTAATACTGAGTAGTTGAATGGGGTCTTGCAGAAGATTTTGTCTTCTGTCATTCTCGGCCAAATTTTCAATATTTTGGAGATTTTAAACGTGTAAATGCTGAGTGTTCTCTCTTTTGGATCGTAAAACGTGAATTGGTACTCTCTGTCCCCATTCTGTGAAGAGTAGTAAGCGGCTATTAGCTGGGAATTCTCTCTCACTTGTTCTGGGATTTTTTGGTAGAGACTGCTCATGGTTTCGTTGGGCTGGTTAGAGTAAGCATAAGCAAAGAGCAAAAGAATGATCAAAAAGAATGCAAAGAGAGCAAGGAGTTTTGTATTTTTCATCATCGTGGCCTCCGTGTATTAGTGGGGGTATCTTCTCAGGGAAATGGGTCGAATATGTTTTCTTCAGTCCATCTACAGCTTTTCTCAATGCAGGTAAATCTTCTCCACTCTATCTTGTCTGGTGGGTACAGCCTCCAGTAACCATGAGCCTGTTTGCGAGAGTTTATCCATGATGCCCACGCTTCCGCTCTATTGTCTCGTTTGGTAATAGAGAATTCAAAGCGTAAACTTCCTTTGATCTCTTGGGAAAGTTCTTTGGATTTAGATTTTTGGAGGATTTCACTGAGTGGAACTTCTTTTAGATTCCATGTAGAGTTCCAATCCTTTCTCAATCTGACACTTGAAATAGTCGAAAATGTCATGTTTTTTGGATAGTGAATAACTACATGAATTGTATCGTTTTTTGCGATGAACTCTACTATGACTCCTCTACTCGGATTATGCATAGTTGTAGGTAGATGAAGTAATCCCTTGTACCCAAAGTATGCGGGCCCTAGTCCCATGTCCCCGTGTCTTTCAATTATTCCTCCAATGGATAGTTCTTCATCCTTGAGTAGCACAAAATTAACGTAGGTAGTGTTCTCCTTGATTACCTGCTCGATTGACGGGTAAATGCTCTCGATTTCTTTATTCTTGTAAATCCTGCCCTTGTAAAGGAATAGCTTACAGTTGTCGCAGTTTTCGAAGTTTTTGAGTTTTTCTGGGCTGGTGGCCAGTACAGAATAATTGAATGGCGTTTCGCAGGTTATCTTGTTCTCCTCTTTGTCCCAAAAGATTTTGAGAAAGTTTGAAATCTTAAAAGTGTAAATGCTGAGTGTTCTCTCTTTTGGATCGTAAAACGCGAATTGGTACTCTCTGTCCCCGTTTTGTGAGGAGTAGTAGGCCGCTATTAGCTGTGCGTTCTCTCTAACTTGTTCTGGGATTTTTTGATAGAGACTGCTCATGGTCTCGTGAGGCTGGTTAGAGTAAGCGTAAGCTAAGAGCAAAAGGAGGATTGAGAGAAGCCCTAAAACAGCAGTAAGCTTTTTCATCTCCCTCACCTGTTTCTCAGTTCGAGGTTTGAAATGCAGGAGATGTTTCCAAGTTCTATGCTTGCTGAATTGCCGCTGTAACAAGCATAGAGCTCGCAGAAATCTCCCCTGTTGGTCAGAATTTGTCCGTAGCCTGGGCACTTGGTTTTTCTTAAAAACCATACTTCCAAGTAGGAGGGATTTTTCCCCTCAAGCTTTTGGACAATGCTTTTAATTACTTCCCTATCTTCGCTGGAGTACGTGAACACTTTGTTCTCCTCTGTCACATTCTTGAGCACCACTCCAGGGTAAAAGAACGCCACTTGGGGATTTCCCTTAATGCCTTCAACTACCCACAGCATTTTACTATCCTTAAATCCTGGGATCACAAGAATCCCATTAGTTCCCGCTGTTCCGTAGCATACTATGTCGAGGTTGGTTTTTCTGCACACGGCTTTTGACTTAATCCACAGTCCAGAACTGCTCCCGAGCCCGTAAATCCGATAATATTTTTCTCCCGGCCGGATGACTTCGCTCAGGTTTGCCCAGTATGAGCCGCTGATGTCTTCTTCGTATTTCCAGCCGAGGGTTTTGAAGAGGAGTGCTTTACTGTGTGGTTCATAGCTCTTGAGAAGTTTTAAGTCTAAAGCTAAGGGAGTGTAGTTTACCAGCGCTTTTACGCTCTCTACATTCCTCCTCTTCAGCCAGAGGGGAGATGATTGCTCAACCGTGTAAAGCTTGAGCGTGTTAGTCTTCTCGTTATAAGTCGCGAACTGCCAGAAGTCCTTGTCGTGGTAAACTGCTATTAACTGTTCGTCGCTGGGGATTCTTGCGAGTTTGTAAGCTCTGACTGCTAGTGGGAGGGAGTTCAAATAAGCCAAATACCCGAGCAGGAGAGTGAGTAAAAGAAAGAGAGCAAACAACTTCCGCCTCATCCCCAAACCACCTCCATAAAGTAGCCAACACCAGTGTACGGGCCGGTTTTTGGAGTGTAATCTTGTGGAAGCGCTTTGTCGCAAGAGCCATCAAGATTCGGATCCATACAAATGTCTACGGATGGCCCTCTAACCCATTCTGGCCTATCATATCCTGTTAAGAACTTAAACAGCGCTTCCCACGATGAACAGTGCCATTTGTCTTTATGAGTTAAGTTCCCCCATTGCTCTGGCAACATGTACTCCCATGATTTATATCCTGCCACAATCCAAGCGTGGGAATAAGTCCTCCATATGTATATTGCATCCTCTTTAAAACTACTGTAATCACCTGGCGTGCTCAGTTCACTCCACTTCCACTCATTATTCATAACGCTATGTATGCTTAGGAGTTTATCGGAGAGAATTCTGCTTATATCGAATGCACTTTCACCCCGATAATATAGTGCCATTTGTGTAGTATACCAAGTCTTATATTTATGCCTGTTCCAGTCTTGATACTCATCCCAAAACCAGAAAACATAATGACCTATCTCATGTCCTAAAGTCTTACCCCACTTACTACTCCCCATTTCGCCTTTGGAATCTGTGGAGTACCTGAAAAATCTTCTAGGCATCTCTATGAACAAGGTGGAGTTCCAGTATGCCCCAATCCAAGAGGAAGGCCAGTGGTCATCATTTATTATTAGAATTTGCCAGCCTGTGTTGTAGATCCTCACATCAGCCTTATCCCAGTTCTTCTTGTCGTCCCAGATCGTAACCCTGGTTATCATCGCGTAGCCGTCCGTGTGGTCGTAGACGAAATCACTCGCTTTCCTGATGCTGTAAGCTAAGTTCCTCTTGTCCTCCTCGCTCATGTCCCACTCCACCGACACCGTGAGCTCAATGCCGAGTATATCCCTCTTCGCCGGATCCTTCCCGATCAAGACCTCGACGGCGTTCGGAACACCGTCGCCATCGTAGTCCCCAAGTTTCTCTTTGTTATTTATGTCCGTCCACTTCAAAAACTGCTCAAGCCAGGACCAGAAGTCCCCCGAATTTGTCTCCAGCAGGTAATAGCCGTCGCTCGGGTCGAACCTCTCTGAGATTCCGCTGGCTTCCAGCTCTTTGTTGAGCTCGACCTCGCGCCAGAAGGGTATCCCGTCCGGCTCGTCCGGCACGATGACGAACCAGATCTCCCCGTCGTGCTCCTCCCTTGAGGAGTACGTGATGACTTCCCCAAGGCCGGGATCAATGAGGTCTCCTTCCATCGGGATTATCTCGACTTCACCCTTTAACGGCTCATCCGGAGCCGTGCCCACCAACTCCACGGTGGTTGTGTTTTCCCTGGCCAGAGAAGCGTCCGGCCCTTGGGGTGGCTTTATCGGATTTACCCTGAGGACTTTCGCGTTGTAGGTGTTGACGAGGGTGACGTTAACCACACTGCCGTTTTCGAGCCTTACCGTGGCTATTTTAACGCTACCCGGCCTGGATATTGAAAGCACTCCTTTTCCGCCCCCTACCCTGACTTCTTTGACATCCTGGATGGTTGTGATGTTGAGGATCTCGCCCTTGATTCCTTTCTCTTCCAGGATGCTCTCGTACTTGACGTAGACCTTGAGGTCTTTTTTCGGATCGTGGGAAGAAACGCCGCACGAGCCGTCGCCGCAGCCGCTCAGGTGGCCGTAGCCGAAGTATCTCTCCTCGTCCCCCGGATAATCGTCGCCGCTCCAGGTTCCGGTTTTGAGGTTGTACATTATTCTCGCAACGGTTCCGGGGCCGGGGGAGATGTCAATGTCCTCTCCCTTTTTATTGCCCTCTTTGTCATAAAGGTGGAAAGTTATCGGGATGAAAACCTTATCGTCCGGGACGTCGAAAGTGGCTTTGGCTATCGCGTAGTCCTCAAGGTTGAGGAGGGGATCGTCTGTTGGGAGGATTTTATTTTCCTTGTCGTCCTGGTCGTTTGTGAGGAAGAGCGTCCTTGTCTGTCCGTTTACTGTGAGGGTAAGGTTCATGTCCGCGGGGTTGTGGCCAACCAAAGCGCTGTCAACGTCGTCCAGCGCCCTCGCCCTGAGGATGTAGATCTTTATCCTGTAGTCGCCAAGGGGGTTCATATCCTTGGAGTCTATGACACCATCGTCGTCCGTGTCTGGATCGTTTGGATTTGTTCCGTAATCGTATTCCTCCTGATCGCTGAGGTACTCGCAGTCCGAATCCCTGAGGAGTGTCACCGTTTTGTTCATTGAATCACTCCCTCCCGGATATGTGAGAACGACCTTAACGGTGTGCTCGCCCGGCTCCGCGGGGGCGGTGAGTGTATAGGTCTCCGGGTGGTAGGGGTCAACTTCAATGCCCACGCTGTTCCCGGCGTTTCCATCGACGTAGGCCTTCAGGGTGCCCACGGCGGTGGTCCATCCATAGTTGTTCACCGTGACGTCTATGGTTGCTTTTCCGTTGCAGACGGTTTTATGCACCCTCATTCCCGTTATCACGGGCCTCGGCATGTCCTGGATTAGGTCCGGCTTTGGCTGTGGCTCCAAAAGCGCAACGGTCCCCCACGCTCATGAGTAGGAGAAGGGCCACAGCCATCGACGTAACGGCTCTTCTTTTTCCCATGTTCATCACCTCAAAATTCAACAGGATAATTACGTGTACGTGCTTTTAAGATTTACCTGAACACGGGAGGTGATAACACTCCCCGAAACCCTTTTAAGATTTTGAACTTGCTACTCACTGAGGGTGATACATAATGATGGAGCTCCTCGACGAGGCAAGGAAGCTATCGATTTTCACAGCCTACAACGCTAACGTTGATGCAATAGTCTATCTCACGGGTGAGATAGTTCAGGGTCTCATCGACGAGTTCGGTGCCGAGGCCGTCAGGAGGAGAATGGACGAGTACCCCAGGGAGATAAACGAGCCGATAGACTTCGTCGCGAGGCTCGTTCACGCCCTCAAGACTGGAAAGCCGATGGCGGTTCCCCTCGTCAACGAGGAGCTCCAGAGCTGGTTTGATAGCCACTTTAAGTACGACGTTGAGAGAATCGGAGGTCAGGCGGGAATAATAGCGAACCTCTTAGCCAACCTCGACTTCAGGAAGGTAATCGTTTACACGCCCCACCTCGCGAGGAGACAGGCGGAGATGTTCGTACCAAAAAAGAATCTCTTCTATCCCGTAGTCGAGAACGGAAAGCTCGTTCTGAAGCATCCCCACGAGGCCTACCGCGAGAACGACCCGGTCAAGGTTAACCGGATTTTTGAGTTCCGCGCGGGGATGAGGTTCAAGCTTGGCGACGAGACGATTACCGTCCCCTATTCGGGCCGCTTCATAGTTTCTGCCCGCTTCGAGAGCATAAGGGTTTACACTAGGCCGGAGCTGAAGCCCTTCCTTTCCGAAATCGGCCTCCAGGTTGACGGCGCAATCCTCTCGGGCTACCAGGGGATAAGACTTCGCTATTCCGACGGAAAGGACGCGAACTATTATCTAAGGGAGGCCAAGAAGGACATCCTCCTGCTCAAGCGTGAGAAGGACGTCAAGGTTCACCTTGAGTTCGCCTCGATACAGAGCAGGGAACTCAGGAAGAAGGTCATCTACAACCTCTTCCCGCTCGTGGACAGCGTTGGCATGGACGAGTCGGAGATAGCTTACGTCCTGAGTGCCCTTGGCTACTCCAAGCTCGCCGACAGGATATTCACTTACAACCGCATCGAGGACACCGTCTTGGGTGGAAAAATCCTCATAGACGAGATGAACCTCGAAGTTCTGCAGATTCACACGATTTATTACCTCATGTACATCACCCACGCCGACAATCCGTTGAGCGAGGAGGAGCTCAGGAAGAGCCTTGAGCTGGCGACGACCTTAGCGGCGGCGAGGGCCTCGCTTGGCGACATCCGCTCGCCCGAGGACTTCAAGGTTGGCCTGAGTGTCCCCTACAACGAGCGTGGAGAGTACGTCAAGCTCCGCTTTGAGGAGGCCAAGAGACGGCTCCGCACGAGGGAGTACAAGGTTGTGATAATTCCGACGAGGCTCGTGGAGAACCCGGTTTCGACGGTCGGCCTCGGCGATACAATCTCGACGGGAGCCTTCACGAGCTACCTCGCGTTGTTGAAGGAGAAGGGCGCGCTCTGATGTTCTCTCGTTGTTTTGAAGACTTGTTCTTCGTTTTCTTCCTCCCCAGGTTCGCCCGCTCCGAGAAGGAATCCCTCAGGGCGCCGAAGAAGGTCTACCTAGTGGACACTGGCCTTGCCCTCTTCTCGCGTAAAGAGGCCGGAAGGGACATGGAAAACGCGGTCTTCCTTGAGCTACTCAGGAGGAAGCACTACACCAATCCTCTCATCATGGGGATTCACTACTATGGCGGCTCCGGCGAGAAGGAGGTTGATTTCGTGGTTTCTGAATCCGGGAGGGTCGTTGAACTGATTCAGGTCACCCTAAGCCTCGAAGATGCCAGGGAACGCGAGATTTTGGCCCTTACCCGCGCGTCCAAAACGCTCAACTGCAAGAACCTCACCGTTGTGACCCTTGACGAAGAGGGCATCGTTGAGTCTGATGGGAGGAAGATAAGGGTCGTCCCCCTCTGGAAGTTCCTGCTTGGGGTTTGGCCTCGATAATTATTTAATTCAGTGATTATGTTTTTGTGTGATTCATAAACTCCAAGCGGCCTTAATGCCCCAAACCATAAATAGCTCCAGCGGAGCTTTGCTGGCTACACTGTGCCGTTGAAAGGGTAGTATGCTTGCACAGAATACTAGCTATGAATGGCAATTGTTAAATATCATGATGAGCATACATTGTTTTAGTGATTCCCATGAAGGGTAAGGCAATTGTACTGTTGACGACGATCCTCGCCGTGTTGGGGGTTCTTGTGATAGCACTTCACGCTCACTCGTCCCCCTCGGAGGTCGTGGCGATTGAGATTCGGAATTCTACGGGGGCGAGAATTCTTGTTAAGGCCCTCTATCCCGATGGCTTTAGGGAAATTCGGCCCCTCTCGATTGAGGGAGAAACCGTTTATCTGGACGTATCAGGGCTGAGAAGAGCATGGGGAGAGGTGGTAGAGAGGAGATCCTACGGAGGCGAGCCCTTCATCGTGCTGACCGTTGTGCGGGGCGGTAAAGTTGCCGTTCACGGGATCTCTCTGGGAGAAAAGGCCCGCTCTTCAAAAATAACGATCGTCCCAAGCTATAGGCGGCTTTCGCAGGTTAACGCGTCGCTTGGGCAGAGTGGAGGCACTTCCCGTACTTCCAGCTCAGATGATGTCTACGAGATCTTGGAAAACTCGGAAGAAAGAACTATCCCAGCGGTCGTTGCGGAGGTTCTAAACTTTGACCGCAACAGCTGGGGGCAGGTGACCTGGGGTTATCTCCAAAACGCGCGCGTTGGATTCGGAGTTTACGTCTTCCTCAACGGCGAATTGATGAAGGTCGGGACGATCTACCTCTACAGCCCCCGTGGGGGTAGTGTTTCCCACGCGGCTTTTGGCCGCGGTGAAAGCGTGTACGTCTGGATGAACTTTATCTACAGGTACGAACGCTGGAGTGTGCACGTAAACGGTGGCAATTTTTACGAGGAGTACGTCTTCGTAAAGGGCTTCGAACCCGCCTCGCTTTCGTGGGGACACGAGAGGCCGCCCAACGTAATGCCCGCCCCGGTTAGTTCGTGGAAGCTCGCGGGCAGATACACCTCAGATACCATCACGTATCCATACTACCAGTTCTCGCTGAACGAGCTTCCCAGTGATTATTTCTCAATTGATGCCTCCGGTTTTGTCTCAGCCCTGTCTTCAGAAGGAGCAATTCCCGGCGTTTGGCCTGGGAACTTCTCCATTGACGTGAAGTACAAAAGCGGTAACATGAGCGCCTTCACCTTCACCCTCGACCTTTACGGTGAGAGAGGTTCGTGCCACCCGGTCTTTGAAGGACTATCCAAAGCTCAGGGGAAATATCACGGCGTTCCCCTTGTTGCGTTTCGCATTGGGGGATAACAACCCCTTTCCAATTACGTTACCGTTCTCAGTAATCCGCCAAATAAATCCGAAAACTAGGGCATGAATGCAAGATATCTCAGCCCCTCCATAAGCCCGGCTTCCCTCAGGACGGCTTTAATGTTCCTGAAGCGGGAGCGCATGACGAACAGCTCGTAAAAGCCCTCGAGGTTGCCCCAGTGGCCGTATGCAGAAAGCGCTAAGTACATCACTTCCTTGGGCTTGAGCTTTCTCCCGAGGCTTCCGTTGAGCGCTTTAATGCCCGGCCGTACCTTATTAAGTAGCCCCTCGCGCTCGATGAGGTGGAGCATCAAATCTTCAACCGTCGGCTTCTTCCACTCTATCAGCTCGTCCTCGAAGGGCAGTCCAATAACGAGCGGAATTACCTCGGTGTTTCCAACGAGGTAGCCCATAGCGGTCGTTCCCTGCTCAAAGCCCGAGAGCTTCCCAGCTATCGAAGCGAGGGCGCTTTCCCTGCTCTCGTCTATGTCAATTGCAACGCCAACCCTGTCAACGCTGAAGTCAAAGACTTTCATAGCTCTGAGGAAGTTTCCGAGGTTTCTAACTACCCCCGAGTTGCCCTCGCTCGGGATAACGGCGAGGTAAACTCCGTCCGATTCCCTCTTCAGAAGGTCGAAGTTGTCGCGCTCAAAGACGCGCTCTATGAAGCGGAACTGGTGTGGAGCATTTCGGCTCTCCCTGAACTCGAAGAGCTTCTTGAAAACGGCCTTGAAGAACTTGGCGTCGGTCTTCCCCTCGACGAAGAGTATGCTCACTTTAGCCCTTTCTCCCGAGAAACCCCCTCTCACGTCAAAGTCGAGGTACTTCCTAAGCTCGTAGACTTCCTTCAGGGTTAAGATCTTGCCCGTGTCCGAGTAAATTAGAACGTTCTCCTCGCCCTTCCTGAAGCGGTTTGTGATAAGGTCTATCAGCTCTAAACTGGCAGTCACGATGGTCTCGTCTCCCTTCAGTGAGCCCACGAAGCCAATCAGCTCGTCACGGTTCTTCCTGTACTCGGGGAAGAGGAGCGAGTTTTCGTCGGCGAAGGCCTCCCAGTGCTTTCCGGTTACAAGTTTCATTCACCTCACCATATCAACCGTTATCGCGCCGATGACCGCGAAGGTGCTCACGAGTATGGTCGCGTTGATGTACTGAATGGCCGTGAAGTCGGCGAGGTTGTTTATCCCGTAGAGGTATATCAGAACGGCCGACGTCAGGTAGGCTATCAGGGTGACGGTCAGGAGCCTCTTGGGCACGTGAAAGAGCTCCTCCCTCTTCAGGTTTCCTATCCGCGATTTGGCTATGAAGAGATACGCAACGCCGAGTGTCATAATGAGTATCGCTATAGAGCGCCCAACCGAAATGTCCTTGGCTATGTCCCAGAGTTCCTCCGTGAAGATGAAGGGTAGGGCGAAGGTTATCGCCCCGACTATCTCCTGCGCTATATCGTCCCAGCCGAGGGAGTCGGGCTTTTTCTGCTCTTCAAGGTTCTCAATATGCTTCGTGAGCTCTTCAACACTCTTCCGGAGTTTTTCCAGTTCAACCACCTCGCGCTCAGGTTCGGGGCTCATCATCCCATCAGCATTGGATTCACTCATCATCGCGGTTTTCACTCTTCCCGACACTATAAAACCGTTTGGGAAAAGACTATAAGACCATGTCAGATTCTACCGGTGGTGGGAGCGATGGTAGTCAAGGAGTGTCCCGAGTGTCACGGAACGGGAAAGGTTAAGGTCGGCGAGAAGGAGTGCCCCGTTTGTGAGGGCTGGGGCTACGTTCCGGCTGACTTTAAAATCGGGGACAAGCTCAAAGGTTACAGAAATCTCGATTACTTTGGCGTTGAAGACGAAGTTGACGAGATTCCGTGTCCCGAGTGTCACGGTAAGGGAACCGTGCCGGTTTACGACACCTGTCCAACATGCGGGGGAACGGGCAAGGTACTCGCCTGCGACATCTGCGGCAAGATAAGAGGGCCCTGGGAACCGGGTATGGAGACGACGTGGGTATGTCCTGATTGCCTGAGGAAGTACAAGGTCGTCTACATCCTCGACAAGACCTGCGACTACGAGGACGTTGAGATCGGAAACGTTTACAAGGGAACGATCGACAGGGTGGAGCGCTTTGGCGTCTTTGTCAAGCTTAATCCGCACGTCGTTGGCCTGATCAAGAGGAAGGATCTCTTGGGCGGAAGGGAGTACAAACCGGGGGAGGAGATACTCGTTCAGGTTCTCGACGTCAGGCCCGACAAGAGGGAGATAGACCTAATCGAGTCGGCGCTCAAAAACTACAAGACGGTGACTGTGAGAAAGGAACTGCCCGTAACGCCGATAGCCGAGCTCAGCAAGGACATGGCAGGTAAGACCGTGAGGATACAGGGAAGGGTCACCCAGATACAGGTAACCGGCGGGCCTACGGTCTTCACGATAACCGACGGAACGGGAATAACCTGGGCGGCCGCCTTTGAGGCGCCGGGAGTGAGGGCCTACCCGAACATAAACGTCGGCGACATCGTGGAGGTCATAGGCAAGATAGCCTTCCACTCCGGTGAAATCCAGATAGAAGTCAGCGACATGGCAAGGCTCTGGGGGCCGGACGCGGCGAGGGTGAAGCAGCAGATAGAGGCCGAGCTCGACAAGCGCGCCCAGCCGAAGGACGTTGGCTTCCTCGTCCAGAGCGAGGTCTTAGAGAAGCTCAAGCCTAAGATTATGAAGGCCGCCTTCATGATACGCAGGGCCATCTTCGAGGGCAGGCCGATTCTCCTGAGGCACCATTCGGATACCGACGGATACACCTCAGGCCTTGCCCTTGAATACGCGATAGTCCCGCTGATTGAAAAGATATCCCCAGACCCGCAGGCGAGGTGGAAGCTCTTCAAGCGCAGACCGAGCAGGGCACCGTTCTACGAGCTGGAGGACGTTCTCAAGGATATAATCTTCATGGTCGAGGACCACGAGAAGTTCGGCGACCCGCTCCCCCTCGTCGTCATAGTTGACAACGGCGGAACGAGCGAGGACATTCCGGCCTACAAGAGGATAAAGGCCTACGGGGTTCCAATAGTGGTCATAGACCACCACGACCCGCGCGAATGGGTGAGCGAGGACAAAGCTAAGGTCGATGAGTACGTCGATGTTCACGTCAATCCTCACCACGTCAAGCGCGGTTACTACGAGCTCACCGCCGGAATGCTGGCAACTGAAGTGGCCCGCTTCGTCAACCCCGATGTCGAGGACAAGATAAAGCACCTGCCGGCGATAGCTGGAACCGGCGACAGGAGCAAGGCTCCAGAGTTCTACCAGTACCTCGAGATTGCCAAGAAGGCTAAGGGCCTCACCGAAGAAGACCTGAAGAAGATTGCCGAGGTCATAGACCACGAGGCATTCTACTGGAAGTTCATGGACGGGCACGGGATAATAGACGAGATTCTCCTCCTCACCGGCAACCTGCAGAGGCACCGCGAGCTGATAAACGCGATTTATCCAGAGGTCAAGGAGAAGCAGGAGAAAGCTTTAAGGGCCTCCCTGCCCCACGTCAAGAGCGTCGTCCTGCCAAACGGCATAAGGTTCAACACCATCGACGTCGAGCTCTTCGCGCCGAAGTTCAGCTATCCTTCACCGGGCAAGCTGAGCGGTTTAATCCACGACCACTTCAAGGAGAAGTACGGCGAGGATTCTCCAATCCTAACGCTCGCCTACGGGCCGGACTTCGCCGTGGTTAGAGCGAGCGACGGAATGGCGGCTTATAACTTCGACCTCAACGCCATAATTCCAAAGCTCCAGGAGAAACTGCCCGCGGCAGGAATCGAAGGCGGTGGCCACAGCTACGCGGGGTCAATTAAGTTCTTCGAGGGCATGAGGAAAGAGGTTCTCGAGGAGTTCGCGAAGCAGGTCGTTAAGCTGAAGAAAAAAGAATGAGCAAATGAACGGCCACTCATCCATTTTCTTTTGTGGGACATACTAACTCTGAACCCGGCTTAAGGCATCCGGGCGCTCCTCCTTTCTCTTCTGGGACATAGACGTCGAGGAACATCGTCGATATCCGGTAGTACTGTCCCTTATACCAGAAAACTGCGGGACTTTCGTAACGTGTAACCCTGTATTCAACGTCCTTGGAGGCAGGAGAGATCGCCACTGCCACAGTTGAGAACTCCTGTTTGTTGGAGGTTATCCCCACTGTGGCCGACATCAGAGGCTGCGCCAACGATGAGGGCACGCTTTCACCCAGCAACGGAAGGAGCGGTATCCCACGGCTGAAGAGGGGGCTCTCGCTTTCATAGCTGAGAACTTTTATGCTATCGATTACCTTCGCCCCGCTCATCCAGCTCTCCTCGCCTCTGTAGTACCTCTGGACGTAGTACATGGTCCTTGACAGCACTCCCGGGGTTTCAACTGGATCATTGGCCTCGGGGGTATTGTATTCCACCCGATACTCTCCGACCATTTCCCCGTTTTTTATTTCGGGGACGAACGCTATGAAGTACGCGGACTCGCTTGTATTCCAGTCCCAGGGACAGCCCTTCCCGACGAACTTCCAGTACCTGGCGATGACGTATCTTCCTCTCACACCCATTCCGAGAAGAGTTGCGCCCCTTATTTCAGCGTTCCTCCAGAAGTCCTTCTGGTAATTGAGCCAGATGCGGTTACCCCTAAGTTCGAGCACCGTGTCTACAAGCTGCGAGTGAATATCCAGGCTCTTTGTCTGGTACGCTAGGACTCCCGAGAACCTTATCCCAACGTCTTCGGTGCTCTGGAACTTTTCCTTAATTACAACGTTGTTGATCTTTGAAGTGTCGCCGTGAAGGTAGACGTTCCCGAGCGGCACGAATGAGCTTCCGCTGTCCAGGACTTCCCCAAGCTTCCAGTACTCCCTCAAGACGGGGTCCTGCTCGGTAACGCTGCACCCATGAGAATTGATAGAACTGTTTGACCAGTCGGGTATGGTGGTGGGAATTTCAGTTTCAACACTTTCCAACCCTTTATTCGTGGAATCTTTAGATAACTGTGGAGTTTTCCCCATCGGAACTAACTCTCCGCGGAGGGCTACCTTTACGGTATACCCCCAAGAACCTTCTCTGGATCGAGCACGAGAGAGGAAGCTATCGAATAGCTTTGATTGCCTTCCACCACCGTCCCCAGCAGTATCAAACCGGGAACAACTTCCCCCGGCTTTAGACCGTTCCTCTTCCCGTACTCGGCCCATTCCCTGAAGTACCACAGCAGTTTCTTTCGGGGGATTCTAAGGGTACCTTTTCCGAAGTACAGGCCGAGATCAACAAAAGAGCCGTTCGGGAGGATTCCCCCGATGCTGAGGCTCTTCGGCCCCTTTCCCGGCAGTTCGAACTCCAGGGTTGGCTTCATCAAGGGGAAAGTTCGGTAGTACTCAATTTTGGTGTCTACCTGAACCTCAACGTTCTCTGGAGAAAGGTACCCTCTGACTAAAGCGGTGGAACACATCAACACTATCAAGAGAGTTGCCACAGCAACGTACACTCTCCTTCCGGCCATTTTTGTCACCTTTATGTTCTCCAATTGTAATCCCAGCAAAATAGCTTTTAATAAATTTCGGTGGGGATAGAGACCAACTACACCTTTTTAAACTCCCATGCTGAGATAGATATACAAACAACGGGGGAACAATGATGAAGGTAGTTCTTGAGGTGACTTTTAGAATGGGCGGAGTGAACTTCCGCGGTACGAGATGGGAGGACGGAAACCTCATTTTTGAGTTCGAGAGGCTCGGCGATGCGTTCATCCAGGTTCTCAGCTACCAGCGGGTTGAGGCCGAGGTTGAAAAGATCCCGAAGAAGGTTCTCGTCGAGCTGAAGACGAAAGAAGGGGGAAAGGTCTTCGAGGCCTTCGAGCGAAACGGCCAGTACCTGGCGGTCGAACCTTAATCGCTTATCTTTTAAAGCGGAGTTTCGTTCTTCCCTTGGTGAGAACATGAAGCTCGTCTCATTCGACGTCTGGAACACCGTTCTCAGCATGGACGTTATGCTCGATGCTTTCTCGGTTGAGCTCACCAAGCTCATGGGGGCCTGCATACTCGATGTTGTCGAGGGAATACTCCTGACGCGTGAGAGGATAAAGGCCATGCGCGCTAAGGGAGAGGGAAACCCGAGGCGGGCCCTGGAGGAGAGCCAGGAGATGCTGGCTGAGCTTCTTGGAATAGACGTCGAGCTGGTAAAGCGGGCGGTTGCGAGGGCCGTTCTCAAGGTCGATGAAGAGATAGTGCTCCCCGGAGCCAGAGGAGCCCTTGAGGGAGTTAAGCGGAAGGGCTTGAAGGTTACCGTCACGGGCAACGTGATGTTCTGGCCGGGTTCGTACACTAGGCTTCTGCTCGAGCGCTTCGGCCTCATGAACTACATCGATAGAACCTTCTTCGCCGACGAGGTTCTCGCTTACAAACCCCTGCCAGAGATGTTCAGAAAGCCCCTGGAGACCTTCAACGTGAAGCCTGAGGAGGCCATACACATCGGCGACACCTATGCTGAGGACTTTGAAGGTGCCCTAAATGCAGGCCTCTGGGCGGTCTGGATTAATCCAGAGGCCGAAGGTGTGAGGAGAATCCACGAGAGGGGCTTCGAGGTGCCGAGCGTCGAGGGGATTCTGGAGGTGCTGGAAAGGATAGAAAAGGAGGGCTAGCGAAGGAGCTTGGCCTTCACTTCTTCCCTTTCACCTTCAGCCACGCGCCCAAACCGACCTGCTTCGTCTTCTGGTACCTCAAATCCTCCTTCCGGTAGCCGAAGGCTTTTAGAATCCTCTCCACTGCCGGCAGAACCTGGTTCTCGATGTAATATTCCGCATCGTAGCGGTGCTTCGTCGGGTCGAATTCATCGGCTGGAATCGCCCTGTCACCTATCCTGCCAGAGCCCTTTAGGACGATGTAGCTTATCACCGTTCCAGGACGGATTTTGACGCCCTTCGCGGCGAGCCTCTTCGCAACGGCAACGTGCGGGCCAGTAGCTTTATAGTCCCTCAAATCGCGGGTTATCTGTTCGTGGATTACCAGCTTCTCGGGCGGAACCTCGTACTTGCTCAGCTTTTCGGTGACCTCTTTGACTATCCTGACGGCCTCCTCGACGTCACCGTGCTTGAGTATCGCCTCAAGAACCCTCGCCTGCGTCTCCTTCGCTATCTCGCTCCAGTCGCGCCTCACAATCTCCAGCCCGCGCGTTGTTATCTTGCCCTCCTCGTCTATCACTGCGTACTTCTTCTTCGTGACAAAGAAGCCCCTCACGTAGAAGCCCTCGTATTCGAGTTCGAGCAGGCCGGGCAGTTTCGCGTTGATGTACTTGAGGAACTCCTTGGCCTTCTTCTTCACGGTCTCGGCGTCAGCTCCTGGGATTGTTGCAAAAAATCCATCTGTGTCCGCGTAGAGCACTTTAAAGCCGAACTTCTCCTCTATCTCGCGAATGGTGGTTTCTATGTACTCCCTTCCCCATGCCGTAACGCTCTCGGCGCACTCCTTGCAGTACCACCGGGCCTTGGCGTAGCCGTAGTAGCCGTAGAAGCTGTTGGCGAGGATTTTGATGGCCCGTTGCCTGTAATCGAGGAGCTTCTTCTCAAGCGGGTCAATCGTAGCCTTCATCTTCCTCTTTATCTTCTGTCTCTCCTCAAGCAAATCTCCCAGGAGGCTTGGTATGAACCCCGGAAAGTCCTTGCAGAATTTATGCCCCACCTCCGGGGCGACGTCGTACTCTTTACAGCCCTCGCGGTTGAGGGTATCCGGCGATACGTTGTGGGTTATGATAATTGAGGGGTAGAGACTACGAAAGTCTAAATACACAATATTGTCCCATAATCCACGCTCTGGTTCCTTAACGTACCCACCCGCATAGCTCTCGCGCCGTCTCGCAAGTTCCCTCTCGTCGGGCTTGTTTGGGGCGAGCTCGTTTCTCTCGTAGGCCTTCCGCAGGAGGAACCACTCCACGAGGTTGCCGGTGCTTGAGCGGGAGACGTCCCAGAGGCTCTGGCCTATGAGCCTTGAAAGCTGGGCCTCCATCGGAAAGAACTCCCTTCCCAGCTCGTAGGTCACCTTCGCGTCCTCCATCGAGTAGCGGGCAACCCTTTCAAGGCCCTCCCCGCTCTCCCAGGCCTCTGTTATCTCCTCGGCGTAAACCTTCTCCTTTGGCTTCCCGAAGACGGCCTCGTAAACGGCCTCAAGGGTGTAGGTCGGGAGGTTTATCGTGCGCCTTATGACTGGATAGAGATCGAAGTGTATCCTACCCTTTACCTCGACGGCGAAGCGGTCGCCCATGCGCTGGATCTTCGGCTCGCTTCCGTCTCTCCCGAGCGTGAACTTTATCCCGAGTTTCTCACAGCGCTTTTTCAGGTAGGCGAAGTCGAAGTTGTCGCCGTTGTAGGTGATGAGCACGTCGGGGTCCTTCTCCTTGACGACGCGGAGGAAGCGCTTAATCATCTCCTTCTCGGTCGAAACGACGTCAACGTACGGAAGGTCAATCTTCTTCCAGGTTATCACCCTTGCCTCGTTCTCGTCGGCGTAGCTTATCATGAGAATCGGCCCGGTTCCGAACTCCTCGCCTTCATGGTAGAGAGTCTCGATGTCAAAGGCGAGCATCCTGAGCTCTTCGTCCCCCTCCATCGGAATCAGGCCCTTGTCGATGAGGTAGCGCTTGGCGAAGGGTATGTCGTACTCGTAGATGTCCACAACTGCTGGATGGGCGCGTATCTTGTCTCGAATCGCCGGGACGTCCTGAGGATGGGTGAAGTAGAGCTTCCAGACCTCTATCGGCCTGCCGAGGAACTTCCTCTGCACCTTCTCGGCGCGCTTCACCTTGACGACCGCCCCGTGCCTTTTGGCGGTTACTTTCTTCACGTCTTCTATTGCCGAATCATCCTTCAGGAGGGCGTAGAAGTATGGCTCGAAGGTTCTGTCGTACTCGATTTTAAACTCGCCGTTCTCCTTCTTGAAGACCCTTATCACGGGCTTCCCGTTCTCGGTGATGTAGTCGGTATCGAGAATCATGACTCACACCTAAGGGTTTATCGAACTGGGAACTAATAAACCTCACCGCCAGGTTTTTAAGGTATCCCTCGGAGGGCCGAGCATGGAGCTGTTTTACAAGGTGAGCTTTCAGGAAGTCGTTGCGGACGCTTTGAGCTTGGTTGAGGAGCGCGAGCTTTCATCGAAGCACGCCCTTGAGCGGGTCTTCCGGAAGGTTGCTGGAAAGGACAGGGAGAAAGCTCGTGGATTGGCTCACGCCTATGTCTTTGAGATTGAGAAGTGGAGGGCCAAGATAGACTTCATCATCAACTCCGTGCTGAAGGGTTCGAAGGTGGAAGACCTTGACCCCTATTTGGCTAATCTCCTCCGCATCGGGACGTTTGAAATCCACTTTCGGAAGGTTCCGCCCGCCATAGCTACCGACTCTATAATCAGGGTCGTTAAGGAGCGCTTTGATTTCTCGAGGGCGAAGTTCGTCAACGCGCTGATGCACTCGATAGAGAAGTTCGACGTCGAGAGGGCTTTAAAACGGCTCAAGGAGAGGGACAGGATAGAATGGCTCTCCGTCCGCTTCTCCCACCCGCGCTGGTACGTCGAATACGTGATAGAGCTTTTAGGCTACGACGAAGCTGTAAGGCTTCTTCTCAGCAACAACAGGCCGCAGAGGTACTACGTCCGCGCGAACACCCTCAAGACCGACATGGACTCGCTGAGGGATTACCTTGAGGAGAACGGCGTGAGGACGGCTTTAACTCCTGTTCCGGACGTTTTGAAGGTTCTTGACTATAAGACGCCGGTAACGAGGCTCGACTGGTACAAAGAGGGGAAGTTTGTCATTCAAGATTTGGCCTCTGCCTACGTCGCCCACGTTCTCAATCCAGAGCCGGGCGAGAGGGTCCTTGATTTGGCCGCTGCCCCTGGTTCAAAAACCTTCCATGCCGCCTCATTGATGGAGAACAAAGGCGAAATAGTCGCGGTGGACTACTCCTACGACAGGCTCATGCGCATGAAGGAGAAGATGAAGATTCTGGGCATCAAAAACGTCAAGCTCGTCCACGCGGACGGCCAGAGCTTCAGGGATAAGGCCAAGTTCGATAGGATAATCCTCGACGCGCCGTGCTCAAGCTCCGGAACCTACAGACAGTTCCCAGAGGTCAAGTGGCGCTTCGACGAGAGGAAAATTAAGCGCATAATAAGCGTCCAGAGGAACATGCTCCGCAACGCGTACGAGAACCTCCGCGATGGCGGGGTGATGACTTACTCGACGTGCTCGATAAGGATCGATGAAGACGAGGAGAACGTCCTCTTCGCCGTCGAGAAGGTTGGATTGGAGCTTCTCCCCTACGATTTCAGCTGGGGTGATAGGGGCTTCCTCGAAATCGGCGATAGAGTCTTCCGCGCGTGGACGCACAGGCACGACTGCAACAGCTTCTTCATAGCGAAGATGGGCAGGCAATAGCCCCGCATGATGTACTACTTTTTCTTGTTTGTGCTTATTGTTTTCCGGGGATGTATTAAGCATCACACAATTTATAGAAGTCTTTTAAATGATGAACCCTACCGCGGCTTGACAGGCTCGACGATCATTGGGCTACTGGACGTCCAAGTGAAATCAACATCCGTTTGGAGGTGCCGGAATGAAGATCAGACCAATGATAAAGCACTACTCCAAAGTCTTTCTTTCCTTCCTTCTCCTCGTTTTTCTCGTCGCGATAATGCCAGCGACGGTAAGCGCCCTTATAAATCAGGCGACGGAAATGAAGCTTGGGGAGTTTTCGGGGAGCTATTTTTCGTTCCACTTCGTGCAGGAGGATTACGATGACACCCATGTTATTTATCTGAGTGATGGAGAACTTCCTGCCGGGGCCGAACCTCCCCGTTCGGTGAAAGGTTATGGGGGACTCTCCGTAAACGAAATCCGGAGAATGTTTGCCAATGCTGGAATAAGGGCCACGGACGTTTACCTCCCACTGTACATCTCGGATGAAAAATCCGATTATTGGATAATTTTGGTGCCCCTTTTAGGTGGATACGAAGGGGATGACTGCTACGTTTCGGATGAAACTGCCAAGGATAAAAATGGAAGGGGTCAAAATAACATATCGCTATACTCACTTCATTGATGAGTCACAGGGCTATGATGACGTTGCTACCATCAGGGTTAACACCGTTAAGGTTCTCCCGGGAAACGACGAGAAGAGCAGAGTTCTCAGGGCGATTCTAAAGAGCTGGGAGAAGTACGGTGATAGAGCCTGTATAGCCTCTCCAGAGTTCGCGAGAAAACTTCTCGAGCCCTACGGCGTTGGAGACGACCTCGGAGAGCTCTCCGTGGGGGGTCAGGGGATAATTGTTGCAACCGATGGAAGCCAGAGCATAGAACAGATCTACCAGGCCCTCTCCCAGGAAGCAGCCAGGTACAACCTCTCCGTCGTTATGAGGGTTGTAACGCCCCGCTGGGTTTTTGCGGTGGAATCCTCCACCGGAAGGAGCCTCTGGGACTACCTGTGGAGCTACATAGCCCTCTTTCTCCCGGCCCTGCCTGCGTTGCTTGTTATAATGGGCCGGGAAAGGGAAGACGAGGAGAGGATGAGGTATCTAATCTCGACCAACGGGGGCAGGAAAATCGTCCTGGACTTAATAACCGCCGGAATCGTTCTCTTTGCCCTTGCACTGACAGCTCTCCTCCTCGACAAAAGGGCCTCCCTACTCTCGGCGGCGATGCTCCTGCTCGTTTACGTTCTGAGGAACTTTTTGGCGGGAAGAGAGCTCGGAAGAAGGTACACCATCGTGGCTTTCTCTCTGGTACTTCTGGGCGTACTTGGAATTCTGCTCCATTACAACTTCACGCTGAGGTTCTACGCATCGGGCATCTTGGGTTATCTCCTCTCCCTCGGCAACTCTGACGCTTCGCTGTTGCTCACGCTGGTGGCCTTCAGGTATCTCCCCGGGGTTTTGATATCAGTCGGGGCCCTTTCGCTCGTTTTCCTAGTGACAAGGATCGGAAAACCCGGGCACAGGGCCGTTTCAAGGCTCCTCTTCCCTGGGATCGCCTCAGTAGGGATGCTGTTCCTCTACACGTCGTTGCTGTTTTCGGCCCCGGTGGTTTCCCTTGCCTCGATACTCGATGCCTACAGCGGCGGCGCAACGGGGGTGGTTAACTTCGGAGACTCAAGGGACCTGCCCAAGGTCTACAACCTGACCCTTGAGGCAGTCTCGGGAAAGGACGTGGTCTACTCCACCCTCTGGGAGGCCGGCACCGTTGTCCAAGGTAGTGGGATGACGTATTCAACCCATGGCAGGCTCCTATGCTATGACGAGGACTTTCTGGAATTCTTAGAGAAGGCCGGTAAGACAAGCACTACTGCCCAGCTGCTCTACCACAAGCTGTCCTCTAATCCCGAGGGGATCGTGGTTTCCAGCCATTACCTCAATGAAATCAAAAAGGCCGGAGCTGTTCGGATTTCGGGTAAATCTCTCACCTTTACAGTAGTAGACGATGAGTGGAATCTCCACGAGATCTCCGCCCCCTATGAGACCGTTGACCTGCTTCCGGGAGGCATCGACGGTCTTCTCGTCTCGTGTGAAGTTGCGGCGAAAAACGGCCTTAGTCCCAAACCTGCGTTCATTCTGCTCAGCGGGGACTCCAAAACGACTGGGGAAGTGATGGAAGAAGTGAACAGAACGGCCGCCTTGCATCCGGAAGCGTTTGACAAGCTGTGGTCCATGGAGGGGATCTCCACCCACGTTGAGTCCCAGTTTGGAGACCCGAGGAGCTTCCTTCCATTGTTGCTCTCCGGCTTCCTTATGGTAGTCACCGGGCTGGTGGTGGGGCTCAGAGATGGAGACCGACTGTCCAAGCTGGCTGAGATCATGAGAGTCAACGGGGAAGAGCCGCTGTCCCTCTTTGCAGTCGTCATAGCTCCAGCCCTTGTCGTGCTGGCATTTGTTCCCGCCTCGATGATCCGGGACGGCTACTACCTGGCCTTGACGGGCTTCGTAAGCGGAAAGCTGATGTTGCTCGGCCTCGTGCCACTGCTGGGCCTCTTTGCGGGCCTCATCAGCTACTTCCTCCTAATAGTAGGGAAATTGAAGGGGGTGTGATTTTGGCAGAGGGGTGGAAGATCACCTGCGAAGGCCTCACCGTCAGGTATAAAACGGGAGAAAGTCAAACCACGGCACTCCATAAGTTCAGCGGTTCCTTTGTCCCCGGAAAGATAACGGTCGTGTTCGGCCCGAGTGGTTCGGGAAAGACGACCCTGCTGAAGGCCGTTGGGACGCTTCTCAAACCGACTGAGGGTAGGGTGGGTTATAACGGGAAAAATCCCTACGAGCTTCCCAAGAAGGAACTGCTCGCCCTCAGGCGAGAAATTGGAATATCCTTCCAGCAGCCGGTCTTCGTTTCCCAGCTCACGCTATGGGAGAACATAGAGCTTGTACTCAACTCCTCTGGTAAGTTGAACGATGACCACAGGGATCTGGCGGTTGATCTGGCGGAGCGTCTTGGCATTGAGAAACTGCTGTCGAAGAAGCCCACCGAGGTCAGCGGCGGCGAGCTCCGGAGGGCCTCGATAGTCATGGCCCTCGCGAAGGATCCCTCGGTCGTCATTCTGGATGAACCCACCGCCTACCTGGACGAAGAGTCGTCAGAGCGGGTTGTAGAGATCCTCAGGGAGCTGAGAGAAAAGGGGAAAACAATCGTTGTCTCGACTCATGATCCTGAGCTTATCCGCATTGCAGATGTCACTTACAGGCTCAGGTACGGTAGGGTCGTTGGATCTGAAATGGGCTCTTGAATTTATTATTTTTATACCAGCGGTTTCCTCCTAACGGGTCCCCGCGGATATTCTTCCTCGAAAATCTCCGCGGTGAAGCGGTAGACCTTTGTGTCCGGATCGAGCCAGCAGTCGGGCGGCAGGCCGGCCTTCCAGCAGGTCTGAGCTAAGAACTCCTCCTCGTCCCAACCCCACTCCACCGGCACCTGCGGGAGCAGTAAACCTGAGTAGAAGCCCTTCTCGACTATCAGGCCGTCCCTGCCGACCTTTATCTTCCTCGGCCTCTCCTCGGGCGGGCCCTCGATGGGTTCGGGAGGAGTTAGAACGCTGACCTCGACGGTGAGCTCATCTAGCTCCTCGGGTCTGACCGGCGGGAAGCGCGGGTCTTCAACGGCCGCGTGTATGGCCGCTTTAATCGTCGCCTCGACCAGCGGGTAAATCGGCAGGGGAAAGCCTATGCACCCCCGGAGAGCCATCTGGGGTGGAGCCCTATAGCGGTTGAGCGTTACGAAGACTCCCATCTTCTCCCAGAGTTCTGGCGGTGTGTCCTCTGGCGGTTCGATTACTCTTCCGTTCCTCACGTACTCCTCGATGGCTTTCCTCGCGAGCCTGACGAGGAACTCACCCCACTCGTCCTTAATCCTGTACATGGTCTCACCCCGATT
Organism: Thermococcus gammatolerans EJ3; assembly: GCF_000022365.1. NCBI lineage: Archaea > Methanobacteriati > Methanobacteriota > Thermococci > Thermococcales > Thermococcaceae > Thermococcus > Thermococcus gammatolerans. The sequence goes on along the minus strand of NC_012804.1, from coordinate 1,359,347 downwards.
AAATTATCCTTAGGTTATTTATTAACTTAACCTGGCGCAAGGTTTAAAATGCGTCGAAGGAAGTTAAGGCAGGTGCCGAAAGTGGTCATCGTGGGGTTTGTAATCGTCCCCCTCGGAGAAACGAGTTTGAGCAAATACGTGGCGGAGGTAGTAAAGCTTTTAGAGGAGAGGGGAATTAAGTATCAATTGACTCCGATGTCAACGATAATAGAGGTTGAAACGGTTAGGGATGCCTTCGATGTGATCGAAGAGGCGCATGAGTTAATGTTCAGGCTCGGTGCCAAGAGAGTTTCAACGACAATTCGGATCGATGATCGGCGCGATAAGCCCGTTCGCATGGAGGACAAGGTCGAATCAGTCCTGGAGAAAGTTCGTGGGGGGTAGTGATGAAAGTTCTCGTGCTGGCCATCGATAGGGACGATGACTTCGGTATAAAGGCCGGTGTGAAGGGCCCTGTGATCGGAAAGGGCAAGTGCATTGACGCCGCTTTGAAGCTCAGCCTGGCGGACCCTGAGGACAGCGATGCCAACGTTGTTTATGCTGCGGTTAAGCTCTACGATGAACTAAAGAAGAGCGGGGAGTTTGAGGACGTGGAAGTGGCCCTCATCACCGGTCACCCCGATGTGGGCGTTAAGAGCGATATTGAGCTCGGAAGGCAGTTGGACATCGTCCTGAAGAAGTTTCCGGCGGATGGGGTTATTCCCGTTACGGACGGAGCCGAGGACGAGCAGGTCTTCCCGATACTGTCCTCCCGCTTGCCCATTGTATCCTCCAAAAGAGTGGTTGTCAAGCAGAATGAAACCATTGAGACCACGTATTACGTGATCTACCGATACATCAAAGAGATCCTGAGTGATCCCGAGGCTTCGAGGGTTTTTCTTGGAATCCCGGGTCTGATATTCCTGCTGTACGGAGTCGGTAAGCTGATTTCCGTAAGTTACCCCCAGAGCATGAGTATCATCTCGAACATAGTGGTTGGCATTATATTGCTCTTCATCGGTGGCTACGCCTTTACCAAAGGCTTCCGCATCCAGGTGTTCAGGGCCCTTACAAACGAGTTCATTCAGGTCATCTTTGGTGTTTCCGGTCTACTAATCATAATCGCAGGCATGATAAACGCCTACGTTAACATCGATGCATATGCAAGACAGCTCTTAGGCTACGTCCCACAGCCGGGCCCGATAAAGTTCATTTTCTACATCCACGCCATCAACACCACGATCATAATAGGTATCGCGGTGGTGCTCGTCGGACGCATTGTTCAGGCTTACCTGCGAAAAGACACCCACATCTGGTATAACATAGCGGGTCTTTTAATACTGCCCACATTCTGGATAATAATCGACGTGACAACCAGGTATGCCCTGGGAGTCATAAACTTCCATTCTTTCGGCACCATACTGGAAATCCTTGGCGCTTTCGTCGATGTCATCTTTAGCGTCATTATCTCAACTTTCATAAGGAGGTACCTCATATCTTGGGGCAGTGGTGGTAGCGGTGGAGTTGAAGGGTCTTCTGAAGAGATACGAGTCTCTGAAAGCAGAGCGTGAGGAGAAAATCGGAAGGGCCCGAGAGGAGTACCTAAGGAGGGTTCGTGTCCTGATTCGTGAGATCCTCGATGGTCTGGACGAACTCGACAAAAAAGAACCGCCGGTAAACGTTGATCCCCACCTCCTGAAAATCGCCCTCCGGGAAAGGAAAACCTATGTCTCAACCCTCCGGCGGATCCTCGAAAGCGTTTCCTCTATGGAAGACCTAGGACGGAAGCTTGGGGAGCTCTCAAAGCTGCACGTTGGTCATGGGAGGTACCTGCTGGCGATCTTCGAGAGGGACGTCTACAAGATAAACCGCCTTCTCAAGGAGCTGGGGGAGCTGTACACCGAGTACTCTGCCGAGATGGCAAAGCTGAAACTTCCGGAGGTAGATCCAGGTAGAACCTTTGAGGAAATCGAAAAAACGAGGAAGGAAATACTGGAACTGGAAGAAGAGCTTGAAAAGATCGGGGAGCGCATCTCCGAGCTTGAGATGGCCCCGGCTAACGAGGATGAGATGGAGCTGATTTCACGCCAAAAGGAGTCGCTTGAGGTTAAAGTCAGAACGCTTGAAACCGAAGTACGCTCCAAGGCCTCGAAGCTCCAGAAGCCTCTAAAAAGGATGCGTCTTCCGGAAGCGGCTCCTTTCCTGCGGGATTCCTCCTATGCCGTTGAGCATCCGGAGGAATTCCTGAAGCTCGTCAAAAAAGTCCGTTCAAACCTTGACGGGAAAAGCAGGAAAGCTGCCGACTGGATTTTGAAGAACTTTCCGGCAAAGATTGAGGAACTTCAGATGGTTAAGGCCGAGCTTTCGAGGATAAAGGAGAGGGAAGCTGAGCTAATGGCTTCGTCATCCGGCAGACTCAGGGAGCTTGAAAGCCTCAGAAGACGGGCCCATGAGATTGAAGACGAACTTAAAAAACTCCACCACAGGTTGGAATTCCTGGAAGAGGAACTACAACGGGAGAGTGAAGTTCTCAGGGCTTTGCTTGAGAGGGAACAGCAAGCTTAATAAGTTAGGGTGCCCTAATCAAACTGGTGGGAGAGATGTTCAAAGTTGACAGGTTGCGTTTCGGAACGGCTGGAATACCTCTCTCAACGCCGAAGCGCTCAACTATAGATGGCATCATCCACGTGAGGAACCTCGGGTTAGATGCGATGGAGCTGGAGTTCGTCAGGGGGGTTAACCTCAAGCCGGAACTCGCAAAGAAAATCAAATACGTCGCCAAAAAGCACGACGTCCTGCTCACGGCGCACGCTCCTTACTACATCAACCTCAATGCGAACGAGAAAGCAAAGGTCGAAGCCAGCAAGAGGAGGATAATTCAAAGCGCTGAGAGGCTTCATCAGGCGGGTGGCTGGAGCGTCGTCTTTCACGCCGGCTATTACATGAAGCAAGACCCTGCGAAGGTTTACACCCGGGTTAGGGATGCGCTGAAGGAAATCGAGAGGGAGCTCATGGACAGGGGGATAAAGGTTTGGATAAGGCCCGAGCTGACAGGGAAGCCGACCCAATTCGGCGATTTGAAGGAGATAGTGAAGCTGAGTGAAGAGCTTGAAATGGTTCTTCCGACGATAGACTTTGCCCACGCGCACGCGAGGAACAGAGGTAAGTGCAACTCCGCCGAGGAGTGGCGTGAGATGCTGGCCTTCATTGAAGACCGCCTCGGCAGAGAGGCTTTGGACAACATGCACATTCACATGAGCGGCATCGAGTACACGGAGAAGGGAGAGAAGAGGCACCTTCCGCTCCAGGAGAGCGACATGAAGTGGGAAGACCTGCTCAGGGTTTTAAAGGAGTTCCGCGTTAAGGGCGTCGTCATAAGCGAGAGTCCAAACATCGAGGAGGATGCGCTCCTGATGAAGAAGAAGTACGAAGAGATAAGGGTTTAGGCCTTCTCGAGCCTCCCGTACCTTTCCATTATCTCGAGCAGTTTCTCGACCGGCAGGGCGTACCTAACGTGGCCGTTGCCCTCGACGGTTTTCGCCTGCAGGAGGGCGTTGATTATAGCCTCTTCAGTCGCCTCAGCGGTTGCCTTGAAGAGCCTGCTGAGGGCGTTGTCGGGCAGGAAACCTATCGGATGTGGTTCTTTGTCGAGTGGAACTGTTTGAGCGGTCGAGAAAGCTAAGACGACGTCGCCACTTCCGTGATAGGCGTAGCCACCCGTCCTCGCGAGACCCACAACTGCCCTCTTCGCGAGCCTCTTCAGTTGCCTCGCGGTTAGTGGTGCGTCCGTTGTGACAACCATCGAGATGCTACCCTTCGCGGAGGACCCTCTTCCAGGATAGTCCCTCAGCTCAAGGCCGATGGGAACGCCAGCTACCGTTAAGTCCTCCCGTTTTCCGAAGTTCACAAGGACGAGCGATGCAACGGTGTATTCCTCGCCACTTATTTCAACGACCCTTGAGGAGGAGCCTATCCCACCCTTGAACTCGAAGGCGCTCATTCCTGTTCCCGCTCCAACGGCACCTTCCCCGAAGTCCAGCGAGGCGTTTTTGACGGCCTCGAAGTAGTGCTCCTCCTTAACCGCCATCTTCCTGATGTTGTTGAGGTAGGAGTCGTTGCACTCCATAACGACCGGGGAGACGCTCTTCAAATCGGGGTTCAGCTCAATCATGTGCTTTATCATCGCGCTTGCGACGGTATAGACGCTCAGCGTGTTGGTTAAAGCTATCGGCGTCTCGATGTAGCCGAGCTCGTTGACTTGAACGAAGCCTATCGGCTTGGAGAAGCCGTTCATGACGAAGGTTGAAGCAAAGAGCCTCTCCCTGTATGGGTTCTTAACCGGCGGAAGGAGAACTGTCACGCCTGTTCTTACGTCACTGCCCTCGATGAGCGTTGTGTGGCCGACCTTAACTCCCAAATCAGCTATCGAGTTCCTCTTTCCGTGCTCGTGAACGCCGATTTTTATTCCCAGCTCGGGGGCCTTCATTCCAATCCCCACCTTAACCTACGGGGAGGATGGTTTTTAAAGGCTGAGGGGTAATGGGATGGGGCGATGACGAATAGCAAGCATTCTGAGAAATGATGAAGTGAACACCCTCCGAGCCCCTTCTGAACTTCCGGTTTTGACGGTCAGGTTTTTAAGCTTAGATATCGTATTCCGATATCGGTGTCCGATATGATTCGGCGCGTGCTCTTGGGCTTCATGGGGATTCACGTGCTTCACCACGCAAGCAGGGAGGGAGTGACGGGGAAGTTCATGATGGACGAACTCAGAAAACACGGCTACAACGTCAGTCCCGGAACGATATACCCCCTCCTCCACAGAATGGAGGAGATGGGCCTTCTGAAAAGCAGAACGGAAGTTAGGAACGGAAAACGCGTGCGGGTGTACACAACGACCCCCAAAGGTGAAAAACTTCTTGAGGAAGCCAGGAACAAGATTAGAGAGCTTTGCAAGGAGCTCCTAGGTGATTGAAATGACCGAAGATGGATCAAAAACCGAAAAGAAAGTCTTCGGAATAAGCTGGAACGTCTTCGTCCTCGGATTGGTCAGCTTCCTCAACGACATGAGCAGCGAGATGATAAACCCAGTAATCCCGAAATACCTCACGGACGTCCTTGGAACCGGTGAGCTCCTGAGCGGGACCCTGATGGGTGCCATAGAGAGCCTCAGTTCACTCTTCAAGGTGGCCTTTGGCTACTTCAGCGACCGGTTTAAAAAGAGGAAGGCCTTCATCTTCGCTGGCTACGCCCTCTCGACCTTTGCTAAGGGTGCCCTCGCGTTTACAAGGCACTGGTGGGACTTCCTGAGTCTAAGGGTTCTCGACCGCGTTGGAAAGGGCATCAGGACGGCCCCGAGGGACGCCCTCATAGCGGAGTCCTCCGAAAAGGGGAAGACAGGGAAGTCGTTCGGCTTCCACAGGATGATGGACACCCTCGGGGCAGTTGCGGGGCCTCTGGTCGGCATAGGACTGCTCCACCTGATGCGCGGGATTGAAATCGGGAGGGCCTACCGCTACCTCTTCCTATCCGCGGCTGTTCCCGGCCTGCTGTCCCTCCTGATCATCGTCTTCCTCGTCAAGGATCGCGGGAGGGAAGTCAAGAAGAAGATAACCGGTGTCTCAGCCCTGAAAAGCCGGAGTCTCCGATTGTTTCTCCTGGTAATAGCGGTCGGTGCCCTCGGCAGGTACAGCTACGCCTTTACCCTCTGGAAGGCCGGGGAGCTGGGATATTCCCTTAAAGGAGAGATGGCCTTCTACGCGCTCTTTAACCTCATGTACGCCCTCGCGGCTTACCCGATAGGAGTTTACTCGGACAGGGTGGGCAAGAAAACGCTGATAACAGCGGGCTTCCTTATCTCCGCACTCGCATCGCTGGCGTTCGCCTACGCCCGGGGACTCGGAACGCTTATCCTTGCGTTCGTTCTCTACGGTATCTATATAGCTATCGAAGACACAGTTCCAAGGGCCTACATGGCCGACCTGGCGAAGGACTTTGAAAAGGGGACGGTGATAGGGGCATACCACACCGTCTTTGGGGTCTTTGTCTTTCCTGCGTCGGTGATAGCGGGCTGGCTCTGGCAGAGCTATTCCCTGACTTACTCCTTCCTCTACGCGGCTTTCATGAACCTTCTGGCTTTCGTCTTGATGATCCTGATCAGGGATCATCGTTGACATTTCTACAATTTTTTAACGTTTTTTCCGGTAAAATTCGTCAAAAAGACTAAAAAGTGTCGAGCGCACCTAACACGGTGGTAGGAGTGAGGATTCTAATAATAGGCACCGGGGGGACGATAGCGAGCTCAAAGACGGAGAGAGGTTACAAAGCCACGCTGAGCGTTGATGAAATCCTTGAAATCGCTGGAATAAGGGGTGATGGAGTTAAAATAGACACGAAGGACGTTCTAAACATCGACAGCACGCTCATCCAGCCAGAGGACTGGATAACGATAGGAAAAGCTGTTTTTGAGAGCCTGAACGACTACGATGGAATCGTCATAACTCACGGAACGGACACGCTCGCTTACACCTCCTCGGCCCTGAGCTTCATGCTGAGGAACGTTCCGATTCCGATAGTCCTGACGGGCTCGATGCTCCCCATAACGGAACCAAACAGTGACGCGCCGAGGAACCTGAAAACTGCTCTAACCTTCGCGATGAAGGGCTTTTCCGGGATATACGTCGCCTTCATGGACAAGATAATGCTCGGGACGCGCGTTTCAAAGGTGCACTCCCTCGGCCTCAACGCCTTCCAGAGCATAAACTATCCTGATATTGCCTACATCAAGGGCGAGGAGGTCGTTATACGGCACAGGCCCGAGCTTCCTACTGGAGAGCCGTCCTTTGACCCGAGGATAGACCCGAACGTTGCCTACCTTCGCCTGACGCCAGGCCTTTCGCCGGAGGTCTTTCTCGCGGTTGCTGAAAAGGTTCACGGGATAGTGCTCGAAGGTTACGGGGCCGGAGGAATCCCCTACCGCGGGCGGAACCTCCTCGAGGCCGTCTCGAGGGTCGCCCGTGAAAAGCCCGTTGTCATGACGACGCAGGCCCTCTACGGCGGTGTTGACTTGAGGCGCTACGAGGTGGGAAGAAGGGCCCTCGAGGCCGGTGTTATTCCAGCTGGAGACATGACGAAGGAGGCGACGCTCGTCAAGCTTATGTACGCCCTCGGCAGAACTAACGGTCTTGAAGAAGTAAGAAGGATAATGGAGAAAAACCTCGCCGGGGAGCTCAGCTCAGCTTTTTGAGCTCCTCGTCGCCTATTATGAGGGGTCTCTGAGCCTCTATCACGTAGCTCAGCTCCCAGAGCACTTCTCCCCTGTTCATGAGCTGGACGTATTTTCTGGCCTTCTCCTCAGCCTCCTCAAGTGAGGAAGCCTCAACGATTCTCCTGACGTACCACTTTCTGTCTCCAAACTTGAGCTTGAACTCGGCCATGAACATGGACATCACCGTTCGATCTTCGTTTAATGGGTTAAAAAATCTCGCATCGCGTGTTAAACGGTGCTCTTTAACAAGGTAAACGTTATTAACCATTGACACCCACATCATGCGGTGGTATCATGGGCGTTGAAGAGCACCGGAGGAGTGCACCAAAGAAGTTTAAGTTCGCGGTCATAACAGTCAGCGACACCGCGAGCAGGGGAGAAAAAGAAGACAAAAGCGGGAAGTTCCTCGTCGATGAACTTCAGAAGAACGGCCATGAGTGTGTTCTCTACCGGATCGTTCCGGACGAGAAGATTGCGATAATCGGCGCCATTGTTGAGGCCTTTGAGGCAGGGGCGGATGTTGTCGTTACCTCTGGGGGAACGGGAATAACTAGCAGGGACATCACCATCGAAAGCGTCAGACCCCTCTTCGATAAGGAGCTCACGGGTTTCGGTGAGATCTTCCGGCTGATGAGTTACGAGGAGATAGGAACGGCTGCGGTGATGACGAGGGCAACCGCTGGAGTAATCCGGAGCTCCGGAAGGGCCATGGCAGTTTTCTGCCTGCCGGGTAGCCTCGGTGCGGCCAAAACTGGGATTGGAATCATTCTGAAGGAGGCAGGCCACGTTCTCAAGCACGGGAGGGAGTGAGTGTATGAAGGAGTTCAAAAGACTCACCCCGTACAGAGAGGCTTTAGAGCTCTTGCTCAACGATCTGGACGAAATATCAGAGGTGGAAGAAGTTCCTCTGGATGAGGCCCTTGGCAGGGTCCTCGCGGAGGACGTTGTTTCTCCCATAGACAGCCCTCCCTTTGATCGTTCGGCGGTGGATGGGTACGCGTTAAGGGCAGAGGACACCTTCCAGGCGAGGGAGTACAGCCCGGTCGAGCTGAGAGTCATCGACGAAATAACCGCGGGTGGGGTCAGCGATGCAACGGTTGAACCGGGAACGGCAGTGAAGCTCATGACAGGGGCGAAGCTTCCAGAAGGCGCGAACGCGGTTCTAATGCAGGAAATGGCTGAGAGGGAGGGGGATTTGATAAAGGTGCTCCGCCCGGTCGCTCCGGGGCAGAACGTGGCCTTTGCCGGCGAGGACGTGAAGAGCGGGGAGGTGATCCTCAAGAAGGGTCAGGTGCTAAGACCTCAGGATTTGGCCCTGCTGAAGAGCGTTGGCTTCAAGAAAGTTAAGGTCAAAAGAAAACCCCGCGTGGGTATAATAATCACAGGAGACGAGCTGATAGAGGAGTTTGACGAGGAAGCTCTAAAAGCCGGTAAAATCCTTGAGAGCAACTCGATCATGCTTAGGGGTCTCGTTAAGCGCTACTTTGGTGAGCCGGTCTTCTATGGAATTCTTCCCGATGACGAGGACTTGATAAAAGAAGTCGTGGATCGTGCAAAGAGAGAGAGCGACCTGGTTCTCGTTACGGGTGGTTCGGCCTTCGGCGACAGGGACTTTGCCCACCGCTTCGTCAGTTTGCTCTTCCACGGCACGACGATAAAGCCGGGCCGGCCAATAGGCTACGGGGAGAGGGCCTTCATAATGAGCGGCTATCCCGCTGCAGTTTTTGCCCAGTTTCACCTGTATGTCAAGCACGCCCTAGCGAAGCTCGTCGGTGCCAGGAACTATGAAATTCGCCTCAGGGCAACGCTCACCGATAGGGTGTCCAGCCAGCTCGGAAGATACGAGTTCGTGAAGGTCTGGTACGAGAACGGGAGGGCAAAACCAATTAAAAAGCGGGGTAGCGGGCTCATAAGCTCGCTGGTGCAGAGCAACGGATACGTGGTGATTCCGGAGAACAGTGAAGGATACCTAGAGGGGGAAGAGGTTGAGGTTATCCTGTACTGATTCAGTCCGCGAGCAGGGTCTCCCAGCGGGGCCTCTTCACGATGTCCCTGATTTCCTCCGGAACCTCGGATAGGCTCAGGGAGTCAAGGATCTCCAGGACCTCATCCATCTCCCGCTTCTTCTCCTCCATAGCCTTTTCGAGGTAGTCTGATGTGGCCCAGGGCAGGATTTCTTTGACAGTTCTATCGACGTCCCGCTCGACTATCACCCTCATCTTCATCGTTATGTTATATGCACACCAAATATATAAGCATTTTCTATCCAGATTTCGCAAACTCCGAGGGTGAGAAAGCAAAATTTGGAAAACTACCGGGAGTTGTAACTTCTTCAAAAAACGTGAAGCGCGCTCGCCTTGAAGCTGACGTAGACTTCTTTTCCCTTCTCCACCCCGAGTTCGAGCATCGATGAGCGGGTTATGAAGGCCGTAAGGGTTATATCGCCGAGGGAGAGGTGAACCCTCACGAGTGGGCCGAGCTCCTCGATTGACTCAACGAGGGCTTTAAACTCGTTTCTGGCGGAGCTCTTTATCGGCTCGGTCGAGATTATTATGTCCTCTGGTCTTAAGCCGACCCTGACCTTCCCATTAGCTTCGACGGGAAGTTCAATCTCAATACCGTTTACCTTCAGCCTCCTTCCCTCCGCGATTCCCTCTATTATGTTCTCGAAGCCGAGGAATCTCGCCACCTCCTCACTCACCGGCCTTGAGAAGACGTCCCTGACCTTACCCACCTGAACGAGCTTTCCATCGAGCATCACTCCAACGCGGTCACCGAGGCTTATTGCTTCCTCAAAGGAATGCGTTACGTGCAGAGCTGTAAAGCCCAGCTCTCGCTTCCAGCGCTTCATCTCGGTTAACAGCTTCGCCCTCGTCTGGACGTCGAGGTTCGCGAAGGGCTCGTCGAGGAGGATTAAGGGTGGCTCGACGACGAGCGCCCTCGCGAGTGCAACCCTCTGTTGCTCCCCACCGCTCAGCGTCCTCGGCTTCCTGTTGAGGAGGTGTTCTATCCTGAGGACCTCGGAGATTTCCCGCACTTTGCGCTCTATTTCGGGCTTTGGAACTTTCCTGACTTTAAGGCCGAAGGCTATGTTGTCGTAGACGCTCATGTTCGGGAAGAGGGCGTAGTTCTGAGGGACGTAAGCCAAACCGCGCTTCTCCGGGGGCAGTTCTGTAACGTCCCTCCCGCCGAGATAAACCCTGCCCGCGTCGGGCTCTATTATTCCAGCGATTATCTCGAGGAGGACGGTCTTTCCAGCACCGCTCGGGCCAAGGATTATGAAGTGCTCTCCCTCTTTGACCTCAAAGGTTACCTCCCTGAGGTGGAACTCCTTCCAGTCCTTGGAGATTCCCTCAGCCCTGAGCATTGGCCTTCCTCCCGACAATCCAGCGGAGCAGGACGAATATCGTGAGGCTTATGGTCACCATGAGGACGGCTATCGGCCTCGAGGCCCTCAGCCCGTAGTTGTTGAAGTATTCCAGGATTAACACCTGCGCCGTCTTGGGGTAGTAGGCGACGATGAGTATGGCTCCAACCTCACTTATTGCCCTCGCCCACGTCATTATCGCCCCACTCGCCACGCTTGGAAGGGCTATCGGCAGGGAGACCGAGAAGAAGACTCTTAGGCGGGAAGCGCCGAGGGTTCTCGCGACTGCCTCGAGTTTCTCATCAACCGCCAAAAAGCCATCGCGCGAGGCGTTTATCGTGAATGGTGCTGAAACGAAGAGCATCGCCGCGATTATGCCAGTGTAGCTGTCGAGTATCGCGCTCGAAAAGGTGACGAGGAGCATTATGCCCACGACCGAGTGGGGGATTACTATGGGGACGTCAATGAGAGCCTGAACGAGGCTCTTTCCAAGGAAGTCCTTTCTCGCCAGAACGTAGCCGAGGGGGACGCCGAAGAGGAGCGCGATTAATGCCGTCGCGGTCGCCGTCAGGAGGGAATTTCTGAGGGCCTCGGTTACGTAGGGGTCGTGGAGCGTCCTAACGAGCATCCCCAGGTCCGAGAGCTGTTTGGCGAAGATAACCACTAAAGGCAGGGCTATGTAGGCGATGAGAAAGCTCCCCAGCGATGCGAAAAAGTAGAGGGTGTAGTCGCGCCTCATCGCTCTCCCCCTGAATTGGGAGAGGGGAATAAAAAGTTCACCCCTCGACCTTCACCTCGTCCTTTATCTCCTCGGGGACGTTGCCGAACGCTATCGGCGGCCAGATGAAGTCCTGGTGGTTGGCCTTGAAGACGTCCCTGCCCTTCTCGCTCAGGAGGAACTTAAGGAACTCCATTGCGAGCTCCCTGTGGGGGGCGTTCTTCGGGACGGTGACGCCGTAGACGATGGGCTTGGCCTTGATTACCTTGCCCGTTGAGCCGATGTGGATGCTCACCTTTCCGTAGTAGTCGGCCATCTTGAAGTCCTTGAGGTTTATCTCCTCGGGAAGCTCGATGTACTTCAGGCCGTGCTGCTCCGCAACGCTCTTGTAGATGAAGAAGTAGTCGAGGCTTCCGCTCTCGACGAGGCCCGTCAAATCGGTCTCCTTCGGCCTTATGACGACCTTGTCGTTCTTCACCTGGATTTCCTTCGGGGCAACGATTAGGGAGCCGTTGTAGTGGATGTTGGTGTTCTTCTCGACGAGGGCCTCGAAGATGGGCTTGCCGTAGTAGTAATCCGCGAGCTTCATGACCATGAGCGAGCGGTAGCCACAGGGGTCCTGGTTGGGGTCGGAGAAGCCGAAAGTGACGCCTGGCCTCGCGAGGATTTCGTACCAGTTGTCGGGGTTAATCTCGTCCGCGTACCTGCTCTTCTCGGTGAAGGCTATGACTATCTCGTTGGTCGCGAAGAGGACGTAGAAGTCCGTGTAGTTCGGCACCATAAGCTGAGGGATGAGGGTGTAGTCTGCGACGGCAACTATATCGGCCTTCTTCCCGAGGTCGGTAACCTTTCTAACGGCCTTGACGCTCCCGCTCGCCTCGTCCTGGAACTTAACCTTAACTCCGAGGTTCTCCTCGGCGTACTTCGCAAACTCATCTTCCAGCTGTTTGAACGGAACGCTCAGCGAGCCCGCGTGGAAGATTATCAGCGTCTCTTCTTTTTCATTCGAGCCGTTTATACAGCCAGCCGCCACGACGGACAGCAGAAGGGTGAGGATCATTATAAGCACGGCCTTCTTCACGAACACCACCAAAGAAATGGACAGAAGCTGGTATTTAAACATTTTGCGCAAATAAAAACGTTAACCGTAAATAGAAGTGTTTTCATAAACAGCATCTCAACGAGCCTTTTTATCAAGTTTTGACCTGCGATTATATTATGAGGGAGATTCGAAAATTTGTGGGCAGAAAAAGGAGCTCAAAACACTCGAAGGGCTTTATGGTTGGATGGATTCTCCCTCGTCCTCTTCATTGAGAGGAGAGGACTCGGGAAAAGCCGTCTCGTCCGCGAGTTTTTGCGTGGCAGGGAAGCTTCCCCTTAAGTTCACCAAAATCGATTGCCGGTGACACAAGAAGGAGGAAATTTATTTGCTCGCCCTTAACAGCGGGAAGCGAGGGGAGTTTTGAAAACTTGAAGAGAAAGGCCACCTCGTCTGAACCTGGGAGACCTTGACGTCGAAACCCTTAAATAACATAATCACGATTACATAATCATGATTACACAAAAGTTCGTTGATAGGGAAGAGGAGCTGAAGACACTGAGGAAGGCATTCACGCGAGGTGCGCTAATCTTGGTCTACGGCAGGCGAAGGGTCGGGAAGACAAGGCTCCTCATAGAGGCTTCCAAAGGGTTTAGAACGCTCTACCACCTCTGCAAGGAGGAGGAAGTGAACGAGACCCTGAAAACCCTCAACGCGAAGCTCTTCTCGCTCACGGGCGATGATTCGCTGTTAAGGCATCCAGTACGCTCGTTTGAGGAGTTCTTTGAGAGACTGCCAGAGGACGTTGTGGTTATCTTCGACGAGTTTCAGGTTCTGGCCAAAAACCACCCCAGAATCCTCGGCGTCCTTCAGGAGCATCTGGACTTCAGGGGGAGGGGGAGTGTAGTCCTCTGCGGTTCGAGCGTCTCGATGATGGAGAGGCTCGTTTCCTACGGCAGTCCAATCTACGGGAGAAGAACCCTCTCGCTTAAGGTTGAACCGCTGAAGTTCCGCCACATCGGCGAGTTCTTTCCGAACTACTGCCTTGAAGACCTCGTCAAGGTCTACGGCATGGTTGATGGGATTCCAGAGTACCTGCTCCGCCTCGACCCGTCACTCTCGCCCGAGGAGAACGCGCGGGAGGAGTTCTTCGGGAGGGGCTTCCTCTACGATGAAGCGGAATACCTGCTCCGATACGAGCTCCGAGACCTCAGCACATACAACACGATTCTCGAGGCGATAAGCTACGGCCACCGCTCGTTCAACGAGCTTAGGAACATTACAGGACTCGACGGGTCAAAGCTGACGCGCTACCTCAGCATACTCATAAACCTCGGCATCGTTGGCAGGGAAGCTCCCGTTACGGAAAAGCCGAAGAAACGGGCAAGGAACTCGCGGTATTTCATACGGGACAACTACTTCGCCTTCTACTACACGTTCGTTTACCCGTTCAAGGAGGAGATAGAGATTGGGCTTCCCGATGAGGCTCTTGGGCACTTTGAGAGGAACTTCAACCGCTACCTCGGCTGGGTTTTTGAGAAGATTGCTAAGGAATTTTTAATCGGGATGAACAGGGCTGAAAAACTGCCGTTCCGCTTTACAAAAATTGGCAGGTGGTGGCGGAAGGGTGAGGAGATTGATTTGGTCGCTTTGAACGAGCGGGAAAAACGAGCGCTCTTCGTTGAGGTTAAGTGGAAGGATTTGAGCGAGAGGGAGGCAAGAGGTATCTTGGAGGACTTGAAGAGAAAGGCCGAGCTTGTGAGTCTTGAGGGCTGGGAAAAGAGTTATGGATTGATTGCTAAGAGAATTGGGGAGAAAGAAAAACTGAGGGCCGGAAGTTATCTCATCTGGGACTTGGAGGACTTCTCCACTGGAAGTTGAGGGTTGTTGTAGTGGGAGTGAGCTAACCCCCGATGCAACTTTTTCCTCCGCTCCACGAGCCCCTCAACGATGTCCCTAAAGTATTCATAGAGCTCGCTCTCACGGAGCTTCTCCACCGTCCTCCAGAACTCGTCGAGGTTGGCAAAGCCCGCTTTCTCGTACTCATAAGCCTGAATCAGCATCTCCAGCCTGTCGGCGAACTTAACGAGCTTTCCTTCTACACTCAGCTCCTCCTCGTACTCGCGGAACAGGCTTAGGTACTCCCCCTCCCTGCCCGTAATGCTCAGCATCTCCCCCAGCGCCTTGACCTCGCCCTCGACCTTGTTGAAGTACCTCTGGGCCGGCAGGGGAACGTCCGTTATCCTTGCCTCCCCAGCGTCGTGAAGGAGTGCTATCTTGAGTGCCTTCTCAACGTCGATCTCAACGCCCCTTGATTTGAGCTCATCGGCCAGAAAAAGGGTTATCGTGGCAACCCTGTAGGAGTGGGCCGCTATGGGCTCGGGATTGGGAATCCCCCGCAAAAGCCATCCCGTTCTCGGGAGCCTCTTCAGGTTTCCGAGCTCCAAGAACAGCTCCAGCATGCTCACTCCTCCGTTGTGAAGATAGCCCGCTCCGTTTCCACCGCGGTGGCCATTATCCCGTCTCCGAGGAACCGCCCGTACACCTTAACCCTCTCTCCGACCCCTATGCAGGGGCTTCCCGAGAACTCGACCCTGATTCCGTCGAGCAGGAAGGTCGTCCTGTAGCTGGGAAGTTCCATTGGAAGAAACTCAACGCAGGGCTTGTTCACTATGACGCCCTCAACGACGACGTTTTTGCCTTTGAACGCCCCGGATTTCAGGTCCTCAGGAGTGACGATGTAGTAATAGTGATGCCCCATCTTGACCCTCTTCGCCATCCCCACCCCTCCGGCAGTTATATAACCGTTAGGATAATCTTCGATAGGTGCGATAAACCTTGCGGGGGTGAGAGGTTGATAAAGGTTGCGATAATCGGTGCCGAAAACGTTGGAAAATCGACCCTTATGAACGCCCTTCTCGGCGGAAAGGTCAGCGAAGTGGAAGATCTGCCGGGAACGACCAAGGGGATAATCCGGAAACGCTTTGGAAAGCTGAAGATACCCAAGGGAATGAAGAACCCGTTCGGTGGGGCTGACGAGTTCGTGCTCATAGACACAGCGGGGTTATTCGATCCCCGCCTCGAACTGCGCGGGAAGGTTCTCAGCGAGGAGCGCTTTAGGGAGCTCATGGAGGAAATAGTCTCAGCGGACATAATAATCCACATGGTTGACGCGACGGTTGGCCTTCACAGGGGGATGGAGAAACTCCACCACATGCTTAAGATGCGCTATGAGAAGCCTATAATCGTGGTGATCAACAAGATCGATCTAGTTTCGCGCGAGAGAGTCGAGGAGCTAAGAAAAATCATAAAGAAGAGGCTGGAGCAGGAGCCACTTGCTCTTTCGCTCGTCACCTACGAGGGCTTCAACGAGCTCCTAGAGAGGATCGCCCACATGGCCATGTACGCCGGGAGGCATTAGCTCCACGTCTCGGCTATTACGTCGTGCTTGTGAATGCTCTCGTTGCTTATGACCCTCACGTGTATTTTCCCCTTGAACCGCTCCCTCGCCTTTGAGAATATCTCCCTCGCAACGTCCTCGACGAACTTCGGATTCTCGAACATCCTCCTGACCACCGCGTTCTCGTCAACGGTCTTCAGGAGGGTGTACGTCGGTGAGCTGAAGGAGCTCTCAACGACCTCTATCATGTCCTCCAGAGCCACGTTCTCCTCAAAGGCAGTTCTAACCTCGAGCTCCGCAACGGCCCTCTGGATGTGCGTTTTTCCCTCGTTGTTCGCCATCGCGTGGGGGCAAACCGTGTTTCCGATGACCTTGACCCTGAGGACTTTCTCAAGGCTTTTGTTCTCTTTTATGACGCCGACCTCGACGTCGTAGGGCTCGTAGCTCACTTTTCCGCTCGCAGGGGTCTCACGGGGGATGATGAGATGTGTCCGTATCCACACCTCAGCTCTTCGATGGGGATGCTTTCCCTCAAGGCGCCTTATTATTGCCCTCCCCAGCTCCTCCAGCGATGTGTGGGCTTCCTTGACCTCCTCCTCAACGGCCTCGCTCATGGCTTCGGTTACGCTCTCCACAAGCCTGCTCATGTGTATGCCTTTCTTCTCGGCGGGGAGGTCTATGGTTATCTCAAACAGGGGGAGGAACGTGTAGATCCGTCCTTTCCAGTTTATCTTCGCGACGCTCCTGAGGTTAGTTATTCCAACGCGCCGCAGGGGTTCTTTAATCCTCGGGGTTTCCTCCTGGGTTTCGATCGTCATGCTCAATCCCTCCTTGGCCTATGTCCTCCTTGCCCTTTTAAAGCCTACTTGAGGAACTCCATCAGTCTTTCGTAGCTTTTGGCCGCCAGCTCTAGATCCTTCTGTCCTATCCTCTCGGCGTACTTGGCTTTCTCGAAGAGCCTCGTCAGGGTATCCAGATCCTCTAGGTCAGGAAATATCTCCCGAAGCTTCTCCTCGTGCTCCCAGTGGGTCCAGCTCCTCCGGTAGGGATAGCCCTTGAGTACGAGGCCCGCGACGACGTTCCTGTACATCCTGATGATCTTCTCGCTGGGCGATCCGGTTATGTCCTCGTATCTGAGCTCCGGGTCGAACCGTACCTCTGGTAAAAGAACTTCTCTGGGCTTCCTTCGCCGTAGGTACAGAATGACCGGGATGGCCAGTAGGAGAACGTATGGAACCACGTACAGATACGGGGAAATCGCTTTGTAGAAGACGGTAAGACCTCCCCGCATCGTTTCGAAGGGTCCGTTCTTCGGAACTCCGGTCTCGTTTCCGGAGCTCCATTCCGGCTCCGTTGGATAGAGGAGTGAGTACATTGCGACGCCTATGGCTATTATCCAGAGCAGGCCCGAGATTACGGCGTACTTGCTCCTCTTTTTTCGTTTCCAGATGCCCCTAACCCGGATTGAGGAGAGAGCGTAGCCGAGGAGCGAGAAAGATACTATCGCCCAGAAGAGATACAGAAGGTCAAGGTTCACCGCAGTGACGCCGGCCCTCACGGAGGGGCCGAGCAGGAGGGCCATTATCACGACAAGCGATGCAAAGAGGATCATTGCTTTAAGTCTGAGGGCCATTCCTCCACCTCTCTGGCCCGCTCAATGAGATAGTAAACCGTTCTGAGGGGGATTCCGAGCGAGGAGCTTATTTCCTTCGGCCCCTTTCCTGCGGAGAGCATTGTGAGTATCTTTTGAACAGTTTTTTCGTCGTATTTTCTCGGTCTCCCCCTAGGGTAGCCCTCGGGAACCAGCTGAACGCCGATCTGGGAGAGGGCGTGGATTATCTTCTTTGAAACCTTCGGGTAGAGGCTGGGCGGACAGCTTATCTTGCGGACGTTGGGGGCGTTTTCAAGGATTCTAACAACTATCTCCTTTGTGGGGCGGAGGTTTATGTAGACCTCCGTCACCTCCGGCCCGAGCTTCTCCCGGAGCTTCCGTATGAGCTCGGCGTTGTTTCGGGCCTTTACCTCAACCCTCATCTCCTCACCCCTGAAGGAGCGCCAGGAACTCCCTCGCCTTGTCGCTCTTGGGCATGAACTTCTCGAACCTTTTGAGCTCATTCTCCATGAAGAGAACCTTGTGGAGTCCCGAAATAACGAACTTCTTGAGGCCCTCCTCCAGCTCGTCCAGCGGGATCGCGAGAACTTCGGCGACCTTCCTTTCATCCCAGCCGCTTATCCCGTAGAGGAGAACGCCCCCAAGGACGTAGTTGGGAATTGTGCTTATCTCGGCCCTCTTCCCCGAAAGCTGGCTTTCCATTTCACACTTCCGGATTATCAGCATGCTCCCGTAGCCCGTTTTGAAGTCCCTCTCGCGCCGGAAGGGGAGATCAAAGATTGAGTAGTGACAGTCTATGCACAGCCTTATGTCCGGATAGAGGCCGAGGCTCTGCCTTTCTGTCTCGGAGGTGAGGAAGTAGTAGCGGAAGAGATCGAGGCCGAGCTTTTCGGCGCCTTTCTCGGGATCGAGGGAGGCGTAGGCCAGGGCAAGGTTGTCGACGGTGTAGTGGTTGTTTATAAGCACGCCCTTCGTCTTGATGAAGCTGAGGATTCTCCAGCGGAACCGTCTGCCAAAGCGTTTTCTCAGCTCGGCCTCTATGTCAGCGTCCGCCGGAAGATCCAGGCGCGTCTTCTTCAGCCTGTTCTCCTCGAAGTACTCTACCTCTATCCTGATGCTCTTGGTCTGCACTATTCCCTTCTCCCTGAGTTTTCCCTTTATGAGCTTGAACTGCTCCCTGACCTCTATACTCTCCCTCGCCAGGAGTCTGAGCACGTCCCCTGAGTAAGCGAGATGTGGGAGAACTTCAAGCCTGCCGAGTTGAATCGGCTTTGGTACTGTCCTGACCTTTGGCAGGTGTTCGGGTTTTAGCTCCTCTGCCTTCAGCTCCCTTTTTCCCAGCTTGAAGGTGTAGTTGGCCGAGAGCAAAGCCAAGGCCATCTTGTGGGCGGTTATCGCTGAGTGGAGCCTTTCTAGTGCCAAAGCCCTGTTGTGTTTCTTCCTGTAAATCCACTGGAGGTGTGGATCCCGGTTCTTCTTGTCCATGAAGCGGAGGGAGGGGGCCGTTTCCCCAACGCGCCTCTCAAGCTCCTCCCTGAGGTCATTCAAAAGGGAAACGTTTCTAGCCAAAGTGTAGGCTAATTTAACGGGCTCGAACTCCTCAAAGAGCTCACCCAGGTCTATCCCGATGTCGTCGAGTATCTTGTTGACCTGGGCGACGAGCTCCTCAGTCGTCGTCATGGCAGCAAATCACCGCTGTTTATCTTTTCTGGCAAATACTCCTTGGCGACGAACTCAAGGGACTTGTTTGCCAAAGCCTGCTGTTCAATCCTGACGCCCCACTTGAGCGCTAACTTGAGCTGTCTCTGCCACTCCCTGTTCTGGAACCAGGGGTACTCCATCTCTTCCAAAATGCGCTTGTAGTCGCCCGTTGGGCCACCTTTCTTGTTAGGGGGAATCCCCTTGAGCTTCTCGGTGACGTTCTCCAAACCGTAGCGCTTTATGTCGTCCATAGTCATGCCGACGAACCTCGCCTCGGGCGTTGCCAGCTTGTCGCTGAGGTAAGCGAGGTTAATAGAACCCTGCTTTATTGTGGAGTAGATGTACCAACCGTAGGGGTCGCCATCGGTGAAGACGATGATTGGAAGGCCCTCCTCGTAGTGGAGCCTGTGGATTAAACGCCTGACGCCGCGCGAGGCCTGTCCCTGGGTGGCTATGATCAGGGCGTTCTCCTTCTTTGGGAACTTTTCCTCGATGAGACGGTCGGCCATAGCGGCGGTCTCGACAACGAGGGCGTAATCAACGTTTATCTCTGGGAACTGGATGTGCTCCACCGTTCCAGGAACCGCCCACCCACCGCTTCCGAGCTTGCTCGCGTTGAACTCGTCCTCGCCGTCCCTAATCACTATGTCGCCGTAGATGTAACCGCGCCTGTCAGCGGTTATGTGCATCTCCTCACGCAGGACACCGAGCATCCTCTCCAAATCCTCGATAATCGGGTCGCTCTCGCGCTGGTCCTCGAAGGTGTTCTCCCTCGTTCCGGGAATCGTGTGCTTGTTGGCGTAGTAGGCTTCACGAAGGCTCGCGTGCTTGCCCTCACTCACGAGCCTTTTCACGTAGGCCATTATGAGCAAGGTTTGCATGAACTTTCTGGCATGAGCAACGTTGAGGAAGTAACGCCTTGAGAGCTTGTCGCCCATCTTGATTAGCCTGCTCTTCTCGTCGAAGTAGACGTTGTTGAGTCCGCGCATCGGGATGTCGAAATAGGGGTTCTTACCCGACTTGATGGCCTCAAGGACGCTCCTTCCGTACTCTTCGAGCTTGCTGAGCACCTTTTTCGGGTCGTAGGAGAACTTCTCCTTGGGCTTCTCGCG
Organism: Thermococcus gammatolerans EJ3; assembly: GCF_000022365.1. NCBI lineage: Archaea > Methanobacteriati > Methanobacteriota > Thermococci > Thermococcales > Thermococcaceae > Thermococcus > Thermococcus gammatolerans. Next base: position 1,339,152 of record NC_012804.1, on the reverse strand, counting down.
GTGTATGACCTTGCGTTTAGGCATTCTCGCTCACCTCCACTGCCTCCTTCGAGGCGAAGTGACTCTCGATGAAGTTTAGGAAGTACTCCCTAATCTTCTCCTCGGACTCGCCCGTCAGAACGCTCAGAGCCCTGGCTATCTCGGGCACGTACTTTTCGAAGGTCTTCTTTCTCTTTACCTGGTAGAGGCGCCTGTGCTTTCCGCTGAGGTAGGTCTGCAGTCTTCTCGCCGCGTCCATTATGGCCAGGCGAATCTCGTTGTAAATCTCATCGACGCTCGCTATGCTCTGCTTTCCGGTTCCGGTGTAGGGGACGTGGACGGAAACCACGTTAATCATGAGCACGAGGGGCGTTCTGTCGAGGTCGTCAACTTTATACCTCTTCCAGTCTATTGAGCGTGCGGCCTGAGTGGTTACGCACGAGCCCGCGTCAAACAACAGTGGGACGCGGTTCGCGTAGCGTAAAAGCTCGAACCCGCTCGGTATCTCACCGCCGTAGGCAAGGCCGACTTCAACCTGGAAGGGGATTCCACCTGAGTACACCTTGGGGGGTCTCGTTACGGCCGTCACGAATTCGGGCTTGAGGATTCCCTTCAAACCCTTCTCAATGTTCTCTTCGCCTATGGGCCTGAGGCCGTGCGTCGGCGGAGCGAGGAACTTCATGTACTTGAAGGCCTCGACTATCTCTTCAGCTTCATGCCAGGTGAGCTTCTCGGGTGGCTTCTCCATCATCTTCGCGACCTGCTTGACGACCTTGGTGTAACCCCTGAAGGAGCGGAGGACTGCCTTGACTTCACCTTTCATGAGCCTCTCGTAGAGCTGTTCCTGAACCTTCTTGTCCCCGACCTTTTTAATGAGCCTTAAAGCGGCTACGTACTCGATGAGCTCGTCAACCTTCTTGTCGCTTATCCTGGAGAACTCCCCGATGAGGAAGCGCCTCACACTCTGCCTTTTAGTCTTCTTGGCCATCCTGTAAACGTCGTCCGTCAGAACTCCCTTAGGGTGGGGCTTCATCTCCACAGGTGGCTCGGGAACCTCTTCGCTCGAACGCGGGAAGACAATCAGCTTTCCGTCGGGCTCGATTAGCTCGATGTGGGCGTGGGGGTTCGCTATGGCGGTGAGCTTGAGGTACCAGTAGACGCCCTGCTTGGAGCGCATGTACTTGACGTTCTTCACCTCGAGCTCTATCCTCGTCCCATGCCAGCCGTCGGGATTGGGGTGCTTCTCCTTCTTTACGATTTTACCCTCGTTCTTGTCAACGTCTATCTTCACCCAGGCCTCGATAATCTCGTCGCCCGTTGAAGTAATCACGCGCGTGGCCTTTCCGCTCGTTATCTGGGCGAACATAACAGCACCGCTTATACCGATACCCTGCTGACCACGACTCTGTATGTTTCTGTGCGCTTTGGTTCCAGCCAGCATCTTTCCGAAGACGTGGGTTATGTACTTCTCCGGGATTCCCGGCCCGTTGTCCTCAACGACGACCTTGTAGTGCTCCCTTCCGAGTTCCTCAATCTCAACCCTTATGTAGGGCGGAATTCCAGCCTCTTCACAGGCGTCGAGCGAGTTCGTGACCGCCTCGTGGACGAGCGTTGTGAGCGAGCGGACTTTTCCAGTGTAGCCCAGCATTGCCGCGTTTCGCCTGAAGAACTCGCTGACGCTCTGGATTTTGAACTCCTTAAAGAGCTGACTCGCCTCGGCCATGCTCATTCCTCCTCCCAATCCTCAGGCTCGGGCCCGCCCTCGAGGGCCTCGTAGTAGGCCGAACTTTCAAGCTCCAAATCCTTCTTGCGCCTTTCGAGGTAGCGGTAAACGACACCGTGGGGCGAGCCCCTTGCGAGCTTCTCTACAGCCGTTCTGGCAACCTCAACCTGAATCGGGTTGCCGATAATCGCGACGGTCTTTCCGTAAACGCTAACGTCGGCACCGCTCATCTCCTCGATAATCTCCCTCGTCCTCCCCCTCCGCCCGATGATCCTACCCCTGACCCTCGGAAGGGCGTTCTTCTCGTTTCCAACGACGATGTCTGTTAAGTTCACGATCTCGAGGGTCTCACCCTCGTTAAACAGGCGGAAGGCCCTCTCGGGGGAGAAGCCCCTCCCGATGGCGAGGACGACGTCCCTTGCCTTCCAGACGGCGAGGGGATCTTTCGTCTTCTTCGTGGCGGTGATGAAAACTTCTCCCGTCTCGCTGTCAACCTCTATCTTCGTGCCTGTACGCTCCTCTATCTCCCTCTTGGTTCTGCCTTTCTTACCGATGAGAACCGCTATCCTTTCCTTGGGAATCCTTACGAACTCCTCCTGCTCGCCCTCAGCGAGGTAATCAATTTCCTCCTCTTTAGGTTCCCCAATTGGCCTTCCGTCCTTATCAACGCGCTCGTACTTCTTCAGGAGCCTCTCAAACTCGTCCATGCTCTCACCTCTCAATCAGCTCGCGGAGTTTCACCTCGTAGTCCTCAACATCAACACCCTTTCTCGCGAAGTAGTTGGTAACGTTCCTTAAGTCGCGCTTTAACAGCTCAACGCTCATCCTGTTCCTCCTCACGGTAGCCTGCGACCAGTCTATAACCACAGGCCCGTCCCAGAGCAGGACGTTGTACTCGCTCAAATCACCGTGAACCATGTCACCGCGCTTCCAGAGCCTCTCAATAACACTCATCAGGTAGCTGTAAAGCTCCTCGAAGTCGCTCCTTTCGAGGCTTTTCTCAACGTCCTTAAGACGGGGAGCTGGGGTTTCATCGCCGATGAATTCCATAACAAGGACGTTGTTGCGGAAGATTACAGGCTCCGGAACGCGAACCGCGTACTTTATCGCCCTCTGGAGGTTCTTGAACTCCCGCCTCGTCCAGACGAAGACGAGCTTCCGCATGTCCTTCGGCAGGTAGCCGATGCGCGGGTCGGCGGCGAGGTACTCCCATATCCGTCTGAACTCGGTTGTGTAGGTTCTGTAAATCTTCACCGCTATCTTATTGCCCTCAGCATCTACGCCAGCGAAGACGTTTGCTTCCTTGCCAGTGCTTACGACGCCGTAGAGCTCCTCTATTTTACCGCGCCTGTGGAGGTAAGCGAGCGTCTCCTTTGTTGTTCTGTCGAAGACCTCGTTGGCTATCTTGTAGAGCTCGCTGTCCTTCTCCCTTCTTTCCCTGAGGCCGAGTATCTCCTCGATCTCCCGTTCGATGGCTTCCTCGCGCATCTCCCATCACTCGGAATCAGAACAGCATCTCGCCGCCCGTGAGGAAGTCCTGGCTTATCTTGCCCTTTCTGAGGAGCCAATCAACCTGAGTCCTCGTGTAGCGGTAGACTATGTCACCCCTCTTATCGGTCTGAACCGGCCAGGGCTGGACTATTACCACGTCGCCAACGCGCATCCACATCCTCCTCTTTAGCTTGCCAGGGATCCTGCATCTCCTGACCTTTCCGTCCTCGCAGCGGACGTCCATCCAGCCCGCTCCGAGGGCCTGCTCTATAACACCGAAGAGCTGTCCCTTACTCCTGTCCGGGAGGGGAACGCGAATTATCTCCTCTCCTTCCTGATGGTTTTTCTTACCCTTGCCTCTACTACCCCTGTGGTAAGCCATGATCATCACCTCCACACACTCGGTTTGAGTCCTTATAAACCTGAGCCTTGCAAAAATTTTCCATCCAGTGTACACTCTTGCGCTTTTAAAATTTTTGCACGGGCAAACCGTTATATTCCCGGTTATGGATACAGTTACAGTGTTGACCATGGTGGTGTACCTCTTCGACTTTGATGGGACGCTCGTGGACAGCCATCAGGCCGTTGAGAAGGCTCTGAGACTAGCGATAGAGCGCACCATGCCAGCCGTTATTGAAAGTGACCTCTACGACGAGTATTACACGGCGCTCTTCCTCTTCATCAAGGGGAAACTTACCTACAGGCACCTCGGCGTCATTCACGAGCTCGTGGCCCAGGGCACGATACACGAGTATTATCGGTTGATGCCGCGCTTCATTCAGGATCTGCCACACGCGAGGCGGGTCATTAGAACCCTCAGGAAGGCGGGGAGGACGGTTATAAGCTTCTCCGGTGAGCACACTTATCCAGGAGGAAAGGTCATATTTCTCAAGAAGACGAACTGGTACGATGAGTTTGACATGGTCATAACCTTCAGGAGCACAAGGGACATGCTTCAGAAGTTTCAGGCAGTTAGGGAGCTCTATCCAGAGGATCCAATAGTTTGGGTCGACGACAGCCCGGGACGGTTCACCTACATAACCGATGAGAACACCCTTCTTGTGCAGAAGGCCTCGCCCTACAAGCACGACGTCGCGCTCCTCTTTGAGCGTGAGAATTTCATCAAGATAAAGAGCCTCAGAGAGATCCTCGATATTGATGAAAGACTTACGGAGTTCTTTGAGGGGGGAGATTGAAGTGAAGGTTCTTGTTCTCGGCGCTGGAAACGTTGGAAGGGCCATAGCGTGGGATTTGAGGGACGAGTTCGACGTCCACGTCGCAGACCTAAGCGATGACCGATTAAGGGCCGTCTCCGGGTTCGCCACACCGTTCAAGCTCGATGCCTCTCGCTTCGACAAGCTCGTAGAGGCAATGAAAGGATTCGAGCTCGTTATCGGCGCACTGCCCGGTCGCTTCGGCTACTCCTCAATCAAAGCCGCGATAAAGGCCGGCGTTGACATGGTGGACGTCTCTTTTACGCCCGAGAACCCGCTCGAACTTCGGGAGGAGGCAGAGAACGCCCAGGTTACGGTGATATTCGATGCGGGCTTTGCCCCCGGGCTGAGCCACATCCTGATGGGCAGAATCTGGAACGAGCTCGACGACATGAGCGAGGGCTACATCTACGTCGGCGGCCTGCCTAAGGAGCCGAGACCACCACTTTATTACAGAATTACGTGGTCACCTAAAGATTTAATTGAAGAGTACACCCGGCCGGCGAGGGTCATAAGGGGCGGAGAAGTCACGGCAGTAGACCCGCTCTCAGAAATTAAGACCGTTGAAATAGAGGACTTCACCTTCGAGGCCTTCCCGAGCGATGGCCTTAGGAGCCTGCTCGAGAGCGTGAGGGTCGAGAGGCTTGAGGAGTGGACGCTACGCTGGCCGGGGCACCTTGAGAAGATGAAGGTTTTGAAGGAGCTCGGGTTTTTCAAGGAAGAGCACGTTGATAAGACGCTCGAGGTCATAACCCCTCTGATGACCTACGACAGTCCAGACTTCTCGGTTATGAAGGTCGTTGGCATCGAGCCCGGAAGGACGATAAGCTACACCCTCTACGATGAGGAGAGGGAATTCACCTCGATGGCGCGCGTAACGGGTTACACTGCCTCTGCAATAGCTAGGCTCGTCGCCGAGGGAAGCTGTATCTTTGGCGTCATTCCGCCCGAGATTTTGGGCATGCGCATAGACACCTTTAGGAGAATCCTCGACGACCTTGAGGAGAGGGGAATAAGGCCGAGGAGGGAGGAGAATGCTTCACCTGGTGATAGCTGACTCCGAGCTTGAGCTCGTGCCCGAATCGATAGCTGACCATCCAGCCGTTGTGAACTACGCGAGGAGGAGGGGTAAGAAGCCGGAGGAAGTGATACTAGAGGGCAGTTACCACCACTCAGCTCTGAGGAAGCTCGAAGACGGCGAGAGGCGCGGGAGGCCGGACATAGTGCATATATGCCTCCTCAACGCCCTCGAGAGCATAGCCAACAAGGAGGGAAAGCTTAGGGTTTACGTCCACACGAGGAACGATGAAGTGATTTACGTGAAGCCCGAGACGAGGCTTCCAAGGAACTACAACCGCTTCCTGGGCTTAATGGAGAGCCTCTTCAAGAACGGAGTAGTCCCAAAGGATTTAGCCCTGCTCCGCATCGAGGAGAAAACGCTGAACGAGCTCGTTGAGGAGATTGCTCCGGATGAGGTCTTCGTGATGCACGAGGAAGGGGAGCTAATAAAGCCGAGGGACTTCGGAAGGGTTCTGGCTGAGCTTGAGAATCCACTCGTAATCATTGGTGGCTTCCCGCACGGCGACTTCAGGAGCAAGGTCGAGGGAAGGAAGGTTAGCCTCTACCGGGAACCGCTCATGGCATGGACGATTGTGAACGAGGTTTTGGTGAACTTTGAGTCCGCCATTGGAGTTTAAACTATCCACTCGAAACCCTTTTAGGTTTTCAAACCCAAATTGCGAAGGGTGGATGGGGTGGAGCGCTTCAGAGAACTCCTTCGCATTGGGAACTACCGGGGAGCCTTTGCAGAGGCACTCCGTGTCAGGGATCCTCTTCGGAGGATCATAATGATTGCCGAGATCGTGACGAGGTCTTATCGGGAGGAATTCGTCCCTCAGCTCCTCGACACCCTCAACGAGATAAAATCACCGACCGAAGGGGCGATTGCCGAGTCCTACGTTGGTAGGGCCTTCTATGCCCTTGAGATGGAGCGAGACGGTGAGGTGCATTTCCAGCGTGCCCTTGAGCTCGTGGAGAGGATAAGCTCTCCCGTAGTCCGCGCTGAGGTGTTGGGAGTGATCGGCAAAAACCTCGTTCTGTCCGGGAGATACAGCGACGGTCTCGCCGCCTTCAGGCGGGCTTTTGAGCTGATACAATCGGCCAGGGCCATGTACTCCGAGGTCGTCTCCAACCTTGTAAACCTCGCCAGGAGGGTTGAGAAGAGCGCGGAGGAAATCCCAAACGAGATCGCCTTGGATTTCTACCACTTGACGAGGGAGATCTACGAGAGTATAGGCTTTAAACTGCAGGCGAGGGAGATAGAATCCAAGATAAAGATCGCAAGGGAAGTGTTCAAACGGGGCTCCGTAGCAGTTACAGAGCTTCTCGAAAGGGGGGATGTGGATAGGGCCCTCCAGATGGCCCGGTTCCTGCCCCCGGCGGAGCGGGCGATCGCGATGCTCAACGTTACATACTGGCTCTTCATTCACGACTATCCCGATCTTGCTAGGGCGGTTTTCAACGATGCAACGGAGATGCTCCTCGTCGGGAAATTTGAAGTGAGGGAAAGCGAGATCGAGGCCGTTGCCTACAAGCTCCTGCGCATAGGGAAGCTCAAAGAGGCCCTCGTTCTTGCAGGCCTTTTGAAGGACGAGAGAAGGTTCTCCGAGCTTGTGGGGGAGATAGCGATTGCCTACGCAAAGAGGGGTGAAATAGGCCACGCCCGTGAACTGGCCGCGAGGATCGGCGATATACTTATTAGGGATAAGGTACTAAAGGCCATAAAGGGAGTTGGGAACACATTATCACGCATTGGTGGAAATGTTGAATCAGAGCGTCCCAATAATGAACGGGGTGGGGGAGGCCTAGTGAATGTGGATGGAGAGGATAGAGGAGTACGTGAGGAGAAACCGGGTTGACGAGGCGGTTAGGCTCATTCTGAGCGAGGGGGACGGTGTAGTCAAGGCCGAACTCTTAGCGGAGCTCCTCAAGAGGGTTATCAGACTTGACGACTACCGATACGTTAAAGGGGAACTCCTGAAGTGCAGGTATGAGGCCCCGGATAGAAAGACCAAGGCGCTGATTCTCTCAGTCATAGGGGAGGCTCTTTTCTCCTCAGGAGACGAGAAAGAAGGGGTTAAATTCTTCAGAGAAGCGATGTCGGTGGCGAGGGGAATAGGAGTCGAGACGTGGCGCGCTGAAGCCCTCATAGGCGTTGCACTTAACCTCGTGAGGGCGGGCTTCTACGATGACGCTCTGTACCTGTTCAGTGAGGCGTTTGAGGCCATTACTGTCCTTGAGGGGGAGGAACCCGAGAAAGCGCTTCGTCTCCTTCGCAAGCTCGCTGATTCGATGGTGTTCTCGGTTGAGTGGATTGACTCTGGCGAATGGGCCGTTGAGTTCTTCAACTGGGCCTCGGAGGTTTATGAGCACGCGGGCCTGGGAATTCCGGCGAAGACTGTCAGGGCCAAGGCGGCGCTGATAGAGAGGGCAATCGCCGGTGACGTTCAGTTCCTCCGGAGGATCCTCGCGGAGGACTGGGTTGACGGAGCGGTTCTAATGGCCCGATACATGCCCCCGGAGAAGAAGGGGAGCGCGTTTCTTGAGATATCCTTCTGGTTGCTCGCCAACGGGCGGAGAGACCTCGGCGAGCAGGTTTTTAACGATGCCATCGAACTCTTATCCCGGTTTGGGGCCTCGGACAAGTACCTCTCGAGCATAGCCTTTGACTTCGTAAAGCTTGGCTATCCCGATCTTGCCCTGCGCCTTGTCAGGCTTATCCGGAGTGACGAGCTGTCGTCGAGGGTTCTCGCCAGGGTCGCGGTTGAGTACCTCCGGGAGGGCGATGAGCTCATGGCGAGAACGATAACCCTCAATATACCGAACGAAAGCATTAAGAGCAAGGTTCTCCAGCAGATTGGCGGTGGCGGCAATGTGGGATACGAGCAAGGATTACCGCTTACTCGTGGCTGAGAAGGCGACAGAGCTCTTCCTAAAAACGGTCGAGGGCGCCAAGTTCAAGGGTCACTGGGACAAGAAGAAAGCCATAAAGCTCGGTAAAGAGATGATCCCGGAGATACAGGCGATGCGCTACAGTTACATAGAACCAAAGGAGCTGATTGAGACTCCCCAGATGAAGGCCCTGAAGGAAAAAGCCCTGGGAATAATCGAGGCTCTGGGCGGTGAGGACTGGCACCACAAGTTCATAAGCAACGCCTCCAAGGACGAGCGCGAGAAGGTTGAGGAGCAAGTGGCTAAAATACGCTTCTTCCTCAACACGATCCTCAACCTCGACAAGAGATTGGCTCTCGGCAAGATAAACGACCCTGTCATAGCAGTTGACATTAAGGTCGGAGAAGTTATGAGCGTCGCCAAGCACCCCAACGCCGACCGATTGCTTGTTACTAACGTGAACATCGGCGACAGGGCAATAACGGTGGTTACAAACGACTTAACGGTGAAAGAGGGAAATCGCGTCGCCGTTGCTCTCCTTCCGCCTGCGAACTTTAGAGGAATAGTCAGCGAGGGCATGTTCCTCGGCGCCGGGAAGGGCGTTCTCAAAGATGTGAAGGGCGAAATCGGTGGCCTGCCAAAGGGCATTCCACTGGAGGCCTTAAACGAGACGAGGAACCTGGTTGAGGCGTTTTTGAAGGGCTGAGCGCTTTTCATATTTTTCAGCACTCAAGATCCTCATCATCCTTGCGTCAGCAACTGCCGAGCTCATCACGTCCCTAACTCATTCGGGAAGTTTATAGGTCTCTTTTTGAAAACCATCGAAACGTTAAGTTTTTAAGTTTATGGATACTCTCATTCATCATGAACCAGCTCATACTCGGCGTTCTCGCGGCCCTGGGCTCTGCCTTCGGCTGGGCGGTCTCCACGATCCTGCTGAAGATTGGTATGCGCTCAAAGAGCCCTGTATCGGTCAACATCATCCGCCTTTACCTTGTCTCCCTCTTCTACGCCTTCACCCTTCTCCTGGCGGGGAAGTTCGGTGAAATTCTTGGAGCGGAACCGAAGTACCTCCTCGTCGCGTTCATCTCCGCTCAGTTCGGCTTCGTAATAGGCGACTACTTTTACCTCAACGCCCTTCATCGCCTCGGCGTTTCGAGAACTGTGCCGATTACCTCCACTTATCCCCTCTGGGCCGTCCTATGGGCGGCGCTTTACCTCGGCAGAAAGGTTCCGATCAGGGTTTACGCGGGCGCTTTTCTGATAGTCCTCGCCATCATAATAGTCAAGAGGGCTGAGGATAGGGAAGGCTCCGACCCCCTTGGCTTTGTCTTTGCTATCCTCGCCCCGGTTTCGTGGAGCCTGGCGATAACGATGATGGACTGGCTGACCCGATACTTTGATCCACTTCCCCTCGCCGCCCTGAGGATGTTCTCCGCCGCCATCGGCGTTTCTTTCTTCCTTCCCCGGTACTGGCCGGAAGTCAGAAGGGTAAACCCACGGGAGCTTAAAATCTTGGCCTTGGCGGCTTTCAGTGGTCTCTTTCTCGGGCAGCTCCTGTTCGTCTATGCCACCCAAACCGTTGGATCCCAGGTCTCAGCACCAGTTTCGGCAATAAACCCCCTGATAACGTCTCTACTGGCCGTTCTTGTACTCAAAGAGAGACCCAATGCGAGGATCTGGGAGGGGCTTGCCTTGGCGATAGCGGGAATACTGCTAATATCCGCCGGTTGAGTCGTTTCCACAATCCTTTTAACCTTTCGAGCGCTCTTTTCTCAGGTGGTTTTCATGGTCGCGATAATAGTTCACGGTGGCGCCGGCACGATAAGGAAGGAGGAGCGCATTCCAAAGGTCATTGAGGGCGTTAGAGCGGCCGTCTTAGCGGGCTGGCGCGAGCTGAAGAGAGGTTCTGCCCTTGATGCGGTCGAGGAAGCTGTAAAGGCCCTTGAGGACAACCCGATTTTCAACGCTGGAACCGGGAGCGTTTTAACCCTCGACGGCAGGGTCGAGATGGATGCGGCAATAATGCGCGGAAAGACCCTTGAAGCCGGTGCAGTCGCTGGAATCTGGGGCGTTAAGAACCCGATAAGCGTCGCGAGGAAGGTCATGGAGAAGACCGACCACGTCCTTTTAATAGGTGACGGGGCGGTAAAGTTCGCAAGACTTCTCGGCTTCGAGGAGTACGACCCCATAACCGAGGAGCGGCTCAAGCAGTGGGAGGAACTCAGGAAAAAGCTCATAGAAAAGGGCGAAACGAGGCACTGGAAGAAGCTCAACGAGCTCATCAAGGAGTATCCCGAGGTTTTAAGGAGCACCGTCGGAGCGGTTGCCTTCGACGGCGAGGAGGTCGTTGCTGGAACATCTACCGGCGGCGTCTTCCTCAAGATGTTCGGCCGTGTTGGCGACACGCCTATAATCGGTGGCGGAACCTACGCCAACGAGGTTGCCGGCGCTTCCTGCACCGGCCTCGGAGAGGTTGCCATAAAGCTCGCACTGGCCAAGAGCGCCACCGACCTCGTCAGGCTCGGCCTTGACGCTCAATCGGCGAGCGATGCCGCGATAAGCCTCGCCACGAAGTACTTCGGCAAGGACACGATGGGCATCATAATGGTTGATGCAAGGGGTAACGTGGGCTTCGCCAAGAACACCAAGCACATGAGCTACGCCTTCATGAAGGACGGCATGGACGAGCCGGAGGCTGGTGTTTAGTGGCCTCGATGAGAGACGTCTGGCTCCTCAACTTTTCGACCTTCTTTTTCTTCCTCGGGATAAGCGTCGTGACTCCCGTCGTTTCCCCTTTCCTCGTCAGCCTCCACGCCGAGCCCTTTCTCGTAGGTCTCATCGCTGGCGTCACCTCCTTCTTGGCCCTAATCTCCAAGCCGGTAGGTGGGGCAATCGGCGATAGGGGCTACCGCTTTCACGCCCTCGTCGGCGGGAACCTGCTGGGTCTCCTCTCGGGACTCCTCTATGTGGTTTCGGCCATAACCGCTAACGTTTACCTATTCGCCTTCGCAAGGGCCATTCACGGCTTTTCGATGGGCCTGTTCTTTCCGTCAAGCCTCTCCACGGCCGTTGATTTAGCCCCAGAGGGAAGGGTTGGCGAGACCCTCGGATGGAGGGGCATGATGTTCTCCCTCGGCAACATACTCGGGCCGGCCATAGGCGGCTACGCCTCCGACGTGATCGGATTCGCTGGGGCCTTTGCATTAACGGCCCTATTCTCAGGTGTTGGAGCACTCTTCGCGCTTACCGCCTGGCGCGGAGCCGTTGAGGTCGTCAGGCCGAGGGAGCACGAGAGGGCCAGCTACCGCGAGCTTCTCAGGGTTACTTTCGTCTCCGCCTCGCTGACGCTCTTCCTTTTCTCTATGAGCTACGCGGGTGTTATAACTTACCTCCCTGCCCTTTACAAGTCCCTTTCCCTCCCCCAGAGCCTCTTCGGTTACTATATGATGGTCATCGGCATCTTCTCCTTTATGACGCGCCTTATCGGGGGCAGGAGCGCTGACAGGCACGGGCCTCTCCCCGTGATAACCTTCGGCCTCTCCCTGCTCCTCCTCGGCTACGTCCTGCTTAACCTTTACACCCTTCCGCCTCGCTCCTACGTAAGTGCTTCCCTAGTCGGGGCCGGTTTTGGCTTAGCGGTCCCGGCGATGCAGCTGATGGCCCTCGGAAACCTTCCGAGGAGAATCAGGACGATGGGTTCTGGAATCTACACGATGTTCTTTGACCTCGGAATGCTTGCGGGTCAGGTCAGCCTTGGCTACGTTGCCCAGCTCAGGGGTTACACCGGCGTCTTCCCGCTCCTCCCGCTCATCCTGGGGGTCGGGTTTATAACCCTCTACGCGCCCATCATCTGGGGGAAGTTAAATGCTCGTTAGGGTCTCCTACGGAACGGCGATAGCGATGGGCCTAATCAGGGCAAAGCTCCTCGCCAGGCCGACGACCGCCTATCTGATGACCTACTGGCCCGGCAAGTGCGCGAACGACTGCGCCTTCTGCGCCCAGGCGCGCTCCAGTAAAGCGGACCTTGCCAAACTCTCCCGGGTTACGTGGCCTGCCTTCGAGCTCGAAAAAGTCGTTCAAGCTCTCCCCAACGGCCGTTTCGGAAGGATATGCCTCCAGACGATAGACTATCCTGGGATGCTCGACGACGTTCTGGCACTTCTGAGGGCGCTCAAGCCCCTCAGCTTGCCGGTCTCGGTCTCGATAACGCCTGTTGATAATGCCACGCTTGAGGAATTTAAAGGGCTCGGCGTTGACTACGTTGGGGTGGGTCTCGACGTTGCAAGCGAGAGGCTCTTCGGTGAAATAAAACCAGACTTTGAGTGGGATGAGATGTGGGGCTTTGCGGAGAGGATAGTTGAAGTCCTCGGTCCGGGGAAAGCTTTAATCCACGTCATAGTCGGCCTCGGCGAAACCGACAGGGAGCTCGTTGAGGTTTTCGAGAGGGCCTACTCAATTGGAGCGGACGTCTCGCTCTTCGCATTCACCCCTCTGAAGGGGACGAGGCTTGAGAACCTCGAACCACCGAGCGTTGAGCGTTACCGTAAAGTCCAGCTGGCGAGGTGGTTAATCGAACGTGATCTGGGTGATAGGATACTGTTCGAGGGGGAGTCCATAGCGGGCTTCGATTTGGAAGACATTGAGGTTCCGCCGGCAGTTTTCGCGACGCACGGCTGTCCCGCCTGCAACAGGCCCTATTACAACGAGAGGCCCGGGGGAGAGCTCTACAACTTCCCGTTTCCGCCGGAAGAGCGGTACGTTAAGAAAATCATTTCAGCCCTTCAAGGAGAGAGATGACCTCCTCCATTTCCCTCACGGAAAACTTTTCTTCAACCTTCTTTCCTTGAATCACGTTCAGGATCGCTCTTACAAACGCCTTAAGCTCTTCGTCTTCATCGGCTTGTCTTATGAAGCTTTCGGGATCGTTCTCAAGCTCCCCCAGCTTTCCTGCTTCCTTTATGACGGCCAGGATATCACCGAGCCTTTTCACGCCGAGCCGGTATAGATTTTCGTTGGGGGCCCTCACCGTTCCCCGTATCGCGCACTTCACCGCTCCTCTGTAGTTGTCCTCCTGGAGGAATATGTCGGCCAGGCGGAAGCAGGCCTCGAAGTAGAACTCAGGCTCTACGTCGAGGCTCTCGTGAAGTATCTCGTCGAGCTTCCTCTTCGCGGTTTCAAAGTCGTTCCTGTTCTCGGCCTCGATTGCCTCGCGGAAGAGCTTGACAATCCTCTCGCGCCTGTTAAGGGGCTCGTACTTAATTGCCATATCCTTCACCCCTGCTCTCGTGCCAGGCCTCCTCGAAGGAAGGCCAGATTTCATCAAAGCTCCTCTCAACCCGCCACCTCCGCCTGAAGGCGTTGATTATGACCGTTAAATCCCTCTTCAACAGCTCGTAGCTCTCCGGGTGGGCAGTAGTCAGGTGCTGGGCCCAGTCTATTATCAGGATGCCGTCGTCAGTCAAGACGACGTTGAACTCGCTCAAATCCGAGTGGACTATGCCAAAGCGCACTATCTTGAGGTACTCCTCGAGGATCCTGTCGAGGACTTCCGTTGCTTCCTCCTTCGTCAGATCGTCGTCCCTAAGCTCCGCCAGCTCCGTTCCCTCGACGAACTCCATAACCAAAACGTGCCTGTTCCAGGCTATCGGTTTTGGAACCCTCGCAATCGGGCTGAGCAGAACGAGGGCATCGTACTCCTTCTTCGCTATGAGCCTTGAGACGTAGAGCCAGCTCGTGTGGTGTTTATCGGCGAAGACGTGCGAGTGGTAGCCTGCCCTCCTCGATGCGGTTCTTCCGCCTATCCTGTTGAACTTAACGGCAACTTTCTCGCCGGTTGGCGTTATCCCGACGTAAACGTCGGCGTCCTTGCCAACTCCGATCTGCGTCGTGCTTATTGCCTCTACAACCCCTTTCCTCGCGAGGGCCCTTATGGCCAAAACGTCGTAGCCGTGTATCGTGAGCTGGTAGCCGATGTAGCCTATGTCGCTCCTCCGCCTGACGAGTGACATATCGTCGAGCTTGCCGAGCCTGAAAGAGGCCGTTTCAACATCTACCCTCGCGAAACGCGCGATGTCCTCCAACGGCACCCACTTGTGGTGCCTCATGTTTAGCTCTACTCCCCTGAGGATTCTGAAGTCCAGGTCGCGGAGGCTTGGGTACGCTTCGAGGGCCAGAAGTTTGCTGACCATCTCCTCCCTCCTAGCGTTACTTACGCTCCGATTTTATAAACCTTAGTCGGCCATCTCTGTCCACTGAAATCGTATAAACTCACGCCAGTGGTTTGAATAGTGGATCCAGTATCACGGCAGAAAACGTCCCCCTGTACCTTCTGAAACCGTATTGAACCTCTACGGTTATCTTCATCTTGATGCTCTTCTCTGAGGTGAGGTCTATGAAGGCCATCCCGTAGGTACCCTCTCCAGAATTTCCCTCGGGATGAACCTGAACTAGGTAACCCACTCCCTCTTGATCGAAGGCCTCGCTGATCTCGACTTTCCCCTGATAAGGAGGCATTACCTCAATGTAAAGTCCGTTTGCGAACTTCCTCTTTACGAGCACTTTTATGTGGGTTGTCCTCGCACCTTCCTGGGAGTTATCATCAGAATTATCTTGTTGTTGAAATCCCTGCCGATGCTTACGGTAAAGTACCCACTGAAGTTCGCGTAGAGGCTGTCCCCCTTTGCGAGCCAGTTGGTCGGGATCGCTGTCTCGTTGTAGGAACTCTTTTGTGGATATGCGGTTCAACGGTGGTTGTGAGTACGTTGTTCCACAGAAGAAAAATCACAGCCCCTATCAAACCAACCACTACTGCATACGTAAAATGCTTCTTCACAATGGTCACCTAAATAAATACTAAAAAGGAACTTAAAAAGCTATCTCACCCGTACATAACCTCGTGCATCGCTATCGCCTGGGCGAGCCTCTTCTCCGCTCCCAGAACCTTGTCCACAGCCTTGAGGAAGTCCTCCTGAGTTACGTACGTTCTTCTGTCCCTTATCGCGAACATACCGGCCTCCGTTGCTATTGCCTTTAGATCCGCACCGCTGGCCCCTTCCGTTATGTCCGCTATGATGCTGAGGTCAACGTTCCTGAGGTTCATCTTCCTCGTGTGAACCTTGAGTATCTCAAGCCTTCCGCGGAAGTCCGGGAGCGGAACCTCGATGAGCCTGTCGAAGCGGCCAGGTCTCAGTAGAGCCGGATCGAGGATGTCGGGCCTGTTGGTGGCGGCTATTACCTTGACGTTTCCGCGCGGGTCGAAACCGTCCATTTCCGCCAAAAGCTGCATTAGCGTTCTGTTAACCTCTCTCTCGCCACCGGTCGTCTCGTCCATTCTCTTAGCGCCTATCGCGTCAATTTCATCGATGAAGATTATCGTTGGGGCCTTTTCTTTTGCCATCTCAAAGAGCTCGTGAACCAGCCTTGCCCCCTCACCGATAAACTTTCTGACGAGTTCACTGCCGACGACGCGGATGAAAGTGGCGTTGACATGGTTTGCTACCGCCTTGGCCATAAGCGTCTTTCCGCAGCCCGGTGGGCCGTAGAGGAGGACTCCCTTTGGTGGTTCAATTCCAACCTTTTCAAAAAGTTCGGGGTGCTTCAGAGGCAGTTCAACGGCCTCCCTAAGCTCGGCCAGCTGTCTTTCGAGGCCGCCAATGTCCTGATACGTGACCCTGGGTTTCTCTATGACCTCGAAACCAAGAACACTTGGATCCTTCTCTGTTGGCAGGAGCTCGACTATTGCCATTGTCCTCTGGTCTAAAGCGACCCTTGAGCCGGGTTTCAGTTTGTCCCGCTCTATCCACGGCGCGATCCTGACGACGAAGCGCGGCCCGTTGTAGTTCTGGACTATCGCTCTATCGTCATCGAGAACCTCTATGACAGTGCCAGCGAAGGCCGGGGGCTGCCTGAGCCGGGACATCTCCGTCCTAAGCCTTGAGAGCTCCCGCTCGAGTCTCTCCTTGTCCGCCTCCAGGGTTCTGACCTGGAGTTCAAGCTGCCTTATCCTCCTCTTGAGGAACGTGATGTAATCCTCGTAACCTGTATCGTGGCTTACCTCATCGAAACTTCCCATTCTCTCACCTGACTATAATACCGAGAACTGCCTTTTTAACTCTATCCTTCGGAAAAAGTTCGGAAGAGGGACTATTTTTCCTCGGTGCCCTCGTCAATAACCTTGACCATGCCGAAACCGTACTTCGTCTTCTCCCCGAAGCCCAGATCGTAGCCGAATTTGGCTATCTCCCTCGAGCCCCAGTACCGGAATATCATAAGCGATCCGCGGTAGTATGTGTCCGCCACGAGAATCCTCACTGGCTTGAACTTAATGACCTCTATCTTGAATGCAGAATCCTCGGGGGTGCTCCCGTAGAGCTCGGAGTAGCGGAGGAGCATAACTTTCCTGAGCTTATCAAAGAACGTGGGCTCGTTGGGATATAGGTCCCATATTTTCATTCTGTTGTTTGAGATCTTAACGGTGCGGACTATTATCGGGCTTAGCGTTGAGAAGAGGGTTCCGTCTTTTATCCTGGGCTCCTTGAGGGGTTTAACATCTTCAGCAACGAAGTCGGTCTCGCCGATCCTTATGGAGGGGCTGGCCATGAATCCCTCAACTATCGCCCCTATAACCTCGGGAGAATGCGACGAAACGTACAGTGAGACCGTCTCGGATAGAATCCGTATGCCGCTCTCGGGGATTAATTCTCTCTTTCTCACCAGTATGCGGGAGAACGTGAAGTGATCAACGTGGCTGACCTCCACCTCCTGAGCCAGCCGGGGGGAGATCAGCGAAATCTTCTCCACGATCTGGCGGTACACCTCGTAGTTGTAGTTGAAGGGCAGGATTGGATCATCCCCAACGGGCCTGAGCCTGATTTCGATTCTCATTTTAGCCCCTCCGGGTTGGGTTGTAGACAGTTGATTTTTGAGTCCAATGCTAATAAGGTTTTCGTAACGCACCTTCGAATTTAAACTACTCCCAAACGTCATCTTGAAATTTTAAGGATAAGGAGAACGAACTTATCGGGGACTCTTCAGGGGCGCTCCGAAAGCCCTGTCCCCGGCGTCCCCGAGGCCCGGGAGGATGTAGCCCTTCTCGTTCAGCTCCCTGTCGACCTTGGCGACGAAAATTTCCGCCTCGGGAAAGGCCTCCTTGATCCTGCTGATTCCCTCAGGAGCTGCGAGCACCCCCAGGATGATAAGCCTCTTTGGCCTTCCGTACTTTGACACCTCTTTGAGAACCCGGATAAGCGTTGAGCCGGTGGCAATCATGGGATCTGCCACTATGACGGTATCATCTGGCTTCACGGTCGGTATCTTGATGTAGTTCATCTCGATCTCAAACTTCGGGGCTTTTCCACGCGAAGCCGAGACTATGCCCACCCTTGCGTGCTCAAAGACCTTTATCAGACCCTCCATCAGGGGTATTGCCGCCCTCAGCACGGTTATGATAACGACGTTTCTCCTGTCCTTCACGAGGATTCCCCTGGTTTTTTCCAGCGGCGTCTCGACCTCGATCTCCTCAACGTCCATCGTCTTCGTCAGCTCGTACCCCATGTACCTACCGAGCTTTACGAGACCCTTTCTGAAGGCTATGCTGTCCGTGTTTTTGTCCCTCAACTCGGTCAGGATCTCCATTATGAAGGGCGAGTCCTCAAAGGAGTAAACCCCGTCCCACCTCTCGTCCCGTCTCATACTACCACCTCAGTAAAACTCATCCCAGTAAAGCATCCTCATCATCCTCTCCTTGACGTAGTTGCCGTAGATATAGCCGAAGGCTATCCCAACGAGCAGGCCCCCAAGATGTGCTATGGCATTAACGTGGGGCATCCAGCTGTTTATCAGGAAGAGAAAGAACGCGTTGGCCAGAGCACTCTGGATGTTCTTCTTCAGTATGCCCTCTATCATTATCAGTGCCCCTGCTATGCCGAAGAGGGCCCCGCTCGCTCCTCCACTTATTGTGTACGGATCCATAAGGGCTACGCTGAGGACGTTACCGAACAGGCCGGCGGTTATGTAAAGGATCAGGTACCTCCACCTGCCCACGAAGAGCTCCAGCTGGCTTCCCAGATATATGAGGAAGAAGGTGTTCATCGCCAGGTGGATCCAGCTCAGGTGCACGAACATCGCCGTGAAGAGCCTCCACCACTCGTGGTGCTGGGTCACGAGGACGTTCACGAGCGCGAGCTTTAAGAGAGCGTAGACGGATGGCCCCGCTATCGAGTCGCTCAGATGGAGCTCGTAGAGGTAAACAGCAACGTTGATGAAGGCGAGGGTGTAGGTGAGCCACGCGTATCTCACTGCTTTTACAAGATCCTCAACTCCCACTACCGTTCACCTCTTCGAGAATTATCCTGAGCAGTTCCTGATCGCTCACCGCTATCAGGTTCATCTTCTCTTCAGCGCTCAGATGCACGTCTATATCCTTTCCGGAGTCATCGACGACGAGCCCACCAGCTTCACGCACTAGCATAACCCCTGCCGCCACGTCCGTTGGTCGTACGTAATTCCTTATGTCAACCACGCCCTGGAGCGTGCCCCTCGCGAGGTACGCCAGCTCTACCGCTATCGCCCCGAGGACTCTAACCCTCTTAACGCGGCTGATAAGTCCCACGCCCCTTCCCCGGGTGTAGAAGCTTATCGCCGCCCTCGATGCTGGAACCTGCTGAACCTTAATTGGCCTTCCGTTCATAAATGCTCCGTTCCCAGGGATTGCTTCATAGTAGTTTCCTGTGGTGAATTCGTAAAGGGCGGCGTAAACAGGCTTTCTCCTTCGGAACAGTGCGAAACTGAAGGCGAAGATTGGTATGCCCGCGGCGAAGTTGTATGACCCATCGATTGGATCAACTACCGCTGTGTACTCGCTTCCGACGTCTATGGTACCGACTTCCTCGCTGACGACGTTTATCCCGAGGATTTTCAGCCTCTCCAGAACCATTTCCTCGGCAACCTTGTCCACGTACTTGGTAACGTCTCCGCTGACGTTCGTTCCAACGGTTTCTCCCGCTTTGGGTTTTCCAAAGATAGGCATGACGACCTTTTCAAGATCCTTGGCAAGGGAAAAAACGACCTCGTTCCATATGACCTCCGATGGGTCGGTCATCTTCCCACCCCCATGAGCGTTATGAGTAGGTTCCTCGTCCCGGGCCCAAAGCCGAGGATGAACATGGCCAGTTTAACGAAGTTTATTAAATCCGGGTCTTCATCCTTCATCTCGACGTCGAGTATCCACACGATTGGGAGCAGGATGATCAGCTTTTCGAGGTACATCACCGCCGCCGTTCCCGTCAGGTCTATCAGCGTTCTTGCGAGAACGTGTTGCTCCCAGTAACCGAAGAACTGTATCCCAACGAAGGTCGTCGTCGCGTCGTAGAAGTGGGTGTAGAAAAGCAACCTGTTGTTTCTGATGAGCTCGAACTTCCGGGAGAGGGTCCATATGAAGGCCTCGGCAACGAGGAGGGACGGAATGAAGTACTTGAAGTACTCCCACCGAAAGTTCACCTTGTCGAGGTTTATTATCAGAATGAAAAGGAGACCGCCGACGAGGAGAAAACCAACGTCACGGTAGAGGGGATACAACTTTTCTCCGGTTCCAACGTGTCTCCACACGACGAGGAGCGATGCTATCGCGAAAGCAGCTATCACGAAGTAGCCCCCTGGGCTCACGGTGAGGTACGTCCTGGGGAGCATCCCTACATCGGTCATGGCCCTCATTAGTGGCCCGAGGAATATGTAGGGCATCAGCGCCACGAAAAACCTCTCGTCCACCTTCACCCCAAGCCGCTTGAGAAACCGGTAGAGCAGCAGAACCGCGATCCCGAGGATTATCGCGTACACGAGCGTGTTCACGGGATTGTAGCCCTGGTTGTACTTTATTGGATCCACGAAGTACCTCTGGAAGAACTCCTGAAGACCCATCCGACCACCGTGTAAGAGTCGGGGCCGGACACTTAAAGGTTTCCTCCGGATTTATGCCGTATTTATACCGTGAACTTTGACGTTGTTCCATCACGTGCCCAACCCAATCAATTTTTAAGTCCCGGCACCTTAGTTAGATGAGGTGAAGAAAGTGCACCTGATGGAGCTCCCGCGGGAAGTGCTTTTGGGCGAGAACTTGGCAGGGGAAACCGTGAGCGTTGCCAAGAGGCTAAAGCTCGGCAGGAGGGTTCTCGTTCTCTACGGCCCCAAGACAAAAGAGATAGCGGGGGGGGAGGTTGAGGAAAACCTCTCCCGCGAGTTCGAGGCTTCTGGAGTCGTAGTTAGGGGAGCCACTATGGAGGAAGTTGAGAGGGTCATTGCCATAGCCAGGGAGACCTCCGCTGACTGGATGATAGCCGTTGGTGGGGGCAGTATAATCGACGTTGCAAAGCTCTCCTCGTACCGGGTGGGAATCCCTTTCGTCAGCTTTCCAACGACGGCTTCTCACGATGGAATAGCAAGCGCCAACGCCTCAATTAAGGATCTCGGCTCAAAAACGTCGGTGAAGGCCAGGCCCCCGATAGCGGTGATAGCCGACGTCAGTGTAATCAAAACTGCTCCCTACCGCTACCTTGCGGCGGGAGTTGGTGATATCATAAGCAACCTAACGGCGGTAAAGGACTGGCAGTTGGCCCACAGGATTCGCGGTGAGTACTACAGCGAGTACGCGGCATCGCTCTCCCTCATGAGCGCGAAAATGGTCATAAAGAACGCCGACATAATTCGGCTTGGAAACGAGGAGAGCGTGAGAAAGGTTATCAAGGGCCTCATAAGCAGCGGCGTTGCAATGAGCATAGCCGGTTCTTCAAGGCCCGCCAGCGGAGCGGAGCATCTCTTCAGCCACGCCCTCGACATGCTTGCTCCCAAGCCAGCCCTCCACGGGGAGCAGTGCGGCGTCGGGACGATAATAATGGCTTACCTTCACGGGCTGAAGTGGGAGAGGGTTAGGGAAACCTTAAAGAGGGTAGGGGCACCTACCAACGCATACGAGCTTGGAATCGATCCTGAGATTATAATCAAGGCCCTCACTATAGCTCACACCATAAGGCCTGAGCGCTACACAATACTTGGAAAGGAGGGTCTGACCTGGGAGGCCGCTGAAAAGGCCGCTAAAATCACGGGGGTTATCTAACGGTCATGTCTTCAGAGATTAGGAGGTGTTTGAGATGGTCATCACACTGGTTGGGGAAAAACTGGCAAAACCCGGGCTTGAGTTCATCTATTACGGGCCCGCTGAACCGTGCAAGAGTTGCAGACTGGCAAGAGTTTGCGTTGGGAACCTCGAACCCGGAAGGCGCTACAAGATCGTCAAGGTAAGGAACATAGAGCACTCTTGCCCGTTGCACGAGGGCAAGGTTCGTGTTGTTGAGGTCGTCGAACCTGCAATAGAAATCCTCGTTGATCCAAGGACGGCCATAGTGGGCTCCAAAGTGACGCTGAAGTTCGTTGACTGCCCTGATCCAGAAAAGGCAGACCTGGTGAAACCAGAGGGTCTCTTTGAGGGGGACACCGTGAAGATCCTCGAGATCCTCGACGACGTGGAGTGTTCAGGGCGGAGATACAAGCTCGTCCGCGTCGTCCGGGAGAAGGAGTGAGGTTTTCTTTTTTATAAATCTTCGGGGGGTGATGTGATGAATACCCTCGCTGAGATCCGTCACAGGGTAGATGAACTAGAGAGGTTCCTCCGCGAGCTCATAGAGGTTAACCTCCAGCTTATAGAAGAAGCCGAACCTGAGGAATGGGAGCGAAAGGCTGTAAAGGAGAGAAAGAAAGACGAGTTCCTTAACTGGGACGTGATAAGGAATGAGCTTTGAGAATAAGCTCCTTATCAGCAGGAAGGCTACTAAGGAGCTTCGAGAAGTTCCCGAAAAAGAACGGGAACTGATTAAAGATCGCATCTCTAAGCTGGCGTTCTTTCCTCTTGCGAGGCTTGATGTTCAAAAGCTTAGAGGGTATGAAAACATATACCGTCTTAGAGTGGGGGAGTACCGGATTATATTCGAGTACCAGAAACGTGAAAGATTGATAAAAGTTCTGAAAATTGGAAAGCGTGAGAACGTTTACTGAGGGATTTCCCATGAAGCTCGTTCACGGCCCCGTTCACGGGACTATAGAGCTCGACGATTTCGCGGTTGAGCTAGTGGATACGCCCGAGTTCCAGAGGCTGAGGAGAATAACCCAGCTCGGTTTTGTGTTTCTTGCCTATCCGACGGCCAGACACACCCGCTTCGAGCACTCCCTCGGAACGTTTCATCTCGCCAGAAAGCTAGTGGATCATAACCCCGATGTGGAGAGGGGCGTGATCTACGCTGCCCTGCTTCACGATCTCGGCCAATATCCCTTCTCTCACACTCTTGAGGCCATCTATCCGAGGCATGAGGAAAATACGGCTTGGTTCATCAAGAACGGCGAGGTCAGGGATATCATCGAGGAGTCGTATTCCATCGGGGAGTTCCTCCGGTTTCTCAAGCATCCCGTCGTCAGCGGGGACATAGACGCTGACAGGATGGACTACCTCATCAGGGACGCATATTACACTGGCGTTGCCTACGGCCTCGTTGATCTCGACAGGCTGATCAGAAACCTTCACTGGGACGGCGAGAGGCTTGTGGTCCTGGAGAAGGGCATCATGGCGGCTCAAAACCTCCTCTTGGCAAGGAGCATGATGTACCCAACGGTTTACCTCCATCACGTTTCCAGAATAGCGGGGGCAATGCTCGTTGAAGCAGTTAAGCTTGAGGGAATTCCGCTCGACGAGATACGCCTCATGGACGAGATCGACCTCGTGGCTAGGCTCAGGACGAGCGACAAGCCAGAGGTCAGGGGGCTCATTCGTGCCATAGACTCCCGGAAGCTCTACAAGCGTGTCATATGGAGCTCTGAACCCCTCGAAAGGGATCTCCTCGAAGAGTTAAGGCGAGAGCTTGAAGCCGAGTTCGGACACCTCGCGTTGCTCGATTATCCTCCGAAGCCAAAGTTCGAGGAAAAGAACGCCTTCGTTCTTGTCGAGGGGAAGCTGAGGAGGCTCAGCGACGTCTCTCCCCTGGTCCGCTCGCTCTTCGAGCTGAAGGACACTTACTGGCGCTGGGGAGTCTATGCTGAAAACTCGGAGGTTGAGCGGGTTCGGAGGCTGGTTTCACGCCTTCTCGTCTTCTGATCTTCCTCCCCAATGCTCTTTCGCTTCCGGGGAAAAGCTTTATAACCGAGCCTTTTAAGTTAAGCCGACAAGCTCATCCAAAGGTGGTGCGTTATGGGAAGAAGGGAAGAGATGATCGCGAAGATTAAGGAATTGATGACCCAGCCTGAGAGAATCAGGAACATGGGTATTGCCGCTCATATTGACCACGGTAAGACGACGCTGAGCGACAACCTGCTCGCCGGTGCCGGAATGATTAGCGAAGAGTTGGCAGGAAAGCAGCTCGTTCTCGACTTCGACGAGCAGGAGCAGGCGAGGGGTATTACAATCAACGCGGCCAACGTTTCGATGGTCCACAACTACGAGGGCCAGGACTACCTCATCAACCTGATTGACACCCCGGGTCACGTTGACTTCGGTGGTGACGTTACCAGGGCCATGCGTGCCATTGACGGTGCGATTATAGTTGTCGACGCCGTCGAGGGTGTCATGCCCCAGACAGAGACCGTTCTCAGGCAGGCCCTCAGGGAGTACGTCAAGCCGGTTCTCTTCATCAACAAGGTTGACCGTCTCATCAAGGAGCTCAAGCTCGGCCCGAACGAGATACTCCAGAGGTTCGCCAAGATTATTACCGACGTTAACAGGCTCATCAAACGCTACGCCCCCGAGGAGTTCAAGAGTCAGTGGATGGTCAAGGTCGAGGATGGTAGCGTCGCCTTCGGTTCGGCCTACTACAACTGGGCCCTCAGCGTCCCGTTCATGAAGAAGACCGGCGTTTCCTTCAAGGACATCGTCGAGCTCACCAACAAGGGCGACCTTAAGGGGCTCCGCCAGAAGGCTCCGCTTCACGTCGTCGTCCTCGATATGGTTGTCAGGCACCTCCCGAACCCGCTTGAGGCCCAGAAGTACAGGATCCCACACCTCTGGAGGGGTGACATAAACAGCGACGTCGGCCAGGCTATGCTCAAGTGCGACCCAAAGGGCAAGATGGTCATGGTCGTCACCAAGATCATCCTCGACAAGCACGCCGGTGAGGTAGCTACCGGCCGTGTCTGGAGCGGTACCGTCAAGACCGGCCAGGAGGTCTACCTCATCAACAGCAAGAGAAAAGCTAGAATCCAGCAGGTCGGTATCTACATGGGTCCCGAGAGGATCAACATGGAGGCTGTCCCCGCTGGAAACATCGTTGCCGTAACCGGTCTGCGCGATGCTATGGCCGGTGAGACCGTCTCAGTTGAGAAGATCGAGCCCTTTGAGGCCCTCCACTACACCAGCGAGCCCGTCGTTACCGTTGCGATTGAAGCTAAAAACGTTAAGGACCTTCCCAAGCTCATCGAAGCTTTGAGACAGCTCGCCAAGGAGGATCCAACTCTGCACGTTAAGATCGACGAGGAGACCGGCCAGCACCTCCTCAGCGGCATGGGTGAGCTTCACCTCGAGGTCAAGCTCTACAGGCTCAAGACCGAGTGGAAGCTCGACGTTGACGTTTCACCGCCGATCGTCGTCTACCGCGAGAGTGTAACCAAGAAGAGCCCGATAGTCGAAGGAAAGTCTCCGAACAAGCACAACAGGTTCTACATCACCGTCGAGCCGATGCCGGACGAGATCTACGAGGCAATTCGCGAGGGCATTATCCCGGAGGGCAGGCCCAAGAACCCGAAGGAGGTCGCCAAGAAGCTCGCCGAGCTCGGTATGGACTACGAGCTTGCCAAGGGCATTGTCGACGTCTACAACGGCAACATGTTCTTCGACAACACCAAGGGTATCCAGTACCTCAACGAGGTCATGGATCTCCTCGTCGACGGATTCCACATGGCGATGGACGAGGGACCGCTCGCCAAGGAGCCAGTCATGAAGGTCATCGTCAGGCTTCACGACGCCAAGATACACGAGGACAACGTCCACCGCGGTCCGGCCCAGATCTACCCGGCCATCAGGACCGCAATCCACTGCGCCATGATGAAGGCAGGTCCGGTCCTCTACGAACCCTACCAGAAGGTCATCATCAACATACCCTACGAGTACATGGGTGCCGTCAGCAGGGAGCTCAACCAGAGGCGCGGTCAGCTCATCGACATGAGGCAGGAAGGCGAGGTCATGATTATCATCGGAGAGGCTCCAGTTGCAGAGATGTTCGGATTCGCCGGAGCCATCCGTGGTGCCACCAGCGGAAAGGCCCTCTGGACTACAGAGCACGCTGGCTTCAAGCGCGTTCCGAACGAGCTTGCCCAGCAGATCATCAGGCAGATACGCCAGAGGAAGGGCCTCGATCCGAACCCACCGACCGAGAAGGACGTCTGCCCGCAGCAGTGAGGGCTTTCGCTTTTGTTTCGCTTTTCTCCCTTTCTCAGTTCGTGGGAGTGGCCCCCGTGCACAAACGAAGGATTTTAAACTCCCTTTTCCAACCCTCGTCATGCTCGAAAAGTTGTTTTCCCTCGGCTACTCCAAGACCTTCGCGGAGCGCTATTACGAGCTCTGGGGCGAGAGGGCCTTAAGCATAGCCGAGGCGATGGAAAAGCCCCTGCCAAGGTGCTTCCGCGTGAACACGCTTCGCATTGAGATTCCAAAGCTTACAAAGCTCCTCAACAAGAAGGGCTTCCAGTTTAGGAGGATTCCCTGGGCGAGAGAAGGTTTCTGCCTCACGCGCGAGCCGTTTTCGATTACATCAACGCCCGAGTACCTGAGCGGTCTCCTCTACATCCAGGAAGCGAGTTCGATGTATCCTCCCGTTGCCCTTGAGCCGAAGCCCGGCGAAGTCGTTGCAGATATGGCCGCCGCTCCAGGAGGAAAGACGAGCTATTTGGCCCAGCTTATGGAAAACGAGGGAATAATCTACGCTTTTGATGTCGGCGAGGAGAGACTGAAGGAGACCCGCTTAAACCTCTCTCGCCTCGGCGTCACTAATACAGTTCTCTTCCACCGCTCGTCGCTCTACATAGACGAACTCGGCGTTGAGTTCGATAAAATCCTCCTCGATGCGCCGTGCACAGGTTCAGGGACGATACACAAGAACCCCGAGCGGAAGGCTAACCGCACGATAGAGGATGTGAAGTTCTGCCAGAACCTCCAGATGAAGATGCTTGAGAAGGGACTGAGCGTCCTCAGGAAGGGCGGAATCCTGGTTTACTCAACCTGCTCACTCGAACCGGAGGAGAACGAGTTCGTAATCCAGTGGGTTCTGGACAACTTCGACGTTGAACTGCTTCCCCTCCGCTACGGCGAGCCCGCACTAACGAGACCCTTCGGAATCGAGCTGAGCGAGGAAATAAAGAAAGCAAGGCGCTTTTATCCCGACAGACACGGGACGAGCGGTTTCTTCGTGGCGAAGCTCAGGAAGCTTTGACTTCACCCTCTTCTCTGGTGTCTCCGAGGAGCTTCTCCTCTATCTCGTGGAGCCTTCTCCGAACGTCCTCGCTCAGGAGCTTTTCAAGCTCCTCCCTCGCGGTCTTGGCCAGCTCGAACTTGGAGTCAAACTTTCCCAGCTTCACCCAGTCTATCTTCTTGCCCTCGACGAAGACGTCTATGTCGCAGAGCCGTTTGTAGCCCCGGTATTCAAGCCCCTTCAGCAGGAACTTCACGCGGAGCGGGTCTTCCCATGTCAGGAGCTTAAGCTTGTAAACCGGAACGCGCATGAAAGGCCTCGGGTAGTCCCAGTCCCAGCCCTCACCAACGATGAAGCCGAGGTCAAGGTCCTCTATGACGAGCATGAGCCTCTCGATGTTCTCCTCGTAGCGCTTCGCCGTGTCGTAGAGCTTTATCGTCATCTCGTTCCACTCGGGCATGAGCTTGAGGAGCAACAGCGGGGTGTCCATGAGCAGTTCCCTGTAAACGCTCAGGAAGTCCCTCCTCACGAGGACGGCTCCTTCCACGTCCTCTGGCCCTATTGGCGAGTTCAGCTTTTTCCTCGTCAGGCCTATTATCGTGTCCATAGCCTCGCCCTCATCGAGGGCGGTCCTTATGTCCATAACCTCTCCGTTATACTTCTCGGCTATCAGTTTGAGCCCTTCCCCGACTCTATCGGGAACCCTGAGGAATATTATCGCGCTCTCGACGTGAACCTTCTCGACTGGCAGGTTGGCGTTTATGATTCTGCTCAGAACGGCTGGAGCGTGGCACCTTATGAGGAACGCACTCTCGGGGGGAATGGTTTCTTTCTTCCACTCGTCCGTGACGAAAAGCACGGTCTCAAACTCGCTGCTCTCCTTTATCGCGATGTCAGTTGGAGTCTTTTCAACGCCGAAAAGCTCCTCGATTGCTGATTCAACCGCTTCCCTGTGTGGAGTCCTCAGGAAGATAATCGATGGCCCAAAACGGAGCAGTCTCATCACAACCCCCTCCAAAGCCTGTAACCCCTGGCCGTGTCGGTTCCCACGGGGTAATCCACCTTAACGACCCTTCCGCTCGGCAGGAAGATGAAGTTGACGCCGAGAACCGCGTTCAGTCCCCTGGGGATGGCTTTGAAGTTATGGCCGTAGAGCTTGAAGTCTGCCTCCTTATCTGCAACGTCCCGCCAGCAGTGGCCGAGCGCGAAGGTCTTTCTGCAGATCTCGACGATGCTTCCGGGCTCGACGACACTTTCCCCAAAGAACCGTCTCAAAAGCTCGGGATCGTCCTCGTTGCCTGGAACTATGTAAAGCTTCGCTCTAGAGCCCTTGAGAATCCGCGCGAGCTTTCTCAGGCCTGCTTCATAAGCTGGCTTTAGGTCAGGTCTCCGCTCCAGCTTGATGTTGTCAACTAAATCGCCCGTGTGGATTATCACATCTGGCCGAGCCTCTCCGATGAGACCTTTGAGAAAGGGATAAACGCGCTCTGGCGTGTCCCCTATGTGCATGACGAGGGTTTCTCCTGAATTCTGTCTGAGCTTTCTAAGCTTTCTCCTCCTCAGGAAGCCGAGCATCGGGAGCACTGATGAACGTTGGTTGGTTTGTGTATATTACCGTTTCTCCTCTTAACGGCAGGCAATCCAGCGAACGGGTCGATCTTGGGGTGGGGCTGGAAATAACATTTAAAAATCCACGTTTCCCTATCAGCTTGGGGTGAGGGTCATGAGGCGAAAGGCCCTGATCCTCGCCTACGCCGGTTCCCACGAGCACAGACACAACCACCACATGATTCTCAAGCCAATCGGCGTTGAAGACAGGGCGGGGGCGAGCGCCCTCATCGGCAGAAAGGTGGTGTGGAGGACACCGACCGGCAGGAAAATGTTCGGGAAGATTCTGAGAGTTCACGGTAACAGAGGGGAGGTCAAGGCATACTTTAAGCCCGGCCTTCCAGGTCAGGCCCTCGGCGATTACGTCGAAATCCTTTAAATCCCCACATCATTTCTTTTTCCGGTGGGAGAATGGAACTTGTGGAGATCAGGGAAGGACTTGCGAGGGTGTTAGTTCCAAAGGCTGAAAGAATATACGATGCGCCGGTTTTTTACAATCCTGTGATGGCCCTCAACAGGGATATCAGTGTTCTGGCCGTGAAAGCCCTCTCCCCGAGACGCGTCCTTGATGCCCTCTCCGCAACGGGAATCAGAGGCCTCAGGTACTCCCTTGAAACGTCAGCAGAGGAAGTCTGGATGAACGACATCAATGAAGATGCGTTTCGCCTTATCCTCAAGAACCTTGAGCTGAACTTTGGATCGAAACCGGTGCTCGCGAATGGAAGGGCTGAGCTTGGACTACCTGAAAAGCGTCTCGTTGTAAACCTCGGCGATGCCAATAAGCTCATGTCTGAGAACTTCAGGTACTTTGATTTCATAGACCTTGACCCCTTCGGGTCACCTGTGGAGTTCCTCGATTCAGCCCTTCGATCCGTGCGGAGAAGGGGCTTTCTCGGGCTCACCGCGACCGACACCGGGGTTCTCTGCGGAGCTTACCGGAGGGCATGCAGGAGGAAATACCTCGCTGAGCCAATTCGAGGTGAGTTGTGTCACGAGGCAGGTCTCAGGATTTTAATAGGAACGATCGTTAGGTACGCGGCCAAGTACGATCTCGGCGTTGAAGTTCTGCTGGCATATTACCGTGATCACTACTTCAGGGTCTTTTTGAGGCTGAGGAGCGGGGCAAAAAAGGCAGACGAAAGCGTTGAGCTCTTGGGTTACCTGTGGCAGGATGAAACTGGAAAGTTTAAGTACGAAAGAGACTTCCTCCCCGGCAAGCGGGGGGCGTACGGGCCAATGTGGCTCGGGCCGCTCAAGAACCAGGCTTTTCTGGAGGAACTTGTGAGGCTCACCAAAACATCCGAGGAATCAATATCCCACAGGAAAACCTTCCAATTCCTTTCGTTGCTGGTGGAAGAGCTCGACGTTCCATTCCATTACGATACTCACGCACTTGCAAGAAAAAACGGCCTTGAGGTCGTGAAGATTTCAAGAGTCATCGAGACCCTTCACTCCCTTGGTTTTGAGGCGACGAGAACGCACTTTTCCCCAACCTCTATAAAGACGAACGCACCCTTCGATGTTGTGCTCAGAAGCATGAGAAAATGAGGAACAGGGCTTTTGCCCGGACTCTAATATGCCTAGTGCTCATGCGTTGATCCTGGCGGTAGTCATCAACGTGGTTATCCTGTTCGTGATCTCCCATTTTGGTTTTCCCGAAACGCAAGATATAAATAGGTTCGCACCATTCACAGGATGATGGCGCTGGTTTTTACTGCTCCCGGGGAGAGAGAAGAGGTAAAACCTTTCGAGGGCTTTCCCTTTGGAATAAGTAGGGGTAGCTCCGTTGCCGTGCTCTTCTCCGATGAACTTTCGGAGGTTTTTCTGCTCGCCTACATTGAAAGGGCCTTCCTCGAGAGGGGCAAGGTGTACCACGTCCAGGTCAGTGGTGGCTTTTCCCCGTTGGTTATCCACAGGATCGCAACCGACACCGGGAACCTGCATTTCGGAAGGACGTATCGCATTCAGGACGTAATCAGGGCTCTGGATGTCGTTGATCCGGGTTCTGCCTTAGTTGTTTCTGGATTCCCTCTGCTGGAGGGCAGGAACGGATCCACTGTGGTGGAGGTACTCGAGAGGGCCAGCGAGCGGGATTTAACACTGTTCCTCTCCCATACACCTCTTGTCCTCAACGAGCTGGATCTCTTTGGCGAGTTCACACGGTATTTTGAGTTCCCGGAGCTGTTTGAATACCTCCTCGTCGCCCGTGTCAAGTCATACCGGGGCCACTACCGTCTGGGAATCTCTCTTTTAAGGGCACCCGGAGAGTTGGTGTCTCTTCTTGGAGAACATTCCGTCCCGATTGATAAGGAGATAGCACCAATTCTTAACCCCAAGTGACTCAAAAACGCAGGAAATAAACAGAAGAAAAGAGGGGAAAGGGGGTCACTTTCTCCTCCTGAGGAGGAGTGGGATTATTGCGAGGCCTATGAGGGCCGCTGGACCACAGATGCCTCCACCGCCCTCAGAAGTCGTCGTAGTCGTAGTAGTGGTGGAAGGCTTGGTAGTGGTGGTCGTGGTTGTTGTTGTGGTTGTGGTGGTAGTAGTCGTGGTGGTCGTTGTCTGAAGTGGAGTAAGGGTGTAGCTGAACTTCAGCTCCTTACCGGCCTGAATTGAGACGTCGAAGCTCTCCTCCTTGTAGCCCTCCTTCTTAATGACAACCTTGTGGGTTCCGATCGGAAGGACGTACTGCTCGAGCGGGGTCTCTCCAACCTTCTTGCCGTCGATGTAAACTTCCGCACCGCTTGGGTCAGTGGTTATGGTAAGCATTCCGGTGAGCTTTGAAAGTGTTACCGGAACCTCGAGGGTCTTTCCGGCCTGGATTGAGACGCTGAACTCCTCGTCCTTGTAGCCGTCGAGCTTGAGGATGACCTTGTGGACTCCGGCCGGGAGCTCAAGCTTCTCTATGGGGGTCTTTCCGACGGTGGTTCCGTCAATCGTAACGGTGGCGTTGGCGGGGTCGCTCGTTATCGTGAGGTAACCTGTCGGAACGACTGGGATCATGTCAACAGTGGCCCTCTTTCCTGCGCTGGCGTTGTAGGAACTCAGTTGCTCCTCCTGGCTCGGGGAGAACCAGTTGGGGACGAGGAGGTCCATGACGCGCGGGGCGACGCCGGCTATGATAGCGTCAGAGTCACCGCCACCAACCCTCCACTGGGAGGCATTGACCTGAACATCACGCCACTGGTCAACACCGTAACCGTCCTGGCTGCCAACGAGAACGGCGAGCCTCGGGAACTTGATGCCCTCGACTTTGAGGCCGTCGCCGAAGTACTTGGCCGGAACAACGACGTTGATTGTGTTCTGGCCTTGGTCTGTGAAGACGTCGATGTCGTCAAGAACGGTTCCGTTCGGAAGGACGAGGGCCTTGCCCCATCCGTGAACCCTGAAGGCGAGGTCCCACGGGTGGTTCGGGTCGAGGTCGACGTTCGCACCGGGTCCATTGT
The DNA here is from genome assembly GCF_000022365.1 of Thermococcus gammatolerans EJ3. Classification (NCBI taxonomy): domain Archaea; kingdom Methanobacteriati; phylum Methanobacteriota; class Thermococci; order Thermococcales; family Thermococcaceae; genus Thermococcus; species Thermococcus gammatolerans. The sequence goes on along the minus strand of NC_012804.1, from coordinate 1,307,306 downwards.
CCGCCATCTTTATAGCGGAAGTGTTGCCTCCGTCCTTGAAGTCGAAGTATGCCTCGATTATCTGGAGGCTGAATCCGTTCGGCCCGTTCCAAACGTTACCTCCAAGGTTCTTGAAGTGGAAGCTGAATATGTACTTGTCACCTGCCTTGAGGATGTCCATTCCGGTTATGTCGAAGAGTCCGGTCTTGTTGAAGACTGGATCAGTCGGGTAGGTGTAGGTTCCCGGACCGTGATCGTCACCGGCTGGGTCGTCAATCGAGAATACCTCCTCGGGAACACCGTACTTGGCAACCACTGCCGCCCAGTGGAGTATGTTGCTGACGAACTGCGGACCGTCGAGTTCAACTCCATGGTAAAGCGGGCTCCAGGTCGGCTCGTAGTCACCGTACGGGCTCTCACCGCTGACGATGAGCAAGCTCTGAGTGTCGTTAAGCGGGACGATCTGGGCCGCGAGAAGTGTGAAGACACCGGTGTCACCGGCAAGGTAAGCGTTTGCCATTGGATCGTTGTTCTCAACTATCGTACCGTTCTCGCTGGTTACCACAATCCTGTAGGTGAGGGGTGGCTTTGATGTCTCGTTAAGCGGGTGCCAGGTTCCGTTAGCGTCAACCCAGGCAACCACGCCTGGACCGTGGTAGAGGACCTTTCCATCGTGGAGGAAGCCCTCGGTGAGCATTCCTCCGAAGGGTGTGTCGGAATCGGGGTTAACGTGGCCGACGACACGGTAACCGGCGCCTGCATTGCTGCTCGGGTCTTCAACTGAACAGAGGTCAACTCTAAGGTTTCCGTAGCCGAACTGCTCGAGGAAGCTGTCAGCTATGTCCTGAGCCTGGACTCCACTTCCGTAGTCGCTGTCGGCGGCGATCCAGAGAACCTTACCGCCCTGGGCAAACCAGTCTTTGATTGCCTGGATCTCCTCCGGTGTGAATGGACTGGTTGGCTGGCCGAGGATAAGGACGTCAACGTCCTTGAGGGCATCGGGGGTTATGGTGTCCCCCAAGTTCTTGATCTTGGTGTTGTTGGGGAACATGTCCGGGCTTCCAAAGTAGGCCCACTCCATGTCTCCAACGCCTTCGACGATCGAAGGCGCAAGAATGTGGCTCTGATTGTCCCTGTCAACAACTGGGTCAACGAGATACTTGGTGTTTTCACCGTGAGTTAAGTCCACTGCAACGGTTGTTGCGCTGGCCATAGCAAACCCAAAAACGCTAAACAACACGAAAGCTGCTATGATGGTTGCTAGCCGCTTCATGGCGTTCACCGGTTAGAATATCCCTCCGGAAGTTATAAATTTTGTGAATCCCAAAGGTTTTACATCGTGAAAAACCTAGGGCTCACAAAATATTTCCGGAAGGGAATCTATACCATTAATAGGTTCCAATTTTCAGGGTTGGTTGTGAGAGTATCTCACGTCTGAACCACGAGTCTGGTTCCGGGTCTGAGGCAGTTCTGCGTTGGAAACCACCAGGTGAGCCTTTCAACGGCTTTTTCGTCGCTTCCCCTAACAACGAGGAGGACACTCTTATTCCAGAACCCGCTGCACTCGATGTAATAGCTTTTGTTTCCGGAGAACAGCCTCCATATGCATGACTCTCCTTCGGAGCTGTTCACGACGGCGAGTGAGGATTTTAGGTCGTTTTCAATGCTCTTGAACAGTTTCCGGCACTCGCTCAGGTTTCCGTAAACAAAAACGGCAACTTCAAAGCTGGAAGTGCCGTTGGAGACAATGCCCTCAAAGCCTTCCTCATAACCCGAGACGTTGTAGGGAAGCCATTTCCTCTCCTGCCTTGAGCTAAAGTGGGTGAGCATCTCGCTAAGAACTTCAAAGGCGCGGGATTGTGCATCGGATGTGTTGAGCTCATTTAAAGAGTCTGGCGGAAGGAAAGTGGTGTTCTTATCAGTAGTACGGCAACGACTATGAGGACTAAAAATGTAAAAAGAAGCCGCTTTGAATGTTTCCCTCTCATGAGGCCCTCACCTCTATTATGTCTGCATCTTCCCAGTTCCCATTAATACGTCCTTCCAGTCTGCAAAGATTCACCAAAAAGAACGTTTTTAAGTTTCTCAAAATCCACCCTCGCAGTCATGTCGATGTTTATCGGCGTAACGCTGACCTTCCTCTCGACCTTTAGGGCGTACGCATCGGTTCCCGGCTCGAAGTCCTGAACAAGTCTGCCGACGATCCAGTAGTATGGGTTGCCCTTCGGGTCAATCCTCTCCTCGACCGTTGGGGAGTAGCGCTTCCTGGCTAAGCGGGTGATTGCCATCTTCGTGTCCTCCGTAGCGTCGCTCGGGACGTTGACGTTGAGCATGTCAACGCCCTCAGGAAGGCCCCTCTCAAGGACTGCACCGGCTATTCTCCTGAGGAAATGAGCCGAGACCGAGAAGTCCACTCCCTCACCCTCACCAAGGGTCTTCTTCCAGTCCACCTCAAGACTCACCGCTATGCTCGGAATCCCGTGGGTTGATGCCTCTATCGCCGCTGAGGCCGTCCCCGAGACTGTTATCTCCGTGCTGAGGTTCTCGCCGAGGTTAATCCCGCTGACGGCTAAATCAAAGCTCCCGAAGCGGGCTATGGCGAAAATCACGCAGTCTGTTGGCGTCCCGTCTATCCCATAGGCTATCCTCGCGCCGGGGACGTCAACGCGCTTGGCCCTTATCGGCCTGTGGAGCGTCATGGCCCTGCCGCTTGCACTCCTCTGGAAGAGGGGGGCAACGACGTAAACTTCGCCGAGCTCGCTGAGAGCCTTTACCGCCGCGCGCAGGCCGTTTGAGTAGATTCCGTCGTCGTTGGTGAGGAGGATTCTCAAGCCTACACCTCCAGATCCTCAACTTTTGAAATAGCCAAAAGACCTTCCCGCGGTGCAACGGTAAGCAGGTCGGAGTCAAGGCTTACTACCCCGTCAAGGCCATAGTACTTGGCAGTTGCCAAGATTAGGGCATCACTCGGAAGAAGGCCATATTCCACGGTGAATTTGATTGACAAAAGGACAATTTCATGATTCGTGTCAAGAAAATTTGTCGAACTCAGCATTGGTAGAACCTGATGGACAAAGATTCTCGCAATTCGTTTAACTTCATCTCGACTCCGTTTAAGGGTCCAGTATCCCCCAATATTCGAACGTAGATACGTGAAGAGAACCTCATTATAAACCGTCTCATTTGTGAACAGTCTGAACTCTCCATCTGCTAAACGAGAGAGAAGAGCAGACGCGTTTGGATTCCCTTTGAGATACTCAATGAACACGTTGCTGTCAAGGAACAAGCTCATCATACATCTCTGCCTCCAGCTCCTGCCAAGATTTGGAGGTCTTCATGGCACCCTTGGCTCTTCTCAGAGCCTCTTTTGGGTCAATCTTTCCGAGCATAATGGCCAGCTGAATCTCAAGCCACAGGGGGTCTTCATTTTTGTGACGGGATATCACCTTATCAACTTCCTCCATTTTCCCACCAACAAGTTCTCGACGCAAGGGAATTTAAACCTTCACCCGAGTCATAGCTCCTTTTTGAGCTCTCCCCACACCTTCAGTTCCTCAATCTCAACGGTGTCGAAGAACCTCTTCAGGTTCACCCTTTTCCTTGGAAGGAGCTCAACCCTGTCCTCGAGGTCGACTATTATCACCTCATCGCCGAGCTTATCCCTCAGCTCGTTCGGCAGGAGAAGCCGCCCCTGGACGTCGAACTTTCCAATGATGACTTTCACACATCCATCCCTCCGTTGATAGCTCTGCGGGGGTGAATAGTTTCTGGCAATGGCTTAAATTTGAAGAGAGTGGCTTACCTCTCCTTTGAGAGGAGCCTGAGGAGCTCCACCAGCTCGTCCACCTTCCTCGTGAGCTCGTCGACTTTCTCCTCCAGTCTGTCGAGGCGGGCAAATATATCATCGTAGACTTTCCCGCTTTTTATTGCCTCTTCCGTGGCCTCTCTTCCTCCCGAGTTCCGCGAGTTCGTCGGCCAGCTGGGTTATCCTGTCCGAGTGTCTGTCTATGGCTTCCAAAGGTGGGACATCAGGAAAATGAGCACATAAGAGGTATGAGAGAACCCCGAAACTTTTATAATTATTCCAGCGGGAATTATTCTCATGAGAATAATTCCCCGAAAAATTGAACGTGCCTTCCTGAAATACCCCGACTGGAAGATGCTCTACGGAAGGAGAAAGACGGGCAAGACCTTCCTCGTCGAGCACTTCCTCGACTACGACGAGTTCTTCTTCGTGAACAAAGACAGCACAGTCCACGACAGGCTGAGCAACGATAAAATGACCTACCAAGAGTTCATGAGGCTCTTTCCAAGGCTGGTTAAGGAGAAGAGACGAATCGTCATCGACGAGTTCCACCGCCTTCCCGAGGGCTTCCTCGACCTCCTGCACACATACTCAACTGAACAGGACAGCCAGGTGATACTCGTAACCTCAACCATGTGGCTCGCTCAAAGGCTTCTCTCGATGAGGGAAAGCCCGCTCCTTGGGATAGCTTTCCTCGTGAAAATCGGACTCATAGACGAGCGCGAAATTCTGGTGGAGCTGTCAAAGGAAGTGAAGAGGAAGGAGCTGATAGAGGCCTCAACCTACCTGAGGGAGCCCATGCTCGTGCCGGCTTACAAACCCCCGCTGAGGGACTTTTTAACCGGCTTCTTTTCGTCCTCGGGTTCATTCGTGAGCGAGCTCGTTGGCGAGACCTTCAGCGAAGAGGGTCACGAACTGACGAGGGTTTACCTCGGGATAATGATGGAAGTCGCCAACGGAAAGGGGACGAGCACCGAACTTTCCTCTGCACTCTTCTCCCGCGGCCTGCTGAAGAAGGACAACCCCGGGACGCTCCAGAAGTACCTCACGATCCTCACGAAGATGGGAATCCTGCGCAAGTTCCTGGTTCAGGGCAAGAGGCGCAAAAAGTTCGTTTACCGGCACGCCTCGCCCCTCCTCGACCTACACTTCTATCTTGAGGCCAAGTACGCCTACACAGAGCTTGAAACGTCCGTGGAGTTCATAAGAAGGGCCGTCGATTACAAGCTTCCGAGGCATGTTGAGGACTTCATCGCTGATTTACTCGCCAAGGCCTATGGTTTGAGAAGGGTGAGTGTCGAGCTTCCCCAGCTTGAGCTTGACATAGCTTTACAGGGGTTCAAAAGGCTCGAACTCGTCGGAGAGGTCAAGTGGAAGGATAGGGTAAAGAGGGAGGAAGTGAGGAAGATTGAGGAGAAGTTATCGCGCTTCGACTGCCGCAGAGTGCTCATTGTCCCAAGCGAAGACGTTCTCGAGCGCGAACCCGAAGGAATAGAGGTTCTGACGCCCAGAGACCTGCTGGAAATCGCGAAGGAAAGCCTCAAGAAAACGTTGAATATGGAGCACCTTTAAAAACCCCTGTCCCAACGCCCCTCCGGTGAGAGCATGACCTACTGGACGAGCGAGGACAACGTCGCCGGAAAGCCGGGAACGGCGCTCTTCATAATCCTGCCCACGATAGGTTGCTATCGCTTCAGAATAGGGAAGGCCTGCTACATGTGCGCCTATCCAACTGCCGCACCGAAGGTGAAGTGGAGCCAGGAAGCGATAATTGACTACGTGAGGGAAGCGCTGGAGAAAATAAAAGGCGAGAAGGGCCCTTTCGCGGTGAGAATGTTCACATCAGGTTCTTTCCTTGACAACGGTGAGCTGAAGCCCGAGACGAGGAGGAAAATCTTCGAGCTTTTAGCTGAGATGGACAACGTTGAGGAAATCGTCATCGAGAGCAGGAGCGAGCTGGTTCGCTACGACGCGGTTAAAGAGCTGGCCGAGATAGTTCCGGATAAGCACTTCGAGGTTGCCATAGGGCTGGAAACTGCCAACGATGACATCGCCGACGTCTCGATAAACAAGGGGAACACCTTCGAGGACTTTGTGAGGGCCTCCGAGATAACGAGAAAGGCTGGGGCGAATGTCAAGACCTACCTACTGCTGAAGCCGATATTCCTGGGCGAAAGAACGGCAATCGAGGACGTCAAGGAGAGCATAATCAAAGCCGAGCCCTACACGGACACCTTCTCGATAAACATCACGGACATCCAGAAGGGGACGCTCTACGAGAGGCTCTGGGAGAAAGGCGAATACAGACCTCCCTGGCTCTGGAGTGCGGTAGAAGTCCTAATCTGGGCGAAGAAAAAGTTCCCGAACAAGAGAATTCTGAGCGATCCGGTCGGTGCTGGCTCAAAGCGCGGGCCCCACAACTGCCTGACCGACTACGACCGCGTTATCGGCAGGGCCATTAAGAAGTTCTCGGCGACGCAGGATTTAAGCCACCTTGAGAGGCTCAAGCCCGAGTGCAGGGACAGGTGGAGCTATATTGTCGAAAACGGCCTCCTCGACTGGCAACTTACCACTTGGTGATTCTTCGGAGGGGTTCAGGCTTCTCCAAAACTTTTACATCAATGCACTTTTGCTCCCGAATGAACCTTTTCTGGACATCAATGTCCCCCCGCGAAACCTTTAAATGTTGACAAACGTAAAAGGCCACGTCGAGAGGTGATTCAGATGGCCGAAAACGCGAACACCATTGTTGAAAAAAACGGCTATCTTGTCGTCGGAAAGGCGGAAGGAATCGTTGAGATTGACGTTGATACATTTCTCTGCAAGGGCTGTGGAATTTGTGTCGAGATGTGCCCGAGGAAGGTCTTCGAGTGGAGCAAGGAGCTCAGCGAGAAGGGTGTGCACTATCCAGTCCCTGTTCACGCGGAGAAATGTGTCAAGTGCAAGCTCTGTGAGCTCCTCTGCCCGGACTTCGCCATCGCGGTAAGGTGGTGAGCATGATAATCCGCGGTGACGAGCCGGAGCAGATTAGGCTCCTCAGGAAGCTCTACAAGCCCGGCAACTACTTCATGCAGGGCAACGAGGCAGTTGCCTACGGTGCGCTGTTTGCAGGCTGCCGCTTCTACGCAGGTTATCCAATAACCCCGTCGAGCGAGATAGCGGAGACGATGGCGCGCGAACTGCCGAAGCTCGGCGGCTACTACCTCCAGATGGAGGACGAGATTGGGAGCATAGCGGCCATGATTGGAGCATCTTGGACGGGATTCAAGGTCATGACTGCAACGGCTGGCCCGGGCTTCTCGCTTATGCAAGAGAACCTTGGCTACGCCGTGATGACCGAGACCCCGCTCGTTCTGGTTGACGTCCAGAGGAGCGGGCCTTCAACGGGCCAGGCCACGAAAGGTGCCCAGGGCGACTTCTTCCAGGCGAGGTGGGGAACGCACGGCGACCACCCGATTGTGGCGGTTTCGCCGACGAGCGGGCAGGATGCTTTCTGGGAAATCATCAGGGCCTTCAACATCGCCGAGAGGCTTAGAACGCCGGTGGTGTTCCTCTTCGACGGCGTTTTGGCACACACGAGGGAGCTCATTAAGATTCCCGACGTTGATGAGGTGGAGATAACCTACCGCAAGCTCCCCCAGAACGAGGAGGAAGCGAAGCTCCCCTTCGGCGACCCGCACGGAGACGGCGTTCCACCGATGCCCCTCTTCGGACACGGTTACTTCACCCACGTGACGGGCTCGACCCACAAGGAGAACGGTTTGAGAGATGTGTACACGCCAGAGGTTCACGACAGGCTCGTGAGGAGAATCCACAGGAAGATAGAGAAGAACCGCGAAGTTTACGAGAAGTACGAAGAGCACTTCACAGACGATGCAGAGATACTCGTCGTCAGCTGGGGGGTAACGGCAAGGCCCGCCCTCGGAGCCGTTCTGAAGGCGAGGGAGGCGGGAATAAAGGCCGGCCTCTTCGTGCCGAAAACGGTTCACCCGTTCCCTGGGGAGAGGATGAGGGAGCTCGGAAAGCGCGTTAGGGCCATACTCGTTCCCGAGATGAACCTTGGCCAGATGATTCTTGAAGTCCAGCGCTACGTCAACGACGACGTTCTGCTCAAGGGAGTCAACAAGATTGGTGGCGTTCCCTTAACCGTTGAGGAAATCCTGCGCGAGATAAGGGGTGTTGCCTGATGCCCGAGATTTATTCCAAGTACCCGATGGTTAAGTACCTCCGCAAGGAGGCCCTTCCGACGGCACTCTGTCCCGGCTGTGGCGGTGGAACCGTGCTGAACGCTTTTGCCAACGCCGTTGACCAGCTCAAGCTCGACCCGAGGGATTTGGTGGTCGTGAGCGGAATAGGCTGTTCCGCTTGGATAGCCTCGCCCTACTTCCTGGCGGATACCCTCCACACGACGCACGGAAGGGCGATAGTCTTCGCTACCGGCGTGAAGGTCGGTCTGCCGGACAAGAAGGTCGTCGTGATAAGCGGTGACGGCGATTTGGCGAGCATCGGCGGAAACCACCTTCTTCACGCCGCGAGGAGGAACATCGACATAACGGTTATTCTCGTCAACAACTTCATCTACGGAATGACGGGCGGACAGGTCGCTCCGACGACGCCCTTCGGGGCCAAAACGACGACAACCCCCTACAGGAACATCGAGCACCCGTTCCAGATTTCTGAAACCATCGCGGCGGCCGGAGCGAGCTACGTGGCGAGATGGACCACAGCCCACGTTTACCAGCTCATCGAGAGCATCAAGAAGGCTCTAACCGTTAAGGGCTTCTCCCTCGTCGAGGTCATTTCGCAGTGTCCCGTCCAGTTCGGAAGGAGGAACAGGATGAAAGAGCCAGCAGAGATGCTCCGCTGGTTCCTGAAGAACAGCGTTCCGCTTGCAAAGGCTAGGAAGATGAAGCCTGAAGAGCTCGAGGGCAAGTTCGTCATCGGCGAGTTCGTCAACAGGCAGAGGCCCGAGTTCATCGAGGAGCTCAACAAGCTGATTAACGAGGTCCAGGAGCAGTTCGGACTCAAGGAGGTGTGAAGGATGCAGATTAGGCTCGCCGGAATCGGCGGTCAGGGCGTTGTGCTCGCGGGGGTAATACTCGGCGAGGCCGCCGCGATTGAGGGTTTGAACGTTCTTCAGACCCAGGACTACAGCTCCGCGAGCAGGGGAGGCCACTCCATAGCGGACGTCATAATCTCGAAGGAGCCGATTTACGACGTAATGGTTACCAAAGCAGACGTCCTCGTCGCTCTTCACCAGCTCGGCTACGACACCGTCAAGGACTCGCTGAAAGAGGACGGGCTTCTGATAATTGAGACCGATTTGGTCAAGCCAGATAGGGACTACGTCGGCGCGCCCTTCACCAGAATCGCCGAGGAGACCACTGGGCTCGCCCTAACAGTAAACATGGTCACTCTCGGCTACCTTGTTGCGAAAACCAATGTTGTGAAGAAGGAGAGCGTTGAGGAAGCGATTAGGAGGCGCGTCCCGAAGGGGACTGAGGAGATAAACATCAAGGCCTTCAGGGCCGGTTATGAGGAGGGGCTGAAGTGAAGGTTGTTGAGGAGAGGAACCACCCCAAAGGCAGAATCATAGTAATTCAAACAGACGAAAAAGAGTGCCAAATCCTGATAACACATCACGCACTTTCCCGTGCAAGGCGCTGGAAACTCTCGCTTGAAAAGCTCGTGGAAGCGATACTGTATCCTGAAGAGGTCCTAATGGGGCACCACGACAGGTTTATAGCACATAAAGCAGAGAATAGCCATATTATCAGGGTTATCTACGAGTATGAGAATGGCGTTCCCGTGGTTGTGACGGTGTATAGACCGCGTAAAGAGCGTTATTTCATAGGTGGTGGTGTTTATGAAGATAGAGTACTCGCAAGATGCTGACGTCTTGATTATCCGCCTTAGAGATGACGAAGTTGTTGATTCAGTTGACCTCGGTGAAGGTGTCATCGCGCACCTGAACGAGAAAGGAGAAGTCGTTGAGATTGAAATCCTCGATGCGTCCAAGTCCGTTGACTTCAGGGAGCTTGTCCTCAGGATTCCGAGTGGGGTGGTAGCATGAGGTACCCGTTTCCGGTCGGCAAGTCCGACTTCATTCAAGGTGATGAGGCCATAGCGAGGGCGGCTATCTTAGCTGGTTGCAGGTTCTACGCGGGCTACCCAATAACGCCCGCCAGCGAGATATTCGAGGCGATGGCCCTCTACATGCCCCTCGTTGACGGTGTGAGCATACAGATGGAGGACGAGATAGCGAGCATAGCGGCGATAATAGGCGCCTCCTGGGCTGGGGCGAAGGCGATGACCGCAACGAGCGGGCCTGGCTTCTCGCTGATGCAGGAGAACCTCGGCTATGCTGTAATGACCGAGACGCCGATAGTCGTCGTCAACATGATGCGCGGTGGTCCATCAACGGGCCAGCCAACGTTCCCGGCCCAGGGAGACATAATGCAGGCCATCTGGGGCACTCACGGCGATCACATGCTCATCGTTTTAAGTCCCTCAACCGTTCAGGAAGCCTTTGACTTCACTATTAGGGCCTTCAACCTGGCCGAGAAGTACAGGACTCCCGTCGTAATCCTTGGAGACGCCGAGCTCGCCCACATGCGCGAGCGCGTTTACATTCCTGAGCCTGAGGAGATTGAGGTAGTCGAGAGAAAGCTTCCAGCCAGCGAGGAGGAGGCTAAGCTTCCCTTCGGCGACCCGCACGGAGACGGCGTTCCACCAATGCCGATATTCGGGAAGGGCTACCGCACCTACGTGACGGGTTTGACACACGACGAGTATGGCCACCCGAGAACCGTTGAGCCCGAGGTTCATGAAAGGCTCATCAGGAGGATTTACCGCAAGATACTCGACCACAAGGACGAGATAATTAGCAGGGAGGAGTTCATGCTCGAAGACGCGGAGGTGGCGATAGTCACGACCGGAATAGTCTCCCGCTCCGCCATAAGGGCCGTTAAGATACTCCGCGAGAAGGGGGTTGAGGCGGGCCTGCTGAAGCTCAACACGGTGTGGCCTTTCGACTTCGACTACATCGAGGAGCTCGCGGAGCGCGTGGATAAGATATACGTGCCCGAGATGAACCTCGGACAGCTCTACCACCTCGTCAGGGAAGGCGCCAACGGAAAGGCGGAGGTCGAGCTCATAGCCAAGATAGGCGGCGAGGTGCACACGCCGATGGAGATAGCCGAGAGGGTGGTGGGATGATGTACCTGAAGTCCGCTTACGAGATTCGCGACAAGTACCTGAGGAAGGACATGTTGCCCACGATATTCTGCCCGGGCTGTGGAATCGGTAGCGTCCTCCAGTTCACCCTCCGCGCGATAGACGACTTAAAGCTGAACCAGGACGAGATAGTCTGGGTGAGCGGAATAGGCTGTTCCTCCCGCGTTCCAGGCTTCGTCAACTTTGACGGCCTTCACACGACCCACGGAAGGGCCCTTGCTTTCGCCACGGGAATCAAGCTCGCCAATCCGAACCTCAAGATAATCGCCTTCATGGGCGACGGCGACGCGGCCGCGATAGGCGGGAACCACCTCATCCACGCCATCAGGAGGAACCTCGACGTGACGGTAATCCTCATCAACAACTTCACCTACGGAATGACCGGCGGACAGGTCGCTCCGACCGCTCTGAAGGGCCTGCGCGGGACTACCGCTCCATACGGCCAGTTCGAGAACCCCTTCGACATCGCTCAGCTGGCGGTCTCAGCTGGGGCGAACTATGTCGCTCGCTGGACGGTTTTCAACTACCTTCAGGGGATCAACAGCATAAAGAAGGCTCTCCAGAAAGAGGGGTTCACGCTCGTTGAGTTCCTAAGCCCCTGTCCGATAAGCTTCGGAAGAAGGAACAGGATGAAGACTGCCCCAGAGCTAATCCGCTGGTACCAGAAGATAACCGTCCCGCTCGCGAAGGCCAAGAAGATGAAGCCAGAGGAGCTTGAGGGCAAAATAGTAATCGGCGAGTTCGTTGACAGGGACAGGCCAGGTCTCGTGAGGGAGTATCAGGAGTACATAAAGAGGGCCAAGAAGATGATGGGGTGGGAGCAATGAGGAAGGAAGTTCTCTTCAGCGGGTTCGGCGGTCAGGGTGTCATACTCGCGAGCGTCATCCTCGGAAGAGCGGCTGCTGTCTATGAGAACCTCTACGCGGTCCAGACCCAGAGCTACGGGCCGGAATCGAGGGGAGGTGCGAGCAGGGCAGAAGTGGTTATAAGCGACGAGCCGATTGACTACCCCAAGACACTTCATCCTGACTATGCAGTCTTCTTCTCGCAGGAGGCCTACAGCAAGTACCTCCACACGGTAAAGGAAGGCACCACTGTAATAGTCGAGAAGGACCTCGTCCCCCACAGGGACCTGGAGTTCGAGAAGAAGCTCAACGTCATCGCTTTGCCTCTGACCGAGATAGCGGAAGAAACCACCGGGCTAAGCCTGACGATGAACATTCTAACCCTCGGCATACTCGTCGGCGTGACAGGGATAGTGGGCAGGGAAGCAATAGAGAAGGCCGTCCGCGATGCGGTTCCCAAAGGAACGGAGGAGATAAATGTTAAAGCCCTCAAGAAGGGCTTTGAGATAGCGGAGGAGCTCAGGAGCTGAGCCTTGAGAGCTTCTCCATTATCTCCTTCTCTTTCTCCCTGAGCCTTTCGATTTCCCTCTTGTAAGCCAGGCGCATTCTCTCGATGTGCTCGATTGCCTCGTCCTTCGTTACCTCAACGAGCAGGTCTGCGAAGGCCCTGTAGAGCTTCCTCTCGGCCTTGGTGGCCGTTATGATTCCCTCTGCGTACTCGAGTTCCTTCATCTTGAGCTCTATCGCCTTCCTGAGCTCCCTTATCTGCCTGAGCTCAAGTTCGAGCTCGTAAGCCTTCACCGCCTCCACGCTCTCACCCCCAATAAAAAAGAATGGCCGAGGAGAAGTCACTCCTTCTTCTCAGGCTGCATCTCCTGGAGCTCCTTGAGGAGCTCGTTGACCTTCCTCGTGTCCTCCTCAATCTTCCTCAGCAGGGCCAGGCGGAGGTTCATGAGGGCGTTAATTCTCTTCTCGATGTTCTCCCTGGCCTCGTCAACCGTTGCCCCGACGAGGATTCCAGCTCCAACGTCCATGATGACGTCGTCAGGGTTCTCAATCTTGCCCTTTATCGCTATGCCGCTCCCGAGCGGGATGTAAATTGGCTTGCCCTTACCCTTGTCCTTGAGGTAAGCGAGGGTTGCATCGACAGTCCTGAGGTCGGCGATGGTGGCGTCTATCACTCCAATCTGGCTCCTGAGGTACTCGATTTCGCCGAGGTAGCTCCTTATCTCGTCCTGAATCTGCTCAAGGGTCCTAACCTTCTTCTCCTCGGCCATTTCCACCACCTCCGTTCCTTTTTTCGCTCCCATATTTTAGTTACCTTTTGTATTTAAAAGTTTTTCGCCTCACAAGGCTTATTAAGGGGCGGGGTCAAGCTTAAACCATGATAATCAACGAGACGAAGGGCAGGGTCTGGCACGGGCACGTTGAGCTCGCCGATACTTTCATCAAGCGCTTTAGGGGTCTAATGCTTGTAAGCAACGTAAACCACGCCCTCATCTTTGTCCTACCCATTGAGAACAGGCTCAACGCTTCGATTCACATGTTCTTCATGCTGAGCGACATCGACGTAATCTGGCTCGACTCAATGAGACGAGTTGTGGATTTCAAGACTGCCCGGAGGTGGAGGATTTACACTCCGAAGGAGTCAGCCAGGTACGTCATCGAGGGACCAGTGGGGCTCATCAGAACCCTTGATGTTGAGGAGGGCGATCTGATAAGCTGGGATGTTACAGAGAAAAAAGAAAAATCCGTGCCAGTTAAGGTCTCTTTTCCGGGGAAAATTTCGTTTGAAAATGAACGGAATACAGTAGTTTTTAGTAAGGACATTATTGAACTACCCTAGGGAGGGTCCTGTTTCATAACAATTTCCGTAATATTTTTAATTAGTAAGTTGAGCTCTTAGTGGGTGATCTGTCATGAGAGGCAACACAAGGAGCATTTTGGCGTTGTTCCTTACATTGGTTTTTGTTCTCTCAATGGCCACACTCTCAAGTGGATGCATTGGGGGGAGCAATGACAGCAAGGAATGGGTGAAGCTAGTTCCCAAGGGCTCGTTTGCCGCGTTTTACGTTGACGCCAAAATACTCTCTGATGAAAGTACCGAATCTTTGATGAGGGCGCTGGATGTTTACCATGACTATAAAAAGGCTCTTAATGAAATTGAGGATTCCACCAACGTAAGTCCCTCTGATGTGGAGTGGGGACTTTTCGTCCTTTACGACCTTAGCCTCAATGAGGAGGGAGACGTAGAGGCTATTGATTTTGCAGTTTACATCAAAGGAAAATTCAACACTAAGGATCTAGTTAAACGACTAAAGAACAGCACAGAGGGTATCAGAGAGCTTGAATACAGGGATGTCACCCTCTATAAGTGGAAGGACTACGATGGAACGTATTATGGAGCGGTTATTGAGAGCGATTACGTTCTTATCGGAACACTCGATGTAGTCGAGAAGATAATTGACTTGAAGAAGGGGAAGGGGAAGTACGATGAGGAAATGAGTAACATAGCAGACGAAATTGGGGATGGGTACATTGTGGCCGTTAGTAACTACAAGAACCTTCCCTCCGGACTCAGAGAAGAATTTGAAAAAATTTCTGAGGAAGTTCCAACGATACCCTTTGTTAGCCTGCTCTCAGAAATAAAATACGAGGCATTTGTTTACAGGCCTGTGGGTAACGTTCTGACGATCAAGGAAGTGACTGAGTTGGACAGTGAGGAATCGGCAGACACACTAGTCAAGTCATTTGAGGGAAGCTTGGCAATGCTCTCCACGATGCCCATGTTCAAAGAAAACGAAAAGCTCAAGAAACTGGTAAGGGATAACATCAAAGTCCAACAGGAGGGTACCAAGGTAATAGTTACGATAGAAGTCAGCGTCGATCAGATATCGGAGATAGTTACTGAACTCAAGAGTTATGAGAGTAAGTACGAGAGCTGGTGATGGTGGCCTAAATGCCCCCCATTTTCGATCTTTTTGTGAAGGAAGTTAAACTGATAGCTCGAAGGAAATCTATCCTTTTTTTCCTTATCTTTATCCCTCTGTTCTTTGGGGCTATTTCAAGCAGTTATAAGAGCGCTGTTCCAGGAGACACTCCAGTCGCCATTGTTCTGGCGGAGAACGTGAGTCAGGATGATGTTTGGGCCATAATGACACTGGCGAGGACGTTCTCTAACCCCCATCTTGTTCCAAACCTTACCGTTGCCCTCAATGGGCTCCAGAGAGAAGAATACTATGTCGTAATAGAAGTTCGAAAGTTTGGAGGTCTTGAAGCTGGCGAATATGTTGTGTATTATGACAGAACAATGAATCCTGTTGCCTCGATATCGGAGAACCTCATCAGACTCCTAAGGATTGAACTGAAAGGTGCCAGAATAGAATCTGCTGGTATTAACGATAAGGTGTCCCTCCCGATGTTCTTTCTTCCGGGGATCCTCCTTTTCATCTCCATGATGGTGGGTTTTGAACTGGTTGCTGACAACACTATATCCGAAAAGAACGTTTTTCCTCGTCTTAGACTTGCTGGAGTGTTTACCGAAAACTTTGTAGTTAGAGTCATTATTATGCCTCTCCTGGTTCTAGTCCAGACTCTTCTCGTTCTTATTATATACCACTTAATGAATGTTAAGGTTTCAATAGACATAGGTGTTGTTACAATTCTCGTCCTGAACACACTCCTGTTTTCTCTCCTAGGCCTTCTCGTCACAATGCTCCTGAGGTTTGAGCCACACGCAAAAACGTTCCTCCACGTGCTGATGGGGTTTATAATATTCATCTCCGGGCTCTTTTATCCCGTAGGCTTCTTTCCAGAGGTTCTCCAGAGGATCGCGAGGCTAACGCCAACGTACTACTCCGCCGTTCTCATGAGAGCCTTCATGTTCCGTCCGGGGGGTGTCTCCCTGTACTTCGACTACATCGCGATCAATGTTATCTCGGTCGTTCTCCTCTCGATCGTCGTCTTGATCGTTCACGGGAGGGCTTTGAAATGGAGCGTGCAGTGATCCTTAGAAACGTCAGAAAACGCTACGGGGAAAATCTGGTGCTAAATGGGGTTGATCTCGAGATCGAGAAGGGATGTTCCGTGTGCATAATCGGGAGAAATGGAAGCGGAAAGAGCACACTTTTGAGAATCATAGCGGGCCTGACGGACTTCGAAGGAACGGCCGAGCTAAACGTCTCGGAGATCGGCTTCGTGGCACAGCAGCCGGCCCTCTACTCCCGGCTGACGGTCAGGGACAACATCGAGCTTTTCTCGGGGCTTTCTAAGAACGCCGATCGGAGGTGGATCAATGAACTCGTCGCTCTGCTCGGCCTTGAGGAGTTTATGAACGTCCCCGTTGAGAAGCTTTCCCACGGTACAGTGAAAAAGCTTGACCTGGTATGTGCCCTCGTTGGAAACCCGGAACTCGTTCTCCTTGACGAGCCGCTGGTTTCCCTCGATGTCGAGTCGAGAGAAGCTATGCTGTCGGTGTACGATCTCTTCAGGGAGAAAGGAAAGACCGTCGTGAGCGTTACCCATTTCATCGAGCTTCTGAAGCCAAAATGCGACGCGGTGTATCTCCTTGAGGGGGGTAAATTGAAAAGGATCGACTAGAACTCAAGCTCGACACCGTTATCATCCCCTTCCCAGAGGGTCAGCCGCTTGAGCCGAACTCCCTCAGGAAGGTTCCGGGAGGTCTCTTTGGCAATCCAGAGCGCGAGGTTCTCCGTGGTGGGGTTCTCAAAGATGTGGTTTAGGTTTCTGTGATCTAGCTTTCCTATAATCCCGCCGACGATCTTTCTAAGCTGAATGAAGTCCATAACGTAGCCGTTTTTCAGAGGTCCCTCAACTACCACCTCCAGCCGGAACGTGTGGCCGTGGATCTCCTCGGGCCTGCCTTCAACGACCACCGAATGGGCCGCCTCGAACTTGAAGCGCTCAATGATTCGGGCCCTCATAACCGTCACCGATGAAATCGCTCCTCTATGTAAATCCTTATCAGCTCCTTCGTCGCGAGCAGGCCTTTAACGTGAGTCCTTTCCATCCCGTGACTGGCGTGAACCCCGGGCCCAATGAGGGCAACGCGGAAGTCCCAGCCAGCTCTTAGGGCCGCTGAACCGTCGGAGCCGTAGTAGGGGAAGACGTCAACGACGTGCGGTATGTCGTTCTTCTCCGCCAGCTCGATGAGCTTGGTCGTCATCTCATAGTCATACGGCCCGCTTGAATCCTTGGCCGCTATCGACACGGCGGTTTCCTTTCCCGCGACGCCCTCTCCAACGACGCCCATGTCAACGACGAGGAGCTCTTTAGTCGTCGGCGGATAGCCTGCCGAACCGCCGTGTCCAACTTCCTCGTAGGGCGAGAAGAAGAACGCCACCGGGAGCTTTTCAAGCTCGTCCGCTAGCTCAAGGAGCAGGTCAATCATCACTGCGACGCTCGCCTTGTCATCTAAAAAGTGTGCCTTGACGAAGCCGTTCACGTACTCGAACTTCGGATCGAAGGCTATGAAGTCGCCGGGCCTTATGCCAAGCTTCTCAGTATCTTCCTTCTTCTCGACGAGCTCGTCGAGGCGGATGTACATGTTTTCCTCCTTGCGCTCCTTTTTTCCTGCGTCTTTGTTGACGTGAACGCTGGGGTTCTTGAGGAGGAGCGTTCCCCTAAACCTCTTCCCTGAGCGGGTTATTATCGTGCAGTATTCACCTTCAAACGTCGGGAGGAGGAGCCCGCCGATTTTCGTGAAGCTGAGGTGCCCGTCGGGGAGGATTCCCTTAACCATCGCGCCGAGCGTGTCAACATGGCCCGCTATGACGAGCTCCGGCTCCGGGTGGTTGTAGGCCAAAAGGGCTCCCTTGTTGGTGTAGCGGGTCTTTATCCCTGCCCCGTTCAGTTTCTTCTCGATGTGTGCGAGAACTTCCTTAGTGTAGCCGGTTGGTGACGGAATTTCAAGGATTTCTCTCAGAATCTCAACGACGCGCTCCATTGAAATCACCGTTAAAAGAAAAATCGAAGGGGTTAAAAAGAAATCGCAGAGTCAGGTGTTGCTCTGCCGCATTACTATTATGTAGAACGCACCGTCCCTTCCGACCCCGCTCGCTATCGCCCCGAGGAAGTTCCCGAACTGGAAATTCACGAGGGGAACGCCCGGTTTGAACTGCTGGAGGAGGTTGAATTCTTTTCTGCCGGTTTCTTTGCTCCAGTTGATGTGATACACCTTGAGCACTCCACTCGACTCTGAGACTGCAACAATCTGTGAGCCGTCTATTGTCATAGGACTGAATATGCCAACTACGTTTGGGGCGTCTAAGGATGCCTCTTTCGTTACTGTGATCTTCCGCTCTTCCTCCGCGTAGAGGACTCTGAGAACGTAGAGTCTGCCGGAGGAATACACTGTAAAGCTCATGTTGGTTGGATCGGGGGAGGCATCGCCCCAAGTTCCACAGCCAGTTATCATATCCACCCGATCGTCGATTCTGTAGATGTTAGTGTCGTTGGCGTAGCGGCCGTAGGGGCTCGGCACTAAATACGTTCCTCCCTCTGTGAGGACAAGGATGAAGTCATCGTAGAGCATTACGTTCGCATCCAGGATATCTTCCGGGAGGGTGTATACTGCGGGCTCAACGGTTATGTTCTTGCCTTCCTCGATGTCCTCAAGGGTTCTGTGGGAGTACGTGTACACCCTCAGCTCCCTTCCTTTCCATGCTAGGTAGATGTTGTAGTCCTCTTGGTACGTGCCATACTCCCCAATGCCAACTCCGGTCGCGTCGAAGTTGTAGACTACGTGCCCAGCAGGGATGTACCAGTTTATCTCGTCCCCCTCAACTTGCTGGGGGTCTATGAAGATATGGAGCCTGCCCTCTCCGTCCGTCGCTATGATGCTCGGGATCCTACCTTCCCCTGTGAGAATGGAGAGCTTCTTGGGCTCAACAGGAAGCACGATCAGGAACTTGAACGACTGGTCTATCTCGGGGGTTGCCTTTGAGCCCAGGAGGAAGTCATCGTCCCAGGGGGAAACTGCGAGTATTATCCTGCCAGACACGAGATAGACGAGACTTGAGGTGTATGGGAAGTAGTAGAGCCTTCCCTTCTCCGGGGTGATCTTCAGCCCCTTGTAATCGTAGTCCCCCTCGGTAAAGCTCAGCGTCCCCAGGGAGTAGGAGTGGTCGAAAAAGTTCTTGAGTTCACTCTCTGTTGGCGTTGTTCCCTGTCCGGGGCTTGGGGTCTCGGTTTGATCCCATTCCGTACTGGTTGTTTCGCTGAAACTTTCTCCCGGAGCCGTCGAGGTTTCTGAAAAGGTTTCCGTCATCGAAGGAGTTTCCGATTTATGGCTATCTTCTTTCTCCCCCGTCGTGCCCGTATTCGAGCCCTTCTGAAGGTTCTTGAGTAGATCATCAACGGTGGACTTGTCTATGAACCCTGTGAAGTAACCCGCCGCCAAGAGGAGCAGTATCACTCCAAAAACCAGCAGGGCTTTCTTCAATATCACCACCTCCACTCATTGAGAGTAAAGAAAAGAAAGCTCAATCGGTCTCATATGCATACCCCCTGACGGAGAAGCTGTAAACCTTGCAACCGAAGTCGTTGCACGCTTTAACCGTCACGTGGTAGGTCGTTTCGTGTCTCCTTGCCTCCAGCTCCTTGGCGTCTGCGTACTTGACGGCCTTTTCGGTGACGTAGTCGAAGGTTGCATCAACGAGCTTCTCCTTGACCCAGTCGAGCAGGCCTTTCTTGAACGCCTCTTTGTCGAACCTCGTCGATGTTGGAGTTTCGACTCCTTTGGGCTTCTGAACCTCCTCAACCTCCGTGCTCTCGTCCTCCGGAATGAACGCCTCAACACCGCCGACGATAGTCTTTATCCCCTTGGCAGTCGCCACCATGCCGTATATTATCTTCGACCTCAAACTTCTCGCCTCTACCATCTTGGCCGTCAGGAGACCTATGTCCTTGCCGGTCTTCAGGACTTCGACGCTGTCCTCATACTTCGTGTAGATAGTTCCGACGTCGGCCTCACTGGCTACCGTGTATCGGTGCGGGATTATTCTGGCGTAGAGGTACTTAAGGGGCATCGTCCTTCCCAGTTCGATGACTTTCTTTTCCCTTCCGTTCACGAGGGCGCCAGGGACTATTATCGTCGCGTTCTTGCAGAAGCGGCACTTGAAGACGAGCTTTCCAACGTCGAGGTTGTTGTCCCAGCTTGATTCCTCAAGCTCGACTTCCGGAGCGGTCTTGTATTTGAAGGTCAAATCGTACCCGAGATCCACAAAGAAACTCCCGTAGTCAACTCTGATGAAAAGATCCAAGAACTCAACCCCAATCCTTGTGAAGTTCTCAAGGGTGAATGTCTTTGAGAGACTACTGCCTTGGAACTCAAAGTTCCCGTATTTGGATGTGTAGAGGAATATTCTCTGAGGGGGCTTTTCGGTGGTTTCGTTTCCAGTGGTGACCCTGAGAGGTGATGCTTCCACCTCAACGGAAAAGCTGTCCGTCTCGAGGAGAACGGTCGAGGAGTCAAGTTTTTTGCCGTTTATGGTGACCGTGACGTTGTAGCTTCTCTCTATTCGGGGGACAAATTCAATCTCTTTCGTTTTGTTGTATTCTGGCTTCTGGACGTTGGGAGCTGTCTCCGGGTGCAGGTTGGGGTCCACCACACATCTCCACGAGGAGAGACAGCTTTTGTATTCCTCGAAGTCCGTGAAGCCATCGCCGTCGGTGTCTGTTTTGGTGGGGTCGCTGTTGTGCCAGTAAGGGGTTTCGTTGCTTGCTATCCTGCTTGCAACGTTTAGGTCGCCCCCGCTTTCTTCGCCGTCGGTTAAACCGTCACCGTCTGTGTCCGGGTTTTTGGGATCCGTTCCAAAAAATTGCTCATAGTAATCACTCAGCCTATCCCCGTCGCAGTCGGTATAGTAGGCGCATACGTCCTGCTCGATGAGCTTGTCCCCGTCGAGGTCGTAGTTTACCGGCACTATGTCTTCTGAGTCTATTACTCCATCCCCGTCGGAGTCCGAGTCGTTCGGGTCGAGCATTAGCCAGTAGACAGCTAAGGAGCACCCTGGAGTAGGACATGCCGGCTGATAATTCAGCTCCTCATAGTCGCTCAGACCATCTCCGTCCGTGTCGTATTTTGTTGGGTCTGTGGGAATACCGAGGTAGCAAACGGCGTTGTCGCTGTATATGTCCCCCCTCTCGTAGCGTTCCGGATAGTCGAGGGTGTAGACGTTGCTTAGATAGCTGTGCAGGCCGGTGCGGATGTACTTTTTAACAACGTCCATCGGATATTGATTCAGCTCAATGGCGGACTCAAGCTCTTCCATCGTGGGAACGCAGATGTCGGTGGTGTTAAGTGGGGATATAAAGAGCCATGCCCATGATTCGTCCCACCACTCCGGGGGTTCTCCGCCTATGATGGAGCGTATATCCTCCGTGAGCTTGTACTCGTACGCCAGCAGGGGGAATACCTCCTCGAAGTCCCCAATCCCGTCACCGTCGGTGTCGGTTTTGAAGGGGCTGGAGCCGAACCTCAGCTCAAGGACGTCGAGCAGTCCATCACCGTCCGTGTCCGGGTTGTACGGTGTTGTTCCGAGTTCCAGTTCCTCCGCGTCGGAAAGCATGTCTCCATCGCAGTCAAGTGTTAGGTCACAGTATTTCGTGTAAAGCTCCCCGTTCCATACGAAAGTATACACCTCGGCACCATCTCTTATCCCGTCCCCGTCCTTGTCAGGGTTCAGGTAGCCGTCGAAGAATTTGTCCACGCTGTGCGCCCTGCTCCACTCCGCCCCATCGTTCATCCCATCGTCGTCGGTATCGGGGTCGAGGGGGTTTGGTGGTGCAATGTTGTATTTTTTGGGGATGTAGACGACCTCTGTGTAGTCCGTGAGACCGTCTCCGTCCGTGTCCTCCAGCAGGGGGCTGGTTCCCATCCAGAATTCCTCACCGTCCCACAGGCCGTCGGCATCCGTATCTTTGAGTAGCGGGCTTGTCCCAACCAAGAATTCGTCCCCGTCCTTCAGCCCGTCCCCATCGGTGTCGGGATTGGTAGGGCTGAGACGGTATACTATTCCGAAGTACGTTTCGTTGTAGGCCATCTCGAAAGCATCGCTTAAGCCATCGCCGTCCGTATCCACGAAAGTGCTCTGGCCTTGTTCATGCCCCATAACTGAGAACTTTAACGGTGCGGTCAGCAGAACGAGGATCAGCAGGAGAACTATCTTTTTCATGATTCCGCCTCCGTCCAGACGATTTTGCAAACGTCTCCCGAGAGGAAAGTCACGTAGTCCTTCTCAACGGTCTTCTCCTGGCCTTCTTTGATGAGAACAGCATGGTAGTGGTATGAGCAGGCCACGAGGTTCGTGCTGATGACCGAGCAGTTGGGCTCGCTTATTTGGAGCTCCTTGAAGTCAACGGCCCGGTAGAGGGCCTTGTGTAGCTCGAGGAGGGAGCTCTCTTCCACAACGCTCAGGTCGAAGAAATCGCTGACGTTCTTTTCGCTCTTGACCGCGGAGTAGTAGGCCTTTATAACATCGGGACTTTTTGACAGGCAGTCAAAGGTGGAATCCGGGACGAGGGAGGCGTTCACCGCGAAGGTTTTGTTGAAGATCTTTGTCGTTAAGATACCCTTGGGCCGTTCTTTTCTCGGTGACGTTGTTTCCTCTGTATGGGTTTGTTCGCTTGTGCTCGTGGAAACCGAAGGGACGCTTGAGGAGTGACTTTCAGCCGTGTCCTCCACCTTGCTGGAAGTTTCTGTTTTGGATCCTGTATTGAGGCAGCCACTCACGAGCAGAACTCCCGCGAGGAGGAGCACGAGAAGAACCTTTACCCTCTTCACCTCAGAACATCCCCTTCCCGTTCAAGCATCTTCTCGTAGTCCGCCTCAGTCATGCGTATCTTGACCTTGTCTCCCTCCCAGAACGTCACCTCTTTTCTTTCTATCGTTTCTTCCTCCTTTGAGAAATCGAACCAGTCTATCTTTTCCTCTTCTTCCTCGTCATACTCATCGTAGGGCTCTATTTCGCGGTAGCACTTCACAATGATCTTCTTTTTCCGTGATTTCCGGAAGATCCCGACCTCAACCTCTTTGACGGTGACGTCCTCTATGGTGAACCAGGCTGAGGTGCTGTACTTTCCTCCGTATTTTGTGTCCGCCTCTATCTCAACTCCGTAAGGCCTGAGCTTCTCCCACTTTTCGGCCAGTTCCTCGGCCGGTATCTTGAAGGTCTTGTGGCGTACGGATTTAACAAAGCTGGAAGCGGCACTCTTTAGAGAGTCCATAAACCCCATTTCGTTCACCACCCCGAGCTTGAAGTTGGAAAAAGAAAGACTACCACCTCCTGTTCTTCGGGCCGAAGAGGACATAGTAGTCGTTACCGGCCCATGCGTAGAAGTAGTTGTCGTGCTTATGGACGTGGCAGTAGCACTCGTCTTCCCCGTAAACGTAGTCGGGGGTGAATGGAACGCTGAAGGACTGATCGAGGGTCAGGTTGAGGAAATAGACCTCGTTGTTGTTCTCGTCGTAGTAATAGCTGGTCGTGACATTGTAGAGGGCAATCTTTCCGTCGAACCCAACGGCGAGCTGGGTGTTGTATGTGTTGAACATTGGGGCAAAGGTCCTCACGCCGGGTATTGCTATCTTGGAGCTCACGACGTTTACCGTCGGAACCTCCTTGTCGTTCGCGTCGTATTTAGAGGTCACATACACCACTGTGAAGGTTCCGTCTCTGTAGATGTAGGCGTCGTCAGTGTATATCTGGACAGCCGTCATCCCTGGAGCGTCCGTCAGGAGGGTGTAAAGTTTATCAGGCCCATAGTCGAAGTAACCCATCACGTCGTAGAGATACAGCCCAGTTTCGGTTCTTATGAGGAAGCCCCGGCCGTAGTCAAGGGGGTAAACGGCCACGATATTTTCGGGCAACTGAACCTCTTTGGGCTGC
Source organism: Thermococcus gammatolerans EJ3 (assembly GCF_000022365.1). Lineage (NCBI taxonomy): Archaea > Methanobacteriati > Methanobacteriota > Thermococci > Thermococcales > Thermococcaceae > Thermococcus > Thermococcus gammatolerans. The sequence goes on along the minus strand of NC_012804.1, from coordinate 1,283,535 downwards.
ACCTTTGGCAGTCCCTCCTCCTCCGCGTTGTAGAACTGTTCGTTCGTGTAAGTGATTACGTATATTTTATCGTCCTTCCAGCCCACGAAGTAGTTGTTGCCCCCACGTGACATTACGTTAACACCATCTGCATCAATGTCCCATGTAACGTATGTCTTCGACTTCCAGCATCTTACTTTTTCGTTTCCAACAGGCTCTTCCTTCCACTCGCCCCCGTATATCAGGTACAGCTTTCCGTCTTGGCCAGCCATAAAGATGTCGTTTGTGTCGTAGATGCCAAAGGTGAAGTCCTTCGGCGTTGATGGCAGCTCATAAACCTCCGTGACATCGTACTTGGTGAAGTCACTCTTGCTTTCGACAAAGTTTCTAAAGGAAGCGGTCACGTGAACCATGTACCTGCCAAAGGCGAAGTACGCCTCTGGCAGACCAGCCGGCTCGTAGACCCGTATCTGGAGCCAGTCGTGGACGTTGCGGTAGTCCGGAGTCTTTTCGAGGTGTATTTTTGCTCCCCACAGTTCCCCGAAGCTGACCTTTTCGATTGTGAAGATGTCAAAAATCCCCTCAAGTCCGGCCTGAGCCGGCGGCGTTGACGTCTGCGTTCCGGTCGTGCTTATTTCCTCCCCAACGCTGAGGGAGTGTTCACCCCTGAAATCGTCCGGTTTTCCAACTATGTGGGCGAAGCCCTCTTTCCACGCGACGCCGACTTCAATCTGGTCGCCGGAGAGCTGGTTTATCTTGACGTCCCTTATCGGATAGGGAAAGTCCAGGATACCGAAATTGTTGTAGGCTCCGTCCTCACCCAGCTCGTAGAGGTAAAGCTTTGTACCCCTTGCCAGGGCTAAGTAGAGCCCGCTGACCGAAGCTGCGTCCGGGCGGTAGCTCACTGAGAGGGGTTTGCTGTGGAGAACTTCATCGTGCTCGGCACTGTAGTGCAGGCCGACGACTTCGTTGAGGTCCTTTGAATAAACAACGATCGTCCCCAAGTCATCATGATCATTAGAGATGATTATCCATGCTGAATCCCCTAAGCCTGAGTCGTAGGTCTCAAGGTTCGGGCTGACGTAGTAAACGCCGCAGGTCGTGGCCATGTAAAATCCCGAGATTGTGTCTCCAGTGAAGGCTGGATGCATTGAAAGAATCGGGCAATCGAAGGAGTACTCCTCACTGCTTGCTTCACCGTTCACGAAGGTTGTTACGGTGAGGTTGTCTTCAACCGAGGTAACGATTGCGAACTCTCCGTTTATCAGCGTGGCCGCGTAGGCCATAACATCCTTTTTCTCGCGGTATTTGTTAAGGGATCTCGAGTAAATGCGAACGAACCCATTCTCCCATCCCAGGTACTTGTCCTCCGTGAACCTCACGAAGTCGGAGAGGTCTCCCACAACCCGGCCTCCCTCATAATAAACGCCGGTGGGGCCAACCTCAAAGTAATAAACGTCGTGATTTACCTGAAACACCACGTTGTTGGCGCTTGATTCACCTGGAGAGGCTTCCCAGTTAGCGCTTGTCTTCACGAACTTTGCGGGGCCCTCTATAAGGAGAACCTCAACACTGACACTGCTGTCGGAAAGGGAGCCCTTATGAAGGCTGTACTTAGGCTCGTTTTCGGGGATAAGGGACAGATCCAGATACGCCCAATCCTCGGAGGGCACTTGGGTTTTGGTCTGCCTTGGAGTCGTTTCGGTTGGAGACATTGTTTCTGAGGGCGATGGGGTGGTTTTGGTAGTCGTTGAAGAAAACGTGGTTTCTCCAGGGGATGGTTTTTCCTCTGTTCCGGAGGACGGGCCGCTAATGCAGCCTGCGACAAAAACCAAAAGTACGAGCAGTCCTCCGAGCAGGATTTTCCTCAACGTACCACCTCCAGGGTCAGGAATATTATGAGGAAGTTGCGTTATATGTCCTTATTATCGTTTCTTTAGGTAAGCCTAATGGTGGATGTTTTCATGGGAACACCGGTATCTCCACAAGAGTTTTCGAAACAAATTCGAGATGAATGTAAAAGTACTGAGAATCCTCCAAAAACTTCACTTTAGTCCGAGGATAAGCCGGAGTGCAACGAAGAGTCCTATGACGAGCAGAGTGAGCACGAAGGTCACGCTTATGGCTTCTTCTGCCTTGAGATGGTATTGGGCTAAAATCGCATTGGCCGCTATGGCCGGGGGCATACTAGCCTCTACGAGAACCGAGTAGAAAACCTCAGGCCTCTCCCACCGAAGGGTGAGAAAGACGAAGGCGAAGGGAATCGCTATCCTGAAGGCTCCGACCTCGAGGAGTTTCTTCAGGTCAAAAGCCCTGAGCGTTATCCGCGAACCGAAGTAGATTATGAGGAGCGGAATGCTCCACCAGCCGACAGTCTTGATAGGTTCTAGAATCCAGTCCGGGAGCCTGATCCCCGCCATCACCAGGGTTAGGGCAAGAAGGTTTGCCAGCGTTGGCGGGAACTTCAGAGCTTTTAGAAAGCTCTCCCTGACGCTCGCGCCGCCGCTGGAGTAGTGGGCCGCTATGAAGGTGACGATCGGGATGACTATCATCGAGTTGGTCGTGGAGTAGAGTATCGCCGGCGTTATGTCGTCGAGGAAGAGGCTCGCTATTGGAAAGCCGAGGGCGGCCGTGTTGGGGTAGACCGAGAGAACCATCAGCGCACCGGCCCAAGGGTCGTCTTTGAGCTTGAAGCGCGCGTAGATGTATGAGGTTGAGAGACTTATTCCTATTATGATAAAGACGTAGATGAAGACGGTCTTGATGCTAAGGAGGTAGTTTAGGTCCTTGCTCGCGACGTTGCCAAACACGAAGAAGGCCAAAAGGATATCGTTGACCAGGATTCGGAGGTAATCGAAGGGCTTCTCCGATTTAACCAATCGCTTAAGGGCATATCCCAGAGCGATGAGCGTGAGCATCTCGGCGATGTTCATGGTTGAGACTGAGGTTTAAGCGTTAAAACATTTTTGGCAACAATTAACAACCGATAAACTTTTATATACCTATTGCGCAAGTTAAGTACAGAAAATTGTACTACAAAAGTCTGTACCTGGTGGTAGCATGGACGAGCTGAAGGCCCAGCTTGAGGAACTGAGGAGGAAGCTGGCCCTGCTTGAGGAGAGCGTTGACCCGGTTGACGAGGTCATGCTCTCCATAAAGGAGAGGCTCAGGAAGAAGCTGAGCGACGGCCAGCTTCCGGAACTCGACGAAGAGAAAGCTGCGAAGACCCTCAAAGCACTCGCGAATCCAGACAGGATTAGAATTCTCAAGATGCTGTCCAAAAAGCCGATGGGCTTCAAGGAGATTAAGGAAGCCCTCGGTGTTGAAAGCCCGACGGTTTCGCATCACCTCAAGCTCCTCCTCAAAACCGGGATGGTTCGCAAGGGAGACAAGTACGAAATCTCGCCCGACGGCCGTTTGTTTTTGCGCCTGCTTGAGATTATAACCGCTTTGGAGGGGGTGGAAGAATGAGCTATCCGTTTTATACTGAGGAAAGCCCGCGCTTCAAAATCGCGGAGTACCTTAAGAAGATAACCGCGGTTCTGCTGATAGTCTGGCTCTTCAAAGGCTACCTCGGCCTCGAACCATACAATCGCTACCTCGTTTACGCGATAATCGCGCTAATCTTTGCCTTCGAGCTGTTGAGCGTCGGCAGGTGGCTTGGAGTTACAGTAAGCGGGATAATTTTCGCGCTTGCCAAGGGCTTCCTGTGGACGAGCGTCTTCCTGTACTTCGGTGGCTGGCTCGGCATGCCGAAGGATCTTCACGATCTGGCCGGGAGGGCCTTCGCCTACGCAGTCGTGCTGACCATCGCGGGACTGCTCGTTGGCAGGTCGGAAAAGAGGAGCTTCAGCTGGCGTGTCGAGAAGAAGGCCTACGAGTTCAATGGGGCCGACTTTGGCGACGTGAGGCTGAGGGGAGAGGGGAAGGCATATCCAGTGAAGGTTGGCGGAAAGCGTGTTGGCTGGGTGATAGACGGCGAGATTGAGGTGGAAGCTGAAACGCCGATAGGGACGATTAGGAAGACTCTCTCAAGTCCTGTGGCAGTGTGGGGCGAGCTGAGAGTTGGAAAGAAGGCGAAAGCGGACGATAGTTTCGTTGAGGAAGCGAACCGCCTTATAAACCCTGAGAGGCTCTACAGAAAGACAAAGGGCGAAAGCGTAGTGGATTTGGGCATAATCAAGGTCTACGAGGGCGAGGACTTCGAGTACGTCAAGGTTCCGTTCGTGGAGGTAATAGAGACGCCGCACGGTGAGGAAGTGAAAATCGGGCCCTTCAGGATTCACGAGGGCAATCCAAAGAAGCCAGAGGGTATGCTCACCATCAGGGAGCTCCGCAACGGCTTCCAGCTAACCAAGGTCGGCGACAGGCTGAAGGTTCAGACCGATGAGTTCTCCATCGAAGTCGACGGGAACAGGGTTGTTTACAGGAGCGGAAACGAAACGCTAAGCCTTGGCGAAGCTGTCTCGCTCCGCTCCGGCGACATATCCGTCACGGTCGGCAGGGGAAGGGCGAAGATACGCATCGAGGACGTTGTAATCTCCGCTAAGGACGGTGTGGTAAGGATAAGGGCCGGTGGAAGGACTCACACCATAGAGAACGAGGAAGCCTACCGGCTCGTAATGCGGAAGGCGAAGGAGATAGTGGACGAGCAGAGCGCGGGCCTCATAGAGGGCCTCGGTGTGGACAGGGCGATGCTTGGCAGGCGCGTTAGGGAGCTCCTCGACGAGCTGATGAACTACGTGGGGTGAGCCTATGCTCTTTGAGGACGTCAGAGAAGTTCACCTGAACTTCGTCAACGGGAGGGTTAACGTCTCCGCATGGGATGAGGACGCGGTCAAGGTGAGCTACACAAAACACGGCGAGGTTGACCTGATAGTCGAGAACATGGGCGGAAAGCTCGTCATCAATGAAAAGCCAAGGCGAAAGTTCCGCTTTTTGGGTATAATCAAAGCGGAGGAGGGCTGGGTCGAGATGGAGCTCAAGGTTCCGAGGGGAGTTCCAGTCAATGCAAGAAACGTGAACGGGGAGCTCATAGCTGAAGGAGTTCGATTCACGGAAGTGACCACGGTGAACGGAGAGATAACGCTGAGGAACTGCGAGGCCGAGCTTATGAAGAGCGTGAACGGCGAGATAGATGCCCACCTTCGGGTTGCGGGACCTTTGGAAGTTTCTACCGTGAACGGGGACATAACTGTAACCATCGAGGAACTTGAAGGAGACGTTAACGTGAACTGCGTCAACGGGGACGTAACTATTCGCCTCACCGAGTTCTGCGACGCGAGAATCGAGGCAAAGAAGGTCAACAGCGACGTTGAGCTAATCGGGATTCCCGACGGAATCATCGGAACCGGCGAGTTCCCCATCAGGATAAAGACAGTGAACGGCGACGTGAGGGTCGAGATTATTTAATTCTTTAATTCTTTGATTACACAATTCAGCAATTAAAGAGCCAAACAAAAACGGTGGTCGGTATGAAAAGCTCCAAGGGCCTCAACAGGAACTTCTGGCTCTTTGCCATCGGCCGCTTCATTTCCCAGCTCGGCTGGGCGGTGCAGGATGTAGCTTTACCGCTCTACGTGCTGGACAAAACGCACAGCGGTTCGATGATGACGGCGTTCATCTTGGCGGAGATAATCCCTTCCCTGATCGTTATGCCATTCGCAGGTGTCGTCGGCGACAGGTATAACAGAAAGTGGCTCATGGTTGGATTTGACCTAATCCGGGGGGTTCTCCTCTTCGGCGTCATAGCCTTCAACTTCCTCGGTATCTACCAGCTTCTGGCAGTTCAGGTAGTTATGGCGGTTCTGGGCTCGTTCTTTGCTGCTGGAACGGGGGCGATGTTTCCCGACCTCGTGGAACCCGATGAGCTTGAAAAGGCAAACTCAACGGTGTCTTCTTTCACGATACTGGCCCGCCTCGCTGGACCGGCCCTCGGCGGTTTAATCTACGGAATCGGCGGGATTAGGCTTGCCATCCTGATAAACGCGGTCAGCTTCTTCGGTTCGGGTCTCTTTGAGATGCTAATCCGCTACGAGTGGAAGGCAAAACCGATTGAGGGGCTCGGCCAGGTATTGAGTGACATAAAGGAGGGCGTCCGCTTCATCTTTAAACACCACTACCTGAAGACGCTGATGACCTTTGCGATATTCATGGGAATCTTTGGGGCGCCCTTCGGTGCCGTTCTGCTCCCCTATGCCATGAGAGAGGTTCTGAAGTTCACGAGCGTTCAGTTCGGCCTAATGGAGAGCTTCTTCATGGGCGGAGCCCTGCTCGGAAACCTTCTCATAGCGGTTAAGTTCGGCAAAAAGGCGGGGAGGTTCCTGTTCGGGGCGATGGTCTTAGATGGAGTCATGACAGTGGCTTTCATATGGGTTATCTCACCCCTTTCGAGCCTCGACAGAAATGCTGCATTCTTCTTCCTTGGTGCAGTTGCCGTGATTTGGGGAGTAACTGAAACGTTCATAGACATCCCCATCCAGTCCAAGCTCCAGCGAGCAGTTCCGAGCGAGGTTCGCGGCAGGGTTTTCTCGGCCCTGGGGATCCTCACGAGGATTGCCACTCCCCTCGGTCTCGTTCTCGTTGGCCCACTCCTGAACCTCTATCCCGCGTGGCTCGTTGCCCTTGGCCTTTGGATTGGAATGGCCGTCGTGGTAGCCTACTACTGGGTGAAATACCGTGAAATTCTGCTGACGGACGTTCAGACCGAGGAAAAACTGGAGGAATAAAAGGAGAGGCTCATTTAACCTCCTTCAGCTTCCCCTCGCGCTTTTCTATGAGCCTTGCCATCACGAAGAGCAGGTCGCTGAGCCTGTTGAGGTAGACGAGCGCCTTTTCTCCTATGCCGACCTCAAGATAGAGCTTCGCGACCTTCCGCTCGGCCCTTCGCGCTATCGCCCTGCACACGTCGAGCTTCGCACTCGCCACCGTTGACCCCGGCAGGACGAAGGCTCTAAGCTGGAGCTCGTCCTCGTACTTCCTAGTGAGAGCCTCAAGCCAGCGGACTTCATCGTCGCCCACCTTGGCGTACTTTCCTTTGCTCGCGAATTCCGCCATAAGGTCGTAGAGCTGGACTTGAACCCTCTCAAGAATTCCGACCATTTCGTCTGGCACGTAGTGCTTTGCCTCCCCGAGGAAGCTGTCGAGCTCGTCAATCGTTCCGTTCGCTTCCATTATCGGCGAGTACTTTACAACACGGTCGCCAGTAAAGAGGCCGGTTAAACCTCTATCGCCTGTTTTGGTTGTTACGGGCATATTCTCACCTCGAAGGGATTCCGGGTCTCCCGGTTAAATCCTTATCCTTAGGTTCGGCGGGGTTAAAACATTTCGCTTTGGACCAAAAACTTCATATCCGAGCCGGGGTATCCCTTTCGGTGATTGGCATGAAGAAAATCGGGCTTATAGGTGGAACAACTCCGGAGTCAACGTGCTACTACTACCGGAACTATATTCGCCTGAGTCGGGAAAAGTTCGGCTCTTTTACCTTCCCCGAGCTGATAATCTACTCGATAAACTTCAATGAGTTCCTCAACGCTCCTGGTGGCTGGGAAGGAAGAAAAAAGATCCTGATAAACGCTGCCAAAGCCCTTGAGCGAGCGGGGGCCGAGATCATAGCCCTCACTGCGAACACGCCCCACATTGTATTTCCCGACGTCCAGAAAGCCGTAAGCGTCCCGATGGTCAGTATAATCGATGCCCTTATCGAAGAAATGAAAAGGAGAGGCGTTAGGAAAGTCCTCCTTCTCGGAACGAAGACGACGATGACCGCTGGCTTCTACAAGGATGCCCTCAACAGGGCGGGGTTTGAGGCCGTTGTTCCCGGGAGAGAGGAGATAGAGGAAGTTAACAGGATAATATTCGAGGAACTGGCCTTTGAGAACTTCAAGAACAAGCCTTACCTGCTGTCCCTCGTGGAGAAATACCGGAAGGAGAGGGGGATAGAGGGGGTCATCCTCGGCTGTACCGAGCTCCCCCTTGCGATAAGGCCCGATGACGTCTCGGTCGAAGTCTTTGACACGGCGGAGATACACATGCGCAAGCTCATCGAGGTCGCGAGCGAGTGATTTTTAAGGGTCTCCCCTTCCCTTTTTCCGGGTGAGAAAATGGAGCTCAGGGAATTCCAGGAGATGATCCGTGAGATTTACTTCCACAAGGACTCTAAGAGAGGCGTCGAGAGGACTTTCTTGTGGTTCGTTGAAGAAGTTGGAGAGCTGAGCGAGGCTATAAGGAAGAACGACCGCGAGGCTATGGAGGAGGAGTTCGCCGACGTTTTGGCGTGGCTCGCAAGCCTGGCAAACCTTCTCGGTGTTGATTTGGAGGAGGCCGCGAAGAAAAAATATCCCGGCGTCTGCCCCTACTGCGGGAAGAAGCCGTGCGAATGCGAGGAGAAGTTCTGATTTTCATTCGTAAACGTTCTTCCTCTTCCCAAATTTGATGACGAGAATAAGCAGTTTCTTCCGCTGAAGTTCGTAGATTACCCTGTACTCGCCCAGACGAACCCTGAATGTGTTTTCCCTTCCCTTGAGCTTCTTAACGTCGAACTTTTCAGAAGGGATGGGGTTATATTTGAGTTCCTCAACGAGTTCTTCAAATTTCCGTTTTATGTGTTCGGAAGCGTTTTTAGTCTTTTTATGGCGTTTCGGGGGAGGAGAACACTGTAAACCATTCAAAGCACCTCAAAGACCGAGCTCCTTCTTAGCCTCTTCCCAGGAAATCCCGTCTTCAAGGGTCTCTTTGGAGAGCCTCTCAAGCTCTCTAAGTTCCACCTCGCCAACTTCCTCTTCCTCAAGCTTCTTTGTTTTCAGATGTACCTCTTTGCTCATCTCCACCTCCCATGTTTCTATCGTCATGGGTGCTTAAACCTTCCTCCTCTTTCGACCGTCATCTGAACGAAAAGACTTTTATACTCCTCCGTGAACTATTCTATGCAGTAATCCGAGGTGATGTGCATGGAGCTTTTGGAGTTCGCCGTCGAGAAGGCCCTTGAGCTTGGCGCTTCCTACGCCGAGGCCCGCTACGAGGAGAAGAGCGGGACGCACTTGGCAATGAAGAACGGTTCTCCCGAGGGAATGGACATCGAGGCCGACAGGGGAATCGGGATAAGGGTTCTCGCCGACGGCGGAATGGGATTCGCGAGCACGAACGTTTTAACTCGGGAAAGCGTTGCCGAGGCCGTTAAGAGGGCCGTCAAGCTGGCGAAGGCGGCTTCACAGGTTAGAAACGAGCCGATTGAGTTCAGCGAGGAGGACTTCCATCGCGTTTCCTACAAGGTCAAGATGAAGAAGGACTTCAGAGACATTTCCCCTGAAGAGAAGCTCGAAATCCTCAGGAAAATCGAGGAGGAGGTCAAGGCAACTGGAATAAACGTGCCGATGCGCTATTTAATGTACTCCGACCAGCTCTGGAAGAAGGTCTTCGTCAACAGCGAAGGAGCTTATGTAAAGAGCAAAATCCCGCGCATTTCCGTTGTCTACAACCTCGTCGTCTTCGAGAACGGTCAGATGGAGCAGGCGCCCTTCGTCCAGAGGGCATTCTCGGGCGGTTTCGAGCTAATCGAGAAGGACGAGCCCTGGAACTGGGCGGTGAAGGACGTTAAAGCCTTAAAGAGGCTCATCACCGAGGGCAAGAAGCCACCCGAGGGAAGGGTTGACCTCGTCATAAGCCCTGAGGTCGCTGGCATAGCGGTTCACGAGAGCGTTGGACATCCGTACGAGTCCGACAGGATTTTCGGCAGGGAGGCCGCTCAGGCAGGTGAGAGCTTCGTCAAGCCCGACATGCTCGGCGAGAGAATCGGGAGCGAGGTCGTTACGGTGATAGATGACCCGACGATTCCGAACAGCTGGGGCTTCTACCTCTACGATGACGAGGGCGTTAAGGCTCGCCCGAGGTACCTCATAAGGAACGGAATCATAAATGAGTTTCTGACCAACAGGGAGTACGCGGCAAAGCTCGGGGGGCGCTCGAACGCGGCCGCGAGGGCGGTAAACTACAACCGCGAGCCGATAGTGAGGATGGCCAACACCTACCTCGCGCCAGGCGATTACTCCTTCGAGGAGCTGATTGAGGACATAAAGCTCGGCGTCTATATGGTGTCCTTCAACGAGTGGAACATAGACGACAGGCGCTACCAGCAGAGGTACATCGGCAGAGAGGCCTACCTCATCGAGAACGGCGAGATAAAGCACCCAGTCAGGAGGCCAATCCTCGAGATAACCACCAGAGCCCTCTGGAGCAGTGTTGACGCGGTTGGCAAGGACGTCGAGTTCTACCCAGGAACCTGTGGGAAGGGCGAACCCGGACAGGGCGTTCCCGTCTGGATGGGTGGAGCGCACGCAAGGTTGAGGGACATACCGCTGAGGAGGCCGTGAGGTGGTGGCGATGTTCGAGCTTAACGAATTCATCCTGAAGAAGGCCGAAGAGCTCGGCTTCGGCGACGTCGTCGTTCTGAGCTATGAAACCAACCGCAGACAAGTCCGCTTCGCCAACAACGAGATAACGGTCGCCAAGCACTGGCACGAGAGGAAGGTGGAACTCTTCGTCGAGAAGGAGAAAAGGATAGCGAGCACAACGGTAACCGAGCTGAGCGAGGAGAACGTCGAGCGGGTTTTGAAGACCCTCAAGAAGAACATCGAGAACCTCTCGCCCAAGGAGGACTACTACGGAATAGCCCAAGGCCCGTTCAAATACAAAGACATCCCCGAGACCTTCGATAAAGCTATCGTCGAACTCGATGAGCCAAACGACTACGTGGAGACTGCCATAAACTCCGCCCTGAGCGAAGGTGCCAAGCGCGTTGCGGGAGTTCTCTACACCGACCACAACAGGCTTTACCTGACCACGAGCAACGGGGTTGAGGCCTTCGACGAGGGAACGGGGATAGAGATAAGCGTCAGGGCCTTCGTGGGCGACCTTGAGAGCGGACACGGCACCTGCTCCGCGAGGGTTCTGAAGAAGTTCGACCCCGAATTGGCCGGAAGGAAAGCTGGAGAGATTGCCCACATGGCTCGCAATCCTGTTCAGGGGCCTGAGGGGAGGTTCGACGTCATCTTCGACCCCTTAGCGTTTGCGAATCTGCTCAGCTACATGGGCTTCATGCTCTCAGCTTATGCAGCAGAGGCGGGCTTTTCGTTCCTGGCTGGAAAGCTAGGCCAGAAGGTCGCGAGCGAGTTGGTGACGCTCAAGGACGTTGGAAACCTGCCCAACGGCTATGGAAGCAGGAAGTTCGACGACGAGGGCGTTCCGACGAGAGAAACCACCGTCATAGAGAACGGGACATTCAAGACGTTCCTCCTCAACACAAGCCTCGCCAAGAAGTACGGAACCGAGACAACCGCCAACGCCGGCTTGATAATGCCGAGGCCCTGGAACCTCGTTCTCGAGCCCGGCGACTACTCCAAGTCCGAGCTCTTCGGCGAGGTTAAGAGGGGCATCTACATCACCAACGTCTGGTACACTCGCTTCCAGAACTACGTGACCGGCGACTTCTCGACGATACCGCGCGACGGAATCTTCCTGCTTGAGAACAATGAGCTAAAGCCTATAAGGAACATCCGCGTCAGCGACAACCTCGGGAGGATTTTGAGCAACGTAGTTGCTATAAGCAACGAGCCGTTCCAGGTACACTGGTGGGAGGTTTCGAGGCCCGTCATCACGCCCTACGTTCTCGTGAAGGACGTGGGAATAACGAGGGCGACGAAGTGATTCCTTCATCCCTTTTTTAGTCAACAACAAGACAACAAGGTGTCCAAAACAACCAGACGTTCCGAGGACTCTGCAACTCTTAAATAGTTGAAGCACAAGTATTATACTCATGAGTAGACAAAAGTTCGTGGACAGAGGGCGCGAACTGGAGTTCCTTGAAAAGGAGTATAAAAGCAATAGGGCGGAATTCATTAAGTAATCTATGGCCGGCGAAGAATCGGCACGACAGAACTGCTCCTTCACTTCGGGAGGGATAAGCCTCACGTCTACTTTCTCGCGACTGAGAAGCCCTACCGCGACAACTTGAGGGAGCTTCAGAGACTTCTGGCCGAGTTTTTAGGGGATACGCTCTTTGGAAGGGTTGCCTTTGAAGAAATCGACGAGCTCTTAATGGCTTTTGCCGACAGAATTGGCGAGGAGCGTGTAATCCTGATAATCGACGAGTTCCCCCTTCTCGTCGAACACCACCGCCCGGTCCTCTCGCTCCTCCAGAGGGCGTGGGATTTGAAGCTGTCAAAAACGAAAATAATGCTCATCCTCTGCGGTTCCAGCGTCTCGGCAATGGAAAACGAGGTTCTGGCCTACAAAAGCCCACTCTACGGGAGGAGAACGGGCCAGTGGCGTTTGACTGAGATTCCCTTCTTCCACATCCGGGAGTTCCTGCCCGATTACACCGTTGAAGACCTCGTGAAGGTCTGGGGAATCACTGATGGAATTCCCGCTTACCTGCTCCAGTTCAGTCCAGAGAAAAGCTTTGACGAGAACGTAATCGAGAGGGTGCTCTCAAAGGGGGCATTCCTCTACGAAGAGGCGGAGTTTTTACTCCGGGAGGAACTCCGAGAGCCCGCAAACTATTTCGCAATACTTCAGGCCATAGCGAGCGGAAGGAGCAGGTTCGGCGAGATAGTGAACGCCACCAGCCTCGATAAGAGCCTCGTGTCCAAGTATCTGGCGGTTCTCCAGAGGCTCGGCGTGGTTGAGCGTGAAGTCCCGGTGACGGCAACAGTGAAGAAGGCCAGCAAGAGGGGTCTCTACTCGATAGCCGACAACTACTTCGCCTTCTGGTTCCGCTACGTGCTCCCGAACAAGAGCTACCTTGAAGCCGGCCTTGCGGAGGAAGTCTGGGAGCGCTCGGGGGAGGACTTCAACCTCTACCTCGGCTCGGTTTTCGAGAGACTGGTGAGGAATCCTGAGGTGTTTCTCAAGCTGACGGGCTTCCGCTTCACGAAGCTCGGTCGCTGGTGGAGGAAGGGAGAGGAGATTGATTTGGTTGCCCTGAACGAGCGGGAAAAGCGGGCGCTCTTCGCTGAGGTCAAGTGGAAGGAGTTAAGCGGGAGGGAGGCGAGAGGGATTTTAAGAGACCTTGAGAGAAAGGCTGGGCTTGTGGGACTGGAAGACTGGGGGAGGACTTACGGGCTGGTTGCGAAGAACGTTGAAGAAAAGGAAGCGCTGAGGGAAAGGGGCTGGCTTGTAGGAGATCTAAGGGATTTCCAGAGCTTATCTCAACGCTTAATGGATTGAGCCCCACCATAGCATCACCCAAACAGCCCCAGCGCGGGCAGAACCGTTATCGCCATGCTCAAAAGCCCGCCGAGGATTAAAGCGGGAACCGTCTGCTTTTTCTCGATTCCGAGGAGGTAAGCCGCCAATGCTCCCGTCCACACACCAGTCCCTGGCAACGGAATGGCAACGAAGATTGTGAGGCCGATGAAGCCCCACCTTTCCACGTAGGGGTGGGCCTTTCTCCGAGCACGCTCGACGTAGTAGAGGTAGAGGTGGGCCACCTTTCGGAGGGGCGTTTTTTCGAGCCAGAGCATGATTCGGTCTATCAGTGGAAGCGCCAAAGGCAGGAGGAGCGAGAGTAGCAGAACGCCGAGGGAAGCGCTCAGAAGGGTCTCCCAGAGAGGATAGCCCCTCCCTATGCCATAGACTATCGCATAGCGCCCCTCGAAGGTTGGAATGAGGGATAGCAGGAAGACCTCGATGAAACCGTTCATGCCTCAACGACCTCCAGGTTGAGTTTTTTGAGTATTCTCCCCATGATGGGAAGCCAGAGTTTCTCCGTGGAGCGGAGCAGTAGATAAAGCCAGGGGGCAAAGAGGAGGCTGAAAAGGACGTCGCTAAGCCAGTGGTAGTGGAGGAAGAGCCTCGTGAGGGCTATTCCAATGGCGTAGGCCCACGCGAGCGGAGCAAGTTTCTTCCAGCGGTCTGAAACGTAGCTCGCTATTATTGAGGCTCTGAAGGTGTGGCCCGAGGGGAACGCCCCCGAGCTCAGAAAACCGGCCCCCGGGAGCGGTCTCGGTCTTGGCTCGGCGAGGAGGGCCTTCAGCGCACCGACCGCGACGAGGCCGAGGGAGAGAGCGATGAGAAAGGCAAGGGTCTTTGAAGATACGCCACCCAGCTTCTTCATCTCGTAGAGAACTACAATGATGGCAAAAAGGGCTAAGAACGCGTTTCCCCCCAGGGCCGTTAGCAGGTTCATCCAGGGAGTGTCTATTAGGGGAAGGGCCGAGTTAAGGGCCTCGTTTATACCTTTAAACCCGCCTGCAAGCTGAAGGGCTAAGGCGAGGAGCAGTCCCAGGGAGAGGAGTTGGAAGGGGCTCTTCTTCATGGCAGAGTGAAGAGAAAGAGGAACCTAAAAAGCTTTTCTAAATCAGCCCCTCGTTGTAGAGGCCGTGGTAGACCTTTAACAGTGCCTGCTGGACTTTCTTCGGTCCGAAGGTTCTCACCGCCTTCCCGAGCCCCTCGTTGTAAATCCTGCGCATTATGAAGTCCGTTTCGCGGTTGAAGTTGAGCTTATCTTGGTTTTCGAGGTAGAGGCGCGCTATCTCCTCGGGCTCGCGGTAGTTGAGCCCCTTGAGCCACTTGAGGGGAATTCCATCTTTAAAACGCTTGACCACCTCAAAACCTATTATCGTGACCTCGTCGTCCCCGTAGAGCTCGCCGTAGATTTTGTTCAGCTCGCGGAGGAGCTCCTTAACGTCCGAGAAGCCATCGAGCCTTGCATCTTCGTTGGTGAGTTCCCTAACCTTCTTCCGCTCGACCTTCGTGATCCTAACCTTCGCTATGGCAGTGTCGCTCGGCGTTATCACAAGGTAGACCTCGCTCCCGGGTTTGGCTTCGTAACTCCCGTAGCGTATCGTCGTGACCTTGTCTCCCCTGAGGATCCTCGACTTGTAGGCGGAGTCAATCAGCATGAACTTCCGGATCTGAACGCTCTTCTTCCTCATCGTTGAGTCCCCTCACTATCTCCGGAACTTCCTCAAGTGATCTGATGACGAAGTCGGCGTATTCGAGATAGTCAAGCTCTTTGTTGGCGTACTTTCCGTATTTGAACCAGACGGTGTGCATTCCCACCTGCTTGGCCCCGTATATGTCGGAGTACAGCCTGTCGCCGACCATCATGGCTTCCCCGGGCTGGACTTCAAACTTCCGGAGGGCCTTCTCGAAGATCTTTCTGTGGGGCTTCTTGACGCCCACGAAGTCGGATATAAGGACTTCATCGAAGTAATCCTCTATCTCCGTTCGAAGAATCTTCTCCCACTGTTTGACGGGATTTCCGTCGGTGATTATCCCCAGTTTAAGACCCATCTCTTTGAGGCGAAGGAGGGTCCTCTTAACTCCCCGTACGGTCTTGAGGTGGGAGATCTTAGTGTTGTGGTAACCTATTACTCCCGCCGCTATCCACCTGGGGTTGTGAGGGAGATCGAGGCGCCTCAGGAGGTAGTCGAAGTGCCTGTTGAAGTTGCTCCCGTACTCGTTTATCAGCTCAAGGAGCTCATGGTAGGCTATGCCGAAATCGACGGGCATACCGGCACGGATCATATTCTCTATCGCGTTTCGCCTTGCGATCTCGGCGAGTTTGCTTGTGTCGATGAGCGTGTCGTCAAGGTCAAAGAAAACGACCTTTATCATGGCCTCACCCCTCTGACCTAGGGGGTTCAGATATTTAACGGTGATGGTGGGCAAGGTTTATAAAACCGGGGCCCAACCCTCAGCGAGGCGAGACCGGTGGGGCGAGAGATCACCGATGAGAAGCTCGAGAGGTATTTTAGAATAACAGAGGAGGCCTTAAAGACCCTTGAGGTTGCAGTTCATGAGAAAAGCCTCCTTCACAAAGTTGCTGAGGATTTTTTGACGATGGCGAGGAGCTATTTTGAGGACGCCAGGTATTACTACGAGAAGGGCGACTACGTGACGGCCTTCGCGGCGCTGAATTACGCCCACGGCTTTATCGACGCCGGTGTAAGGCTCGGTGTCTTTAGGGGTGAAGACGACAGGCTTTTTGCCTTCGGGTGAGGTGGGACCATGGGGGACTACGTCGTTGTGCTCGAAGCCCCGATAATAGTCAAGGATGTGGAAACGAGCGAGGACGCGATAAACGTCGCGGTGAGCAAGGTCGCAAAGGCCCTCAACAAGGAGAACCTCGACTTCGTGAGGGTTGAGATTGGCTACTCCCAGTGCCCCGTCTGCGGCGCCCATTTCGAGAGTGCCTTCGTGATAGGCTCCGTCGGGCTGGTTGGGATATACCTCACGCTCAAGGTCTTCAACGCCCAGAGTATAGAGCACGCCGAGAGAATAGCCAAGGCCGTGGTTGGAAAGGCCCTCAAGAGGGTTCCACTCAAGGTTTTTGAAATAAGGGAGCTGGAGGAGGAGAATGGGGACGGTCTGGAGGTTCCGGACGAGTTCGAATGAGCGGCAACTTTTTATTATCCCCCTCGATTCCACTCCGGGTGAAGGAATTGAAGGTCAGGTTACTCGTGCTCATCCTTCTGCTCTCAACTGCCAGCCTCGCCCAAGGGGCAGTCATGATGGAGGGAACTACCTCCGGACTCGGCTCTTTTATTGCGATAGATGCCAGTGGAAACACCATCATCGCGGCCGGGATATCCAACGGAACAGGCATCGGGGACTTCGACGTGGTGCTCGTTGCGTTCAAGGAAGATGGAAGGGTTCTCTGGGAGAAGGCATACGGTGGAACCGGCAGGGATCTTGTGTCGAGTGTTAAAGTGCTCCCGGACGGTTCGATACTGGTCGCGGGGGGAAGTGCGTCCTTCAACGGGGGCTGGGTCTTTCTGGTTGGCGAGGATGGCCGGATAGCGTGGAGCAGGGTCTACAACACCGAGATGATATACTCTGCTCTTCCCTACGGAAACGGAATCCTCGCGCTCTCATCCGCCGGGGAAAAACCTCTCCTGCTCAGGCTGGATTCAGAGGGGCTCGTTGAAAGCGCCTATGTGATTAACACCAGCCTCAGGGTTGTTCCGGTCACGATGAGGATCCTTCCGGGTCAGGGGGTTTACATCGGCGGTATCGCCCAGTCCAACGCCACCGGCTCACTGGACTTCTGGCTGGCGAAGGTTGGAGAGAACGGAGAGTTGGTATGGGAGAGAACCTACGGCTTTGAGGGGATGGATAGACTCTATGATGTGGAGGTCGACGGGAGGGGTGTGACCTTAGTTGGGTACAGCACCCTCTTCAACAATGAGACCAACGTCAACCTTTTAGTTGTCAGAACGAACCTCGATGGAAAGCTCCTCTGGGCGAGGGTTGTTGGCGGGCCGAGGGAGGACTGGGCAAACGCGGTTTCGCTCCTTCCCGGGGGAAAACTTGTCCTCGGGGGCATAACGTATTCCGCCCAAACTCCGCAGGCGTGGCTTCTCTTCATGGACGAGTATGGGACTATCGGGGAGTCCGTCCTAATCGGGAGCAGGGGGATAGACTGGATAAGGGCACTCACATCCCTTCCCTCAGGGGGAATAGTTTTCGCAGGTGGGCTGAACGGATCGAGCCTCGGCACAGGGAGTCTTGGGAAGTCAAGCTTTTTCCTCGGTGTGTTCAAACAGGATGAGAGCTTTGCAAATTGCCACGTCTCGGTTCAGAGGCTCGACTTTCCAGTTGAGAGCGTTGCGCCCATAACGTGGGTTCGCTCCGGAGGAAATCCCCTCCCGGTGAGCGTCTCGGTTAGGAACGTCGCCCCCCAGGCCAAAACCATCAAGAACGGCCTCAAAGCCCTCTGTCCCCTCGAAAACCCCGACACCACGAGCACCATGACAACCACGTCCCACACAACCGGAACAACCACAACAAAGACCACCGTAGCTACCACTACAGCCACCACTACAACGACTGCCACTACAACGACGTCAACGATCCCCTCGACCACAACCACTTCAAAGAATGAGGGCTGGAAGCTCTGCGGTCCCGGGCTTTTGATAGCATTGCCCCTCCTCACGCTTTTCTTGAGGAGGCGAAAGGCATAAACGCCCTTTCTCCATTTTATTACGGTGAGCTATGTGAGGGTGTACGTACTCGTCGAGGACTACTCCGGCTACGAGAGCCCCTTCCTTGCCCAGCACGGGGTGAGCTTCCTCATCGAGGCAGATGGAAAGAGAATTCTCTTCGACACCGGTCAGAGCGCCGAGCCCATTTTGCACAACATGAAAATTCTCGGAATCGATCCGGCCTCGATAGACTACGTCTTCCTGAGCCACTGCCACTACGACCACACTGGCGGGCTTTTAGGAATTCTAAAGGCCATCGGAAGGCGCGTTCCCGTTGTTGCACACCCCTTGATTTTCAGAAGGCACTTCATCACCAAGCCGTACCTCCGCGAGGTGGGCGTTCCGTTCAGGCGGGAGGAAGTTGAGGAGCTCGCTGACCTCTACCTCACCGCAGACCCTCTTCCAATAACCGAGAACGTCCTCTCAACGGGTGAAGTAACCGAGCGGGAGGAGTTTGAGAGAACAGAGCTTGAAGTCTACACAATTGAGAACGGGAAGGTCGTGGGGGACAGGCTGAGGGATGACATGAGTCTCGTGGCGAAAACGCCGGGGGGTCTCGTGGTTATAAGCGGCTGCAGCCACGCCGGCATAGTTAGCATCGTCAAGCACGCGATACGGCTAACAGGCGAGGAGCGTGTCAGGGCTGTAATAGGCGGCTTTCACCTGATTGAGGCAAGCGACGAGCGCATCAAGAGAACTGTGGAGGAGTTCAAAGAGCTCGGCGTTAAAGAAGTCTACACCGGGCACTGCACCGGGCTGAAGGCCGAGACGGCTTTCCTGAAGGCATACGGCGAGCGTTTCCGCAAGCTGCACTCCGGAATGGTCATGGAGTTCTGAGCTCCTCGAGGCCGAGCGCCAGTTTCACGGCTTTCTCGGCTATGACGTCAAGCGGGTCGATCAGGGGGACGCTCAGATCCTCGGGTTTCAGGGCGACGCTGACCTCCGTGCAGCCAGCTATTATGACATCGCTCCTCCTCTGAAGTTTCCCTGCCACCTTCAGGAGTAGCTCCCTGCCGAGCTCGAGGTTTCCCGCCTTTATCCCCTCGTAGATGGCCTTCATAACGAGCCTCTGATCTTTCTTTCCGGGCACGGCTATGCTTACTCCCCTTTTTAGGAGTGCACGGTGATAGATCAGGCCCTTAATCGTCCCGTCCGTCGCGAGGAGGCCCGCCTTCCTGAGGCCCATTCCCTTCACGCGCTCCGCCGTTTCCTCGATCATACTCACTAGTGGAATTCTTATCGCCCTCTGGATTGTATCGGCGAAGAAATGGGCCGTGTTGCAGGGCATTATTATGAAGTCCGCGCCCCAGCTCTCGAGCTTCTTGGCACTGTCAATGAGCTCTGGCCTTGGATCCGGGCCCCTCCCAAGTATGAAGGCCGTTCTGTCAGGTATCTTCGGATTGTTGTAGATTATGATCCTCGGATGATCCTGATCCCTCTTTGCAGGCGTCTTCTCCACTATCCTCCTGAAGAGTTCTGCAGTCGCGAGGGGGCCCATTCCGCCGAGGATGCCGATCGTTCTCTCCATTTGCGTTCCACCGATGTAGAATGTGCCTGGAAAAATTAAGCTTTTCCAAAACCCTTTTTAATTTAACAACGTACGGGACATGGTGGGATCATGGGAGTGAGTGTCATCAGGCTTCTCAATGACATCAGAGAGATGCGGAAGAAGCTCGATGAAATTGAACAGGAGCTTCTGAGGCTAATAGCCGAGTCTGAGGAGCCTGAGATCGTGAACGAGGAACTTTACGAGGAACTCCTCAGAAAAGCGGAGGAACTGGGGAAAAACCCAGAGAAAGGCATGAGCCTTGAGGAGGCCCTCAGGGAGCTTGAGGCATGAGGTGATTGAATGCCCTTTCAGGTGTGGTGGACAGGAATGTCATCAGGAACGCCAGGAAATACCTGAAAGAGAGCCAGAGGAAAAAGCTCTCGGAGTTCTTGAGGACCCTGCAGTACAATCCTTTTCCTAAACCTCCTTTCGATGTGAAGTCAGTGAAGGGAACCAAAAGTCGTCACACCAACACGTATCGGTTCGGATTGGGGATTACCGCATCTTCTACACGGTCTACTGGGAGGAAAAAGTGATAGTAGTGACGGATTTAAGACCCCGGGAAAGCGCCTATCGCTAATCCAGCCACACCGAGTCGTCTCCCTGGTAGTTGAGCTTGACCACGAACAGCCTGAAGGGCTCATCGCGCTCGTTGATCACCCAGTGGACGGTTCTCGGCTTGACGAGGAATATCTCGCCCGGTCTAGCGAGATACTCTCTATCCCCGATGCCGAGCCTTGCCTCCCCGCTCAGTATGCAGAACAGCTCGTACTGGTGAAGATGGTAGTGCTTCCTGACGGTCCGCCTCGGCTTGATTTCCACTATCTGGGCGTAGCTGTTCTCGGGCAGTTCCCCCTCAAAGAGGGGCAGCTTTCTATACGTTCCCCGGTCTATGAGGTTTTTGATCTCGGCCTTCATGCACAAAGCTACGCGGTGGAGATTAAAAGGTTTGAGCTACCTTTTTAAGCCAACTTTCTCCCTATCTTCCGGGAGGTGACGGCCGTGACCGTCAAGGTTCGCTTTGAGAGGGAAGTGAGAGACTATGCGAAGGGCGAGAAGGTTAAGGACTCGGTTCTCAAGCTCACCGAGACGGCTTTAGCCCAGGCCCTTGAGAACTTCCACAGGAGAATGATTGTAATCGAGGGCGACACGCTGAGGAAAGCCGAGTTAGCGGGAATACTGGCGGGGGCCTCTGCGAGGGTTTTGAGCGGGGTTCTCGACGAGCTGATGAAGAAGCGCCTCCGCGACGAGAGCGAGGACAGGATAGAGGTTCTCTACGCCACCGACGCGCTCGGCGAGGAGACCTTTGGAAGGAAGCGCTACGAGGCCTTCAGGAAGCACTTCGACGTCTTGGCTGGCCCAAACGTCGAGGTAAAGGCCGTTACCTTCAAGCACACCCGCGACATCCTTGGAAGAACCTACGATTTGCTCATCCTCGACATGAGCTACGACTACTCGCCGAACGACCTCGGAAGGATTATCGAGACCGTCCGCGGTGGGGGACTGATTTTCATCCTCGCTCACCCCTTCGAGAAGTGGAAGGACATGTGGACGGGCTTCCACAAGAGCCTTGTAACGCCACCTTACACGATAGACGACGTCAAGAAGAGATTCAACAGGCGCCTCATCAGGAAGTTCACGGAGCACGAGGGCATCTACATCATCACCGAGAACGGAAAGGCCAGGAAGAAGCCGAAGAGAAGCAAGAGCCAGGCGAGGATTAAAGCGAGAAAGGGCGTCCCCATCCCGGAGGAGACCCTCTTCCCGAAGGAGCTCTACGAGATGGCCCTAACCGAGGGTCAGGTTGAGGTTTTGAAGGCCTTCGAGGAGCTGGTAGAAGGCGGGATGCTCGTTCTGACGGCAGATAGGGGGAGGGGCAAGAGCGTTTCCGTTGGAATCGGCGCGATAGGTCTGGCCTTAGCTCTAAAGAAGAGGACGAGGATTGTCGTTACTGCCCCCGAGCTTGAGAACGTTCAGGCACTGTTCCGCTTCGCAAAGAGGGCCCTTGAAAGGCTCGGCTTCAAGCCCTACGTCGTTGAAGAGCGCGGGCTGATAAAGGAGCTCTACGCGAGGAAAATCGGCCTCCGCTATTACCCGCCGGCAGAAGGTTACAAGAAGAGCGCTGACCTCTACATTCTCGACGAAGCGGCAGGAATTCACGTCCCGATACTCCACAAGTACCTCAACAAGGAGCGCGTCGTTTACTCCTCAACGATTCACGGCTACGAGGGAGCGGGAAGGGGCTTCTCGGTCAAGTTCCTCAAGAGAGCCAGGGAGAAGAGAGAGTTCAAGGAGCTCCACATGGACGAGCCGATTAGGTATGCGGAAAACGACCCGATTGAGCGGTGGCTCTTCGACGTTCTCCTGCTCGACGCCGAGCCAGTAGAGCTCACCGAGGAGGACTTCGAGCTGATTGAGAAGAAGGAGGTCTATCTGGAAGAGCCCGACCTCGACGACTGGTTCGAGAACGACAGGCCTGATTTGAGGCACTTCGTCGGAATCTATATCTTGGCGCACTATCGCAACAGGCCGAGCGACGTGGCGCTTTTGGCCGACGCGCCCCACCACGAGGCTCGCGTGCTCAGGCTCAAGAACGGCAAGATAGTTACCGCCA
This sequence comes from Thermococcus gammatolerans EJ3, assembly GCF_000022365.1. Classification (NCBI taxonomy): domain Archaea; kingdom Methanobacteriati; phylum Methanobacteriota; class Thermococci; order Thermococcales; family Thermococcaceae; genus Thermococcus; species Thermococcus gammatolerans. Next base: position 1,261,409 of record NC_012804.1, on the reverse strand, counting down.
TACAGATTGCCAAGGAGGGAGGGATTCCGAAGAAGGTAATAGACAAGATGGCCAAGGGCTACAAGCCGCGCGGGAACATAATCCCCGACATGATGGTCAAGCACCATTATTTGAAGGAGTTTGCGAGGCTGAAGGGCTACCGCATAGTGAGGATTGCAACCCACCCGGACGCGATGGACAGAGGTCTCGGAAGCAAGGCACTGGAGCTCCTTGAAAAGGAGGCTCGTGAAAAGGGCCTCGACTGGATTGGTTCGGGCTTTGGAGCCAGTGAGGAACTCGTCCGCTTCTGGGTCAGGAACGGCTTCGCGGTGGTTCACCTCAGCCCCGCGAGGAACCCGGTCAGCGGTGAGTTTACGGCGATAGTCCTCAAGCCTATAAGCGAGAAGGCCAAGAAGCTCATCAAGAAGGCCAACGACGAGTTCAGGATAAGGTTTACGGAGTGGCTCGGAGATACACACAGGGAGCTTGAGCCAGAAATAGCGCGCTGGCTCTTCGAGACGCCCTTCGGCGAGGCCGTCGATTACCCGGTTCACCTCACGGAGATTCAGAAGAAGCGCCTCGACGCCTTCACGGGCAAGGTCCTGACCTACGATACCGTTGTCGACGCGGTGAAGCCGATAGTGAAGCTCTACTTCCTCGACGGCTGGATGAAGCCGTATCTCGACGAGAGACAGATAAAGCTCCTCATCTACCGCGTCCTGCAGGCCCACAGCTGGGAGGAGACGGCGAAGCTGATTGACAGAACCGAGACCTTCACAATGATCGAGGTGCGCGACATAGTGAGGGGCCTCTGGTACTACTACAAGCGCCTGCTAAGGGCATGAATAGCTTTTTAACTTCCTTCCCCTATTCCCCCGTGTAACAGCGGTGTCCCCGGTGTTCCCCATGAGCGGCAAGTGGGAGAAGATAGTCTCAATGACAAAGAGCGGCATAAGGATCATCGGCCAGATGAAGAGCAAGATATCGCGCGGCAAGAGAATAGCCCTTCTAATAGACGGTCCAAATATGCTGAGGAAAGAACTTGGCGTCAAGCTCGAGGATCTCGTTGAGGTTCTCTCCGAGATCGGGGACATCCGCGTCGCCAAGGTTGTTCTCAACCAGTACGCCCCCCAGGGGCTCATAGAGGCAGTTTCAAATCAGGGTTTTGAGCCGATGGTAGTCTCGGGCGAGACGGGAGTTAAGTTAGCTGTCGAGGCAATGAAGGAGATATACAACCCCCACATCGACGTCATCGCAATAGCCACGAGGAACGCGGAGTTTTTGCCCGTCATCCTCAAGGCCAAGGAAAAGGGAAAGGAAACGATCGTCATCGGTGTCGAGCCGGGATTTTCCGTTGCCCTGAAGCATGCGGCTGACTACGCCATAGTTCTCGGCGGTGAGAAAGATGAGGAATAGCATCTTCAGGATACTCAGGAGGGGCGAGAAGGAGGGTGAAGAACACCCCAAGAAGAAAATCGGCCTCATCATAGACGGGCCCAACATACTGCGAAAGGAGTTCGGCATAAAGCTCGAGGACATAATCGAGGCCCTAAACAGAATCGGGAGCGTCAGGATAGCCAAGGTGATACTCAATCAATACGCCCCGCAGGGACTGGTCGAGGCGATAGTGAACCAGGGGCTCGAACCCGTTATAGTTGCGGGGGACACCGACGTCAGGGTCGCGATCGAAACGATGGAGATGATCTACACCGCCGACGTGGACGTTATAGCCCTTGCATCCCGGGACGCGGACTTCCTGCCCCTCATCATAGAGGCAAAGAGGCACGGGAAGGAGACCGTTGTAATTGGCGTTGAGCCCGGCTTTTCCGTTGCCCTCCAGAACGCCGCCGATTACGTCATCAAAATGACACCCTCCCGGAAGGCCGAGAACGAGGAAGCCCGGTGATGAGAATGGAATCAACGGTCGTCGTTCTTGGAACCTTTGCGGTAGGCCTGGTTCTCCTGATCAAGGGAAGCGACCTCTTCATAGAGGCCGCGGCGAGGGTTGCGAAGGGTTTCGGTGTGAGCGAGTTTTTGATAGCCCTCGTCCTCGCGAGCGTCGCGACGACCCTTCCCGAGGTTACGGTCTCGGCTTTAGCCGCCCTCAGGGGGAGCAGTGACATAGCCCTCGGCAATGCCATTGGAAGTGCGTTGGCCAACATAGCCCTGATCTTGGGCGTCGCTTCGATGATCCTTCCCCTTGACGTGGATGAAACCTCGTGGAAGCACTCCGTGTTCCTGGTGGCAATAACGGCTTACGTTTCGCTCCTTATGCTCGACGGCACAATAGGGAGGCTCGACGGTTTAAGCCTCATCCTCATCTACCTCGGATTCCTGTACTACCTTTACCGGAAGCACATGAGCCTCGAGCCCATCGAGGCAGAGCGGGGAAACCCCAAGAGGGACGTTCTAATACTTTTTGGCTCGGGCCTGCTCGTCGTCGTTGGTGCAAAACTCGTCGTTAACAGCGCCGTCGAAATAGCCCGGGCAGCCGGGATTTCGGAGGTCGTCATAGGCCTAACCCTCGTTTCCATAGGCACCTCCCTGCCCGAGTTCACCAACGCCGTTATGGCTGCCTTAAAGCGGCTTCCCAACATAAGCGTGGGCAACATAATCGGCGCCGACATACTTGACATCCTCATGGTGATAGGCATAGCATCGCTCATAAGGCCCATCAAGGTTGATCCCGAGATACTCCACAGAACGGTTCCGCTTACTCTCTTGGTGATGCTCATCCTGACCTTTTCCCTCAAAAGGAACAACCGCGTCGGGAGGAAGACCGGCCTCGTCTTCCTGTCCCTCTACGCCCTCTTCCTCTACCTTTCGTTCTCTGGCTGAACGCTACCCTTTTAAATTTCTCCGCCCAGTCGGAGGCCATGAGGGTAGTTCTTGTAGACGGCTACACCGACGAACCGGCCGGTCTCGGCGTTCCGCCATACCTTGGCATCTATCCCAGATACGCCTACGGTGCGATAAAAAAAGCCAAGAAGGACGCTCGGGTGTTCTACCTGACGATAGATGACCTTCGGGCGACTTTCCTCGGCGAGCAGGGGATAAGGACGAGGAACAAGACCCCGAACTTTCCGAAGGTTAAGGAGATTCTGGAGAAGGCCGATTTGGTGGTTTACATAGGTGGTCTCCACACACCCGGAAAATATCTCTCAGCCGTTCCGGGAAGCGTTGAAGAGGTGGCACGGTTCCTGAGGGACGTGAAGGCAACCAAAATCCTCGGCGGGCCAGCGTTCATGGGTTCGGCCTCGATGGGTGGCGTTAAAATCACGAGCCGGGAGCTCCAGCTGGCCGAGAGCGTTTTTGATTACGTCGTCTACGGAGACCTGGAGGCTTTCCTCTTCGATTACCTGACTAGCCCAAAGGACGCCGACCCCTTCAGGTTCAGGAATTATAACGAATTGCGCGATTATGCAATTATCGGCGCTGAGGTGGTTAAGCAGTTTCCCGATTATCCCGACTTCGTCATCGTGGAGATTGAAACCCAGCGGGGCTGTCCAAAGGCGATGGGCATAGGGGGCTGTTCCTTCTGCACCGAGCCAGTTCGCTATAAAACCGTCGAGGACAGGCCTGTTGAGGACGTTGTCGCCGAGGTAAAGGCCCTCTACGACCTCGGAGTGAGACACTTCAGGGTTGGGAGACAGAGCTGTATATTCTCCTATATGGCGAGGCCGAACGGACGCGTTCCGGTTCCTAACCCCGATGTCATTGAAAAGCTCTTCGCCGGAATCCGTTCGGTCGCCCCGGACGTTAAAACGCTCCACGTGGACAACGCCAACCCAGCTGTTATAGCCAACTACCCGGAGGAGAGCGTGAGGATTGCGAAGGCGCTCATAAAGTACGGGACGCCGGGCAACGTCGTTGCCTTCGGCCTCGAAAGTGCGGACCCCAAGGTTGCCAAGCTGAACAACCTGAACGCTACAGCGGAGGAAACGTATGAGGCCGTGAAGATTCTCAACGAAGTCGGGGCTAAGAGGGGCTACAACGGAATGCCATGGCTTTTACCTGGGATAAACATAATCTTCGGCCTGCCGGGCGAGACGAAGAAGAGCTACGAGATAACCTTCCAGTTCCTCAAAAGGCTCCTTGACGACGGGCTGATGGTGAGGAGGATAAACATAAGGCAGGTCGTCGTCTTTCCAGGAACGCCGCTGTGGCATATGAGAAGCAAAGTCAAGACAGAGAAGCACAAGCGCTTAATCCAGCACTACCGCCACAAGATAAGGCACGAGATTGATTTGCCGATGCTCAAAAGGGTCGTCCCGGTTGGGACGGTTCTGAGGGACGTTCGTGCTGAGGTCTTTGATAACGGCCTAACTTATGGGAGGCAGATAGGGAGCTACCCCCTCATCGTCGGGATTCCCAAGGAGGTTCCCCTAAACCGCTTCTACGACGTTCTAATCGTTGATCACGGCTTCAGGAGCATAACCGGAATCCCAGTTCCGATAAATGTGAACCGAGAGAGCCCCAAAGTTCTGCAGCTCATCCCGGGAATCGGAAAGAAGACCGCAACCAGAATCCTCGCGAAGAGGCCCTTCAGGAGCAGAGAAGAGTTCTTTGAGGTCGTGGACCCGGGAGTGCGGGAGGTTTTAAAGGATCTTGTGGAACTCTAACCGGTGGTCGCAATGGAGCAGAGGACGCACAAACTTACCTCCGGGAGGCTCGTCGGGAAGCCTGTGAAGATTGAACCCGGAAGGGCGGAGGTTGAGCTTTTAACGACCGATGAGATGGCTGTTGACGAGTACGGCCTCGTTCACGGCAGCTTCACCTTTGGCCTGGCAGACTACGCGGCCATGCTCGCCGTCAACGAGCCCACCGTCGTGCTTGGGAAAGCTGAAGTGAAGTTCCTCAAGCCCGTTAAGGCCGGTGAGCGGCTGATTGCGAGGGCCGAGGTCGTTGAGGACCTTGGCAGAAAAAAGATCGTGAGGGCAGAGGTTCTGAACGATAATGGGGAGAGGGTCTTTGAGGGCACATTCCACTGCTACGTTCTTGAGAAGCACGTGCTGGAAAAGGGGGATTAAACGAGGTCCCTCTCCTTCAAGACCTTTTCCATCCTGTCCATCGCTTCCTCAAGCTTCTCGTAGGCTGTTGCATAGCTTATCCTGATGTAGCCCTCACCGGCCTTTCCAAAGGCCGAGCCCGGAACGACGGCAACTTTCGCCTCCTTCAGCATGAGCTCGCTGAACTCGTGGTCTGTCAGACCGGTATCCCTGATCCTCGGGAATATGTAGAACGCTCCCTTTGGCTTGACAGTTGGGAGTCCCATCTCGTTAAGACGCTTCCAAACGAGCTTTCTCCTCCTGTCGTACTCCTTCCGCATCTCCTCAACGGCCTTCCAGCTCCGTTCATCCTCAAGGGCCTTGGCAGCGGCGTACTGGGCGAACGTAACGGGACATGTGGCGTTGTACATCTGGAAGCGTGTCATCTTCTCGATGATCCAGGCCGGGGCCGCGACGAAGCCGAGCCGCCAGCCCGTCATGGCGAAGGTCTTGGAGAAGCCGTTTATCGTTATCGTCCTCTCGAACATGCCGTCGAGGGAAGCGATGCTGTGGTTTCTCGCTCCGTCGTAGACGAAGTGCTCGTAAACTTCATCGCTGAAGACGATGAGGTCGTGCTCTACCGCGAAGTCCGCGATCTCTTCAAGGTCCTTCTTGGTCAGAACCGCGCCGGTGGGGTTGTTGGGGGAGTTTATGATGAGCGCCCTCGTCTTCTCGCTCACGTGCTTCTCGAGGTCGTCAACGGAAAGACGGAACTCGTTCTCCTCGTAGGTCGGGACCTCAACCGGTTTTCCTCCGGCGAGAATAACGGCCGGGGCATAGCTGACGAACATCGGACTGGGTATGAGGACTTCCTCCCCGTCCTTTAAAAACGTGGCAAGGCCCATTATGAAGGCCTGGTTCGCCCCAACGAGCACCATTATCTCGCTCTTGGGGTCGGCCTCGATGCCGTTCTGCTTCCTGAGCTTCCTCGCTATCGCCTCGCGGAGCATCGGCAGGCCTGCGTTGGGGCCGTAGTGAGTCATGCCCCTGTCAAGGGCCTCCTTTGCGTACTCTTTTATATGCTCCGGCGTGTCAAAGTCCGGTTCGCCAATTCCAAGAGAAATGACGTCCTCCATACCGGCGGCCAGGTCAAAGAGCTTTCTAATCTCAGAAGGGTTGACGAGCTCGAGTCTGTCGCTCAGCGCCATGAGCATCACCGCTCTACCTTCGCGGCGATGTTTATAATCTTACCTCACCGAAAAGATGGACATCGAAGTGCTTTTATGTACCTTAAGGTTATCCCCTCATTATGGTCTCAAGACGCCTGCAGAGGTTCAGGTGGAACAGGAATTTCTGGAACAGGTCCTCGTCCCGGAACAGGAGCTTAAGTTCGTTGAGCTTTCTTTTTCCTCCAAACTCACCGTAGATTATTGTCCCGTTGAGATCAATAACGCCGAAAACGGCCGCGAGGTTAAAGATTAATGTTCTCAGCTGGTAGGCTGACACCTCGTGTGTTCCAAGCTCTTTCGTGGGGTACTCGAAGAGGAAGTACTCGAGGCCCTCCATCCTGGCCACGTCAGTTATTGCCAGGTCAGCCGTCAGGAAAACGAGCAGAGAAGGACTCATCTCGTCGAAGTGCTTGAGGGTTTTCACTATCACTTCGTCGTTGTTGTGGCCGCTTCCGTACCTTTCGGCTATTATTATCCTGTCCCTAAGGGCCTCAAACTCCTTGAGGGCTATGTAGGCAGCTTTTCTGGCCTTTTTGGTTCTCCTGTTGGAGAGCTCATGGAGCAGGTGGCCGTTCTTCACCTCACGTGAGATCTCCACGAGGAGCTGGCGCCTGTACTTGTAGTTCATCGCCGCCTCGATCTCGTTCTTAACGTCCTCGGCGACGACGATCTGATAACCGTCGAGCGGCCGGTAGGAGGAGATAAAGCGGTGGTAGAAGAGGTTCGTGTCGGGGGCGAAGGAGACGCCCTTCCGCAGAACCCGGTACACCTCGAGCATGTTGGCGAACTCGTCTATGTTGTCGTAGGTTATTATGCCGGACGAGATAAAGGTCTCGTAGAAGTCAGAGTAGGAGGGAAGTTCGGGGTGCCTGCCTTTGAAGTCATGCCTCCCCGCGAGAACGCTGAGGGTGTAGCCCCTCTCGCTTTCCCTGGCCGAGAAGAGGGGTATCTCATAGAGGGGGTAGCTCACGGTGATTCCGCTCCTTTGGAGGAGGTTTATCAGTATCTGGAGCTCGGGCTTCTCTATCACGACCTCAATCATTGCCATCACCGAGGAAGTTTTTGAGCCTCTGCATGTGGATGGGCAGCATCATGTAGGGCCTGTTTGGAAAGGCCACGTCGAGCAGTGCCATGTAGAGGATCTCCCTCAGGTTGCAGTTCCTGCTCTGGACTATCGCGGCCGCCACGAGGGCCTTCCTTCCGGAAGTCATGTTCAGAATCACGTCTTCGCCATCTATCTCCGAGAAAAGCTCGCGGAAGACCCTATCCGCCATCTGAAAGTCGTCGTCATCGATGACCCTCGTCTCTATCGCCGGTTCGAAGCCGTAAGCCCTTGAGATCTCCCTCAGGGCCTCGACGATCTTCGGGAGGGATCGGGAGTACCTCCGCTCCGTCACCACGTAAACGGCCCTCGGCCGGGATCCCCTCATCACAGAGGCGTAGTAAGTGTTCACGAGGGCCCAGGGCGTCCTTCCGAGCAGGGCTACATGGACGGTCATAACACCACCTACTCAACCATTATCAGGCCGTACAGGACGCTCTCCGAGAACTTTATCTCGACGAGGGAGCTCAGCTCCACACCGATGGCGTCCAAGCTCGGCCTCACTTTCTCGGGCATCCTGCAGGGTTCGCCCCTTTCAAAGGGGCAGTCGTCGCAGAGGTTGCAGCTTCCGGGGAAGAGGGCCATTGCGTAGAGCTTTCCCTGCCGGAAGAGCTCCCTCTCCCTGTCAAGAAGCCAGAGGATTGCCTTTCTTTTCTCGTTCTCGAAGTCGTCCATGTTGATCTCGAACTTCACGAGTAGGGCGCGTCTGAATGACCTGACCCAATCTCTGGCTTCCCTCCAGTCGGGGGCATGGGGAGGACAGCCCGGCCTTTTGCCGTACATCGGGCAGGCTCTGCACTTCCACACAGGTCGAGGTGAGACCACGATGTCCTTGGCAGGGATTTCCCTCTCCCAGAGCACACGCATAATTAAAAAAACGGTGTCAGCTTTTTAACTTTTCAGAAGGGGGGCGTTGGGGCTGTCGCCCCCCTGGGGATCCCGACGTCATCGCAACCCAATACTCGTCGGGCACTGGAACGTTATGAGTTTCCCGATAAAAGTCTTTCCTAGCCAAACCCTTATAACCCGTTCACCGCTCCAAGAACCGGTGCGCGACATGGTTGGTACCGTGAGCAGGATAGTCCGCTTCGAGGACGAAGAAGCATTCATAAACGATCTCGACCTCGCGCTGGAGGCGTTCTCATACCTGGCCAGCAAATACGGCCACAACCCCGTCGAGGGTGTCGTCCTCTGGGATCAGCTCGGGATAAAGGACGAGGAGGGAATGAAGGTTTTTCGTGTCGGTGAGTTTCCCTTCGTTGAAGGTTTGCTCAAGCTCGATCTGGAGAGAATACGGATCCTTGAGAGGTATTTCGACGAGATGGAGTCCAAGTGGGACGAACTGAGCGTTGAGGACATAGCGAACTACGTCGATCTCATGAATGAGGCCCTCGGCGAGGAGAGGGTTTACTACGATGCCTACTCCTTGGGTCTTGACAGGAACACCGCCTACATCATACTGAACCTCGTTTCACTAAACTACCTGGAGAGTGTTTTGGAGGGTAAAGACAGGGAGATCTTCGAGGAGGCCGTTGGCCTGCTCCTCAAGTACCTCTGACATAATAGCACAATTCAATAATTGGGTCATTATGTAATCGCATAATGAGGTGGTCGCGGTGCTCTTCAAGAAGCGCGGAACCTTCACGGAGGAGGACGCGAGAAAAGTGATCGAGTGGATGAGCGCCCATCCGGAGGAAAAAGAACTCATAGTGATGGCCGAAGCGGTTACGGCCGAGGCGAAAAGGCGCCTCTGGGACTACGCGAGGGCTGTTCAGCTCATGGCGGATTTCACCGGCGAGGAGAGGGAAGTCAGAGTCGAAATCCTCGAGGGTTACGTGAGCGAGAAGGTCAGGGGTATTGATGTTGAGAGCCTGTGAGGTGGAACTATGAAGCTCATAATGGCCGAGGTCTTCAACAGCTGGCAGGGTGAAGGGGGAAGCGTTGAGGGCTCTGCATTCGGCAGGAGGCAGATTTTCGTCCGTTTTGCAGGTTGCGACCTTAACTGTGCCTGGTGTGATTCCAGGGAGTACATCGACCCTTCCCGCGTTTCCCGCTGGAGGTACGAGGTGGAGCCCTTCACCGCGAAGTTCGAGTACAAACCCAATCCGGCGGAGCTTGAGGATGTGGTTGATGCAGTTCTGCGCCTCGATACCGGCGATATACACTCGATAAGCTACACCGGGGGAGAGCCCACCCTTCAGGTGAAGCCTTTAAAAGCCCTCATGGAACGCATGAAAAGCCTCGGCTTCGATAACTTCCTCGAAACTCACGGTGGCCTGCCGGAGCTCATAGAGGAAGTCGCCCCCCTCACCGATTATGCGAGCGTGGACATAAAGGACGAGACGGCCAGGGCAACGGAAGACTGGCGCTCCCTGGTTCTCCGCGAGGTCGAGAGCATAAGGATTTTGAGGGAAGCCGGCGTGAAGGTCTACGCCAAGCTCGTGGTCACCCCGGAAACGAAGATCGAAAACGTCCGCTGGTACGCGGAGCTTTTGAAGGGCCTCGCTCCGCTCGTAATCCAGCCGAGGGAGCCGATTGAGATCTGCCAGAGAAGGCTCATGGATCTTTACCGCGAGGCTGCATTGATCCTCGGCAGGAAGAACGTTGGGCTTAGTTTCCAGGTGCATAAGTACCTCAACGTCCTGTAACGTTAAGGCGCGAATAAGTGGGGGGTCTGCGGTGAGGAAGCTGTACGTTGAGATACTCGGCAACCTACCGGAGATGGCGAGGGACGAAGTGAAGGCAATGCTTGAACTCGGGGGAGGAGAGGTACTCGGCCAGGACTACCTCTTCCTCAAGGTTGGTGCCCCCGAGAGGGCCCTCCCGTTTCTGGATCGCTTAGGCCTTGCCCACGAGTACGGCGAGCTTTTTGTGGAGGCAGATTCCGTCGATGATCTCCTCCAAAAGGCCAAGGAGATGGAGTGGCCGATCCGGGGAACCTTCAAGGTGGACACGGAAACGATGGCCAACTGCCGCTTTAACGTTCTCGACCTTCCGAGGAAGCTCGGGGCTGTGATTCACTCGCAAGGCTTTCGCGTCAACCTCTCAAGACCCGACACGGTCGTGAGGGTTTACTGTGGTGAGAAGCTCTACGCGGGGATAAGGTTACGCTTCTTTGACCCCAAGGACTTCGAGAGACGAAAAGCTCATCACAGGCCCTTCTTCAGGCCGATCTCGCTCCACCCGAGGGTTTCTCGTGCGCTGGTGAACCTGACAAAAGCTCAGAGAGAGCTCCTCGATCCCATGATGGGAGCGGGAGGGATACTCATCGAGGCCGGTCTCCTTGGGCTCAAGGTCTATGGGGTGGACATAAGGCCGGAGATGGTTGAGGGCGCCGAAAGAAACCTTCGCCACTACGGCGTGAAGGATTACGAACTCAGGCTCGGCGATGCAACGAGGCTTGAAGAAGTCTTCCCCGGAAAGGAGTTCGAGGCAGTCGCCACCGACCCGCCCTATGGAACCGCTGCGACTCTCGCTGGGAGGAGGAGGGAAGACCTTTACCGGAAGGTGCTGGAGAGCGTTTACCGCGTTTTAAGGCCGGGTGGGAGGCTTGCAATAGCGTTTCCAGCGAGTTTTGACGGGAAGGCGGAGGCAGAGAGAAGAGGCTTCATTACCCTGGGAAGGTACTATCAGCGGGTGCACAAGAGCCTCGAGCGGTACTTTTATGTGTTTGAAAAACGAACCTAGAAAGCTTTTTACGCCGAAGATCATAGTCTCTATTGGTGAGGTATTTGACGAAACTCGAAATATCACTCGGTGAGTTTGTGGGGAGATTGAAGCCCGGGGAGGATGTTCTCGTCGAGTACTCATCGACGACCCCCGTTCACATCCTGTTCTACCGGTTCCTCAGGGCCTTGGCAAACCTTGGAAAACCCTTTATGATCCTCGACGAGCTCGACCAGCTCCACGTCCTTAGGGCACACCTCAAGATAATGGGACTCGACACGGGCCTTATCGACAGCGCTATCGTAGTGAAGATGGGAGGAATAATCAAAACTGGCTCTGTCGTCGGAAAGGTGGATCTGACCAAGGAGCCCCCTGTTAGAAAGAAGCACTACGAGGCAATACTGGCCAGGATCGGAGAGGAGAAAGGCTTTCGGCTCATAGTGGGGTTTGAAAAGGTGCTCGCCAGCTATGAGAACGATCTCCGTGAAAAAGAGCGCATCTTCGGATATCTCGTTCGCCCTCATCTGGGAAACCCGGAGCGGGTAACGGTCTACTTCGTGAATAGAGACCTGATCTCCGGGAAAACCCTCAACGAGCTGAGGGAGCACTGCACTAGGGTTCTGACATTGGACAAAAGGCCTTGTCTGGAGGTCTTGAAGTCACTGAACATCGAAGAATACGGGGCCGAGATAAAGTTCTGATGGCTGTGCGGCACCCGGCCGTTCAACCACCAGGGGGTGCATGGCTGACGAAGGCCGGGCACCGCACGAGAATAAACTACGCTCCGGGAACTTATAACGTTTTTCCGACGGGGGAAGAAAAGGAGAAAGAAATCATTCCCTGAGCGGCAGGCCATGGTCGAAGGAGTAGTATACCTTCTGGAACTCGGCGCGGAAGCCGTAGACGTCGCGCCTGACCTTCTTCGGATCCTCCTTGTCGATGAGGACGCGCCTGATGAAGTGAGCAATCTCCTTCATGTCGTCCTCGAACATTCCAACGCGGGTCATCTCCTGGACGCCTATGCGCAGACCGCTCGGCTCGTTGACCTTCTCAAGCGGGTCCCAGGGCAGGAGGTTCTTGTTGAGGATTATGCCGGCCTCCTCAAGGAGCGGTGCGGCCCAGCCTCCAGCAGCGGGGTGGAGGTCTGAAACGTCAACTATGACCTGGTGGCTCTCGGTGTAGCCCTTGTCCTCGCCGATGACCTTGAAGCCCTCCTCCGCTAACGCCTCGGCCAGAGCTTTCGCGTTCTTGACGACCTGGGCCGCGTACTTCTCACCGTACTCCAGCATCTCTGCGGCGGTGATTACCTTTCCGGCCATGTGGTGGAGGTGGTGGTTGCTCAGCACACCTGGGAAGATGGCCCACTGGAGCTTGGCTATCTCCTCCGTTTCACCGAACTTCTTGTAGAGGATTACACCGCCCTGTGGCCCGGGGAAGGTCTTGTGGGTCGAAGCGGTGATTATGTCGGCTCCCTCGCGGAGCGGATCCTGGAACTGCTTTCCGGCGATGAGGCCGAGGACGTGTGCTGCGTCGTACATAACATAGGCTCCAACCTCCTTAGCGACGGGTGCGAGCTCTTTGACCGGGTGCGGGAACGGGAAGAGCGAGCCGCCAAAGACGACTATCTTCGGCTCGAGCTCGCGGATGAGCTTCTCGGCCTTGTCAACGTCGATGTTGAAGGCCTCGTTGTCGAAGGGCCAGGTGTGGACTTCTAGCCCCCTCATTCCCGCCGCCCCGAAGGGCATGTGGCTTATGTGTCCACCATGACTGGTGTGGAGAACTATAGCCTTGTCTCCCGGCTGGGTGAGGCCAAAGAAAGCCGCCTGATTGGCGTTGGTTCCGGAAATCGGTCTCAGGTCAGCGAAATCGCTCCCGAAGAGCTTCGTGAAGAGCTCCACTCCAATCAGTTCGACCTCGTCAACGTATTTGCACCCCTGGTAATACCTCTGCCTCGGCCAGCCCTCGGCGTACTTATGCATGAAACCGCTCGCCACCGCTCTTGTTACGCTCGGAGAGGTCACGTTCTCGCTCGCTATGAGGTTTATCGTGTGGGCCCTCCAGTGCTCGTGGTCCTCAATAAAGTTCAGAACCCTGTCGCGGTATTCGCGGTAGCTCATGGGAAACACCTCGATTGTGCTTTGAACGACGTGGATATAAACCTTACCACAGCTGTCCACACGCACAAAAAAGTACATTAATAAATGGCTCACCGACGCCTCAGCCTGTCGACGAGCCAGATGAGTACCGGTAGGATTATGAAGGCCATCATGTCTCCAGTATCGCCAGCGAAAGCCAAGACGTCAGCGAAGTTCTTGACGCCGGCGAAGTAAACCAGAGCGGGTGGAATTACCGTCAGACCCCACGCTATCGGCCTCTTGAGCCTCACGAACTCCTCGTTGTTGCTCTGCTGAGCCAAGGCGATTCCGATGTAGCTCGTGGTTATTGCCAGGAGCGGGATGAGATTGCCGACGATTCTTCCAAGGTGGCCGTAAAGGAGCTCAAGGCCCTGCGTGGCTATCTGGGGCGTGTTCCTGCCGAAGGCGAGGAGGAAGGCGACCATGAATACCGCGTAGATGGCCGTCGGTATTATGAACGCCCAGACGAGGACTTTCTTGGTCTCCTCGTAGCTTCCGAGGCCCTTGTAAACGTCTGGGATTACCGTGTGGCAGCCGAGTGCGAAGATTGCGACACCAGTTATGCTCAGGATTCCCGAGAGGTCTGCATAGAGGCCGTTGCTCACCTTCGCGTGGGGAATCAGCATGAGGGTAACCGCTATGAAGAGCGCCAGCATGACGTAGCTCATCGCCAGCTCCGTCTTTCCGCTGGCTTCGAGGCCGTGATAGACGACGAACGAGGCCAAAACCCAAAAGACGAACGCTCCAACCGTTTCGTTTATCCCGAAGAGGCCCGCGAAGACGCTTCCCATTCCAGCTATGTATGCTAAGATAGCTCCGAAGCTCATTATGGAGATGCTCACGTACATCAGCCAGCCACCGACCCTTCCGAGGGTTCTCTGGGCTACCGTGCTCATCTGTGCCCCGCCCATTCCTGCCGAGAACCTGAGGACGATGAGGCCCGTCCAGAGCATGAGGAACATCACGCCGATGAGCACTGCCAGCGCTGGGATGAGACCGACCTTGCTGGCGGCATATGGTAGGCCCAGTACTCCCGCACCTATCTGAGTCCCCACGAGGATTGCCAGAGCCTCCCCCCGGGTTATGCGCTTCTTCTCGACGTGTATCGTGCTTGTCCTCAGTCCCCGAATTCCCTTCCTCCGTCTGATGTTCTGGATCACTATGAGTTTTTTCCGCCTCTGCGCCGCTATTCTTGCGGAGTAATAGCGACCGTGTGACGTGGTGACCTTTTTTCTCTCAACTCCCTCCGAGACCGGCATCTCTCTCACCCCGTTCAATGTCCAAATGAATACAATTTAAACCCTCCCACGAAAATCTGAATGAAAATTCAAAAAACGTTCGAAGACTCTGGAAGTCTCCAAACAGGATAGGAAGAATTAATCAGAAAATCGAACGGGACCGGCCAACGACGACTTCTTTTCCCTTGGGGCGGAGGTTGTAGTTGTTGGCCATGACGTATCCGTAGGCCCCGGCGTTCAGTATGGCTATGTAGTCCCCTTCCTCTATCTTAGGCAGCTCCCTGTCTACCGCAAATATGTCTCCGCTCTCGCAGATGTTCCCGACAACGGTGGCGACCATCTTCTCCTCGCTGGAGACCCTGTTGCAGACCACAATTTCATGATAGTAGTTGTAGAGGGCGGGCGAGTTGAAGACGTTTAAACCAGCGTCAACACCCACGAAAATCCTCCCGTTCTTCTCCTCCACTGTGTTGACCTGGGCCACCAGAATGCCGGCGTCACTCACAAGGTAGGTTCCAGGCTCCACGATGACTTTGAGGTCGCCGAAGCCGTACTCCTCCATGTGCTCTTTAACCCGCTGAAAGAACTCGTAAACGGGGAACTCTTCCTCTTCGGCACTGTGGGGAACTCCGTAACCCCCTCCGAGGTCGATAACCTCAACGGATCCGCCGAAGCGAGCCTCTGCCTTTTCGGCCACCTTGAGGAGGTTGTCCAGTGCCTGGAAGTATCTGCCGATCTTCTCCCCAACCCAGTCCGAGCCAACGTGGTGGTGCAGGCAGTGAAGCTCGAAGCCCTTCTCCTCTATCAGATCAAAGGCCCGGTCAATGGCTTTTCCGGAGATTCCGAACTTGACGGGAATGCTCCCTGCCTCTAGCCCACCAGTTGTGGTCTTCTCAACCCTGCCGATCCCGACGCCGGTGTTTATCCTGAGGCCGACCTTTCGCCCTTCCTCGCCGTTGAAGCGTCTCAGAGAGGAGATGGAGTCGAAGTTTATGAGCACTTTCGTTTTGGCGAGGAATTCAAGGTCACCGTTGCTGAGGGATGTTCCCGTGAATATTATGTCATCGTCCTCGAAGCCGATCTCCCTTGCGAGCTTAACCTCACCCGGCGAGGTGGCATCTATTCCACCGCCGAGCTCCCTGATCAATCCGAGGACTTCCCTGTTGTTGTTCGCTTTCATCGCGTAGTGTATCCTCCATTCCCTGAACCCTGCTTTCTTGAGGGCATCAGTCATTCTGAGGTAGTTGTCCCGTATTCTGCCCAGGTTGTAGATGTAAACGGGCGTTCCGTGTTTTTCGGCGAGCTCAACGACGTCGTGCTCCCCGATGAAAAGCCTGTTACCAACAGTTCGCAGATGACCGGGTTTTTCCCACCACATTCATCCCACCTCCTCCTTACGTATGGACATTATGGTGATTGCTCCGATCGTCGTCAGGAGCATCGCCGAGAGAACGTAGTACGCGATGATGTTCTCCCTCAGGAACTCGTAGAAGGACGTTATGTGCAGCCCCAGAAGAATATGGATAATAGCCCCTTTTCCATTGGAGCCATCGGCGACACCCACTCGAATGCCATCTTAACGTTTAGAATTGGTCAGTTAAAAATTTAAGTTTTGCCTCCCAAAGGGGATCATGCTCTGCGAGGAAGCCGGAAGGATTTTGGCAAAGGCGAAGTTCGCCATAGCCTTCACCGGCGCGGGGATAAGCGCAGAAAGCGGCGTTCCCACTTTCAGGGACGCCAACGGGCTCTGGAGGAACTATAAACCTGAAGAACTGGCAACTCCCGAAGCTTTCAGGAGAAACCCCAAGCTGGTGTGGGAGTTCTACAAATGGAGAATGAGGCTCATAGCGAAGGCCAGACCGAACCGGGCCCATCTGGCCCTTGCGAGGCTCGAGAAGATGGGGATCATCAAAGCTGTAATAACTCAGAACGTTGATGACCTCCACCGTGAGGCGGGAACGGAAAACCTGATAGAGCTTCACGGCAACATCTTTCGGGTTCGCTGTACCTCCTGTGCCTACAGGGAAAACCTGAAGGAGAGCGGAAGACTCGAGGAGTTCCTGACCTCGGAGGATCTTCCGAGGTGTCCCCGGTGTGGATCCCTTCTAAGGCCGGACGTGGTGTGGTTCGGCGAGCCCCTTCCGCAGGATGCACTCGAGAGGGCCTTTGAGCTGGCCTCTAAGGCTGATGTCGTTCTCGTCATAGGCACGAGCGGGGTCGTTTATCCGGCCGCATACATCCCCTACGTCGTCAAGGAGCACGGGGGAAGGGTGATAGAGATAAACCCGAAGAGGAGCGGGATAACCCCGATAGCCGACGTTTTCATCCCCAAGCCGGCGGGTGAGGGAATGGAGGGAATACTTCGGGGCGTGGAGGCGTTTTTAGGTGGCAAGGGCTCCGACCATCAACGCCGGAAGTGATTGATTGGCCTCCGCTTTTGAACCTTCCAGAACGGGTGGCGGAAAGGCCATCTCTCAATTTCGGGCCTTGAAGAGCCGATAGCTCTCCTTCAGGGCCTCGATGACAGGTAGGCTCTCGCCGGCGAAGTAGCTCAGCATCGCTCCCCCTCCAGTCGAGACGTGGCTTATTCCGGTTATGTTGTACCGGTAGACGCTCGCTATCGAGTGACCGCCGCCTACAACGCTGAACGCTTTGCTCTCCCCTATCGCCCTGAAGACCCCCACCGTTCCGAGGGCGAACTCCTCACGCTCAAAAACTCCCATTGGGCCGTTGGCGACGATTGTTCCCGCCTTCAGGAGTATCTCGCGGTACTTCTCAACCGTCCTGGAGCCTATGTCGAGTATGGGATAGCGGTCGAAGAGTTCCTTCTCATCGCTTAGGAGATCGACCTCAACGCGCTCGCCGTTCACATCGACGGCAAAATCAACCGGTGTTCTGACGTAGGGATAGAACTCGTCGAGTATTCTCTCGGCCCGCTCCACAAGCTCGAGGAGGCCCTTTCTTTCGAGGAACATGATGTTGGCATCGCCGAGGTTGAAGCCCTTGGCGAGGGTGAAAACGTTAGCCACCAAACCCCCGGTCAGGATGAGGTCGGCCTTTCCCTTCCTCAGAACGTTCTCCGCAACCTTCAGAGAGTCATCGACCTTGGCTCCGCCGAGCACGTAAACCCTAGGCCTCTCACCGTGTTCGTAGGCCTTTTCTAAGGCCATGAGTTCCTTCTCCATGAGAAAGCCTGCAACCGTTGGCATGAGCCGGGCGAAGCCCACCAGGGAAGGCTGACTCCTGTGGGCAGCGGCGAAGGCGTCGTTCACAGCGTAGTCCAACAGGGGGGCGAGTTTTCTGACGAGGTGGGTTTTTTCACACTCCTCGAGCGGCTTGTAGAAGATCTCCTCAGCGGAGAAGCGGAGGTTTTCGAGCATTAGAACCTCGCCGGGCTTTAGGGATCTTATCCTCTCGCGCGCGAGCCGTCCGAAGATATCCTCAACGTACTCAACTCCAGTACCAAGGAGCCTTCCGAGTATTTCAGCGTGCTCCTCAGTCGTCACGTAGTCGCTCTTGTACGGTTTGCTCTGATGGGTGGCGACGACGACCTTGGCCCCGTCCTCGAGGAGCTTCCGCACGGTCGGAAGAACCGCCCGGAACCTCGCGTCGCTGATTATCCTTCCGTCCTTGAGCGGTGAGTTAAGATCGACCCGCAGGAACACCGTTTTGTTATAAAAGTTGAAGTCGGTGAGCCGGAATATGCCTTCCATTCCTCTTCCCCCGCTCGTATCTTGCCCTGCCGGTGTTAAAAAACGTTCCGCACACTGCGGGTGATAAACATCGGGAAGGTGGAACAGATGCACCTGGAGCGCGAGTACCGATGAATTTCGTCCTATTTTTCCCTTGATCTTTTGTCCTTCTGCGGAAAACTATTTTAAGTCCGTTGGCAACTGTTCCCGGGTGGTGTGCATGGCAAAGGTCATACACGACGCCATACATGGAAGTATGAAAATAGACGGTGTTGTCCTCGACGTTGTGAAAACCCCCGAGTTTCAGAGGCTCAGGCACATCAGGCAGCTCGGTCTCGCGTTTCTGGTCTATCCAGGCGCCAACCACTCCCGCTTTGAGCACTCCCTCGGGGCCTGGAACGTGGCCAAGAGGCTTTCTGCCGAGCTTGGCTTACCCCGGGACGAGGCCCTCCTCCTCGAAACGGCCGCCCTGCTCCACGACATCGGACACGGCCCCTTCAGTCACACGTTTGAGAGTATCTACAAGCACTACACGCAGGAATACGACCACATGCGTCTCGGCCAGCGGATAATCCTTGGCAAGATAGACATAACGGAGGGAAACGGTGGTGGGGAGATACCTGAGATACTGGAGAGGTGGGGCATCGATCCGAAGGCCGTCGCCGATCTAATCCTTGGAAAGCATGAGAGGAGGTACCTGGGTCAGGCCCTTCACGGCGATGTCGACGTCGATCAGATAGACTACCTCATCAGAGACGCCCACTACACCGGGGTTGCTCACGGGATAATAGATATGGAGAGACTGCTGAAGGTCCTGACGATCCACGACGGTGAGCTCGTCGTCGAGGAGAAGGGAGTTGAGGCGGTTGAGGGCATGATGGTAGCGCGCTCGCTCATGTACTCGCGCGTCTACTTCCACCACACAGTCAAGATAGCGGAGGGGATGCTGACCAGGGCCCTGGAGTTCGCCCTTGAGGAGGGGCACCTCTGGGACTTCTGGAAGATGATAGACTGCCGGGTTCTTGTTGAGCTGGAGGATCTCGAAGGCTTCCCATCGGAGATCGTGAAGAGGGTCAAATACAGGAACCTCTACAAGGCTGCCGTTCTGGCTGGGGCAGGGGAGCTCAGCTCGGAGGAGAAGAGGGAGCTTTTGGCAGCTTATCGCAACGTGAAGAAGAGACAAGAACTTGAAAGAAAGCTCGCGAGTGAGGTCGGGGCAAGGGAGGGAGAGGTCATCCTCGAGTTCAGCATCGCCGATCTGATGCTCAGCGAGCCGAGGCTTAAGGCGACCGAGATAAACGTGCTTATGGACAACGGCGAGCTTGAGCCCTTGACCAAGGTAACGCCCCTTGCCAACGCACTCAAGAGGCGGCAGACCCCCAGATGGGCCGTTCTCATAGCTTCACCCGAGGAATACGTGGAGAAGCTCCAGAAAGTCTGGAGGGACGTTCTCTTTTCCTAAATGCTCTTCCTTATCTCCCTCTTGAGGCCTTCGATGAGCTCTATGAGTTCGTCCACGTCCTTTATCTCCTTCAGGCTCTCTTTGGGGATCAGCGGAACCTCGGAAACGACCTCCATCTTTGACTTCTCCAGGACAAAGAGGCCGCCCGTGTTGATGATTCTCCCGACCTCAGCGACCATCTCAGCCCTCCTGACTGTCGAGCGCGTCTTCTTCTCGTCTATCCCCGTTAGAATCGTGACCTCGTCTTCCCTTGAAAGGGCGTTGAAGGGGGCCCTCTTCACCTTGACCACTCCCATGCCGAGCTCTTTGAGCTTCTCAAAGACCTCCTGCTCAAGGGGCGTTTCCGGCTCCGCTGGCTTCAGCTCGACGTCGACCTTTGCCCTTAGAACGTCGATCGGTTCGGCTATGGGCTCGTCAAAGAGCTCCTCCATCCGGAGCGCAACCTCCAGCGAAACCGCCTGCTCGTTCCGCTCGTAGTTCAGGAGGCTCTTCCTCGAAACCCCGAGGAGGGATGCCAGCTCCCCCACTGAGTAGCCGTGCTTCTCACGAAGCTTCTTCAGCAGTTCCCCGTTG
The DNA here is from genome assembly GCF_000022365.1 of Thermococcus gammatolerans EJ3. Classification (NCBI taxonomy): domain Archaea; kingdom Methanobacteriati; phylum Methanobacteriota; class Thermococci; order Thermococcales; family Thermococcaceae; genus Thermococcus; species Thermococcus gammatolerans. The sequence continues at coordinate 1,241,345 of NC_012804.1, read as the reverse complement.
ATCCGAACGTAGAGGCCGCCGCGTTCCGCAAATATCGCCGGAAGTTCGCCCTCTATCAAAACCCGGTAGAGCGTCGCTGGATTGAGGGCGTATATCCCGAAGCGCTCGTAGATGACTCCCTCCTCTATCTCCGAGTTCTTGGTTCGCACACCCACTATCATCGGAGTCGCCTTGAAAAGCTTGGCCAGCCTCTTCAGGTCCTCCGCCTGTTCGGGCGTAACCGTGTCGATGTTGGTAACGACCTTTATGAAGAGGAGCGTGAAGAGTCCGCTCGCAACGAGGTCAAAACACCCTCCCCTAAGCTCGACCCTCGCGACCTTCAGGCCAGACCTTCGAAGTATCCTCGCGACGATGTCTATGAGTCTCTCCCTCTCCATCAAGTTTTAAATACGGGACGACCCTTTTAAGTTTAAGGTGCTTGCGATGAGGCCGACCATACTCGAGGGGAGGAAAGTCAGCCTCGCCGTCCCGATGAGAGAGGACGTTCACCTGCTGTGGAGGTGGTACAACGACAGGGCCGTCAGGAGATACCTCACGAAACCCCACGAGATCTTTTTCTTCGAGGACGAGATGGAGTGGTATGAGGCAATAAGGCGGGAAAAGGCGAGAGAGAAGGTCTTTGCCATCATAAAGAACGAGGAAAAGACGCTCCTCGGCCTCATCGGCCTCCATAACGTTGATCTCCACAGTGGAAACGCCGAGCTTGGTTACTTCCTCGGGCCGGAGCACTGGGGGAAGGGTTATGCGACCGAGGCCGTTTCTCTCGCGATCACATACGCCTTCGAGTGGCTCAACCTCAGAAAGCTCTACGCCCGTGTTTTCAGTTCAAACGTAGCCTCTGCCCGTGTTCTCGAAAAGAACGGATTCAGGCTCGTTGGCAGGCTGAGAAAACACCAGTACGTTCCGGGGGAAGGCTTCGTGGACGTCCTGATCTATGAACTCTTCAGGGGGGAGTAGCGCTGTGTGAGTACGTCTACAGCAACGGGAAAAAGTGCAGGCTAAAGCCGGTTGAGGGATCGAAGTACTGTCCCCTCCATATTCCCTACGATGAGGGCGAGCGACTTCTCGGTGAAGAGATAAAGCGGATCAAGGCCGAGAAGTTCGCGGAGAGACTCAAGGCCGGTCAGAGCTATTTTGAGGGAGTTTACCTGTACGACGTTACGATAAAGGACTTCACATCCGAGAGGGTGCTCGTCTTTAGAAACTCCCACATCAAGAACCTCATAGTGGACGGCTCTTCCATCAAGGGTCTCGTGGTGGTCGGTTCGACGATAGAGAGGGTCATTGTATTTGACACGAAACTGGAAGTTCTCCTGTTCAAGGACTCGAAGGTGTTCGGCCTCAACATACTCCGTGTTGATTTCAGCGGCCACATAGCCGTCCGCGATTCCGACGTTAAGTACCTCATGGTAAACTCCACCCGCTACGTTGGTGGGGGAGAAGGAGGAGAAGAGGCGGCATACGGGGAGAGAAAGGAGATCATAGGATTCATCGAGATATCGGGCCTCAAGAACGTGAGGAAGATCGGGATAAACACCCGCTACCCCCTCCTCAGGAAAATCCTCGAGGAGCACGGCGTCAGCGTATCCGAGGGGAAAGCCCGGATGGTCAGGGCGAGAGAGCTCGTTCTGAGGGACGTACGCTTCGACACAGCTCCGAGGTTCAAGAGGCAGGTCAGGCTCACCGTGAGGGGCTTCTCCGGAAGGTTAACCCTGGAAAACCTTGAGGTCTTCGGCCACGTCGAGATAAGGCAGAGCAGGCTCCTCTCGCCGGAGTTCGTTCACGTCCGCATCGAGAGCAACTTCATCCTGCGCAGATCAACGCTCGTGATATCGCCGACCTGGAACCTCACTGTCCTTCCAACTTTACTGTTGGAGCTCAACGTTGAGGGCTTCGTTATCGTGGAGGACTGTCAGTTCAACAGTCCCCACGCGGAGGAGGTCTTCTATCGCCTCGCCAGAACGAGCTGGGAGCGGAGCGGGGACTTTGAAAAGGCCGACGAGTACTACTACCTTGAGATGGTCGCCAAGAGGAAGATAAAGGCCTCTGCGAGGAGAAGGGGATGGAGGAAGCTTCTTAAAAAGATGGAGATACTCTTCGAATGGCTTTTCGCAGATTTGACATGCAAATACGGAACCGACTGGAAGAGGCCGATACTGATATGGCTGGCCGCGGTCAACGTTTTCTTCCCGATCCTATTTTTCCTGACGGGGAGCGTTCGGGGACTCTCAAGCAGTATGGGCTTCCTCGACTACGAGTACTTTAGCATAGTGACAGCGACGACCCTCGGTTATGGGGACTACCATCCGGTGGGCGTTGGGCGGGCAATAGCATCGCTCGAAGCGCTCTTCGGAATGTTCATGTGGGCGGTGTTCCTCACGGTCTTCGCGAGGAAGTACATGAGGTGAAACCTTTAAGCCCTCGCTCATAAATTCGACGGGGATAGGAATGAAAGAAAGGATGAGAATCGGGTTCATAGTCAACCCCATAGCGGGGATGGGCGGAAGGGTCGCCCTGAAGGGAACAGACGGCGTCGTGGAGGAAGCGATAAGGAGGGGTGCGAGGCCCATCGCGGAGGATTTCGCAAGGCTCTTCCTGCGGGAGCTGAGCGGCTATGAAGAGGCCGGGAAGCTTGAGTTTCTGACGGGGCCGGGCCCCCTTGGAGAAAACGTTTTGAGGGAATTTGAATTCCCCTTCGAGGTCATCAGGCACAGGGAAGTGGGCTACCGGGAGGTTCTTGGCGTAAGGATACCCGACACGACCCCGGAGGACACAAAGGAGCTCGCCCGCGAAATGCTGGGGAGGATTGAGCTGATTCTCTTTGCAGGCGGGGACGGAACAGCGAGGGACGTCTTCAGCGTCGTCGGAAAAAGGATTCCAATCCTCGGTATTCCGACTGGCGTTAAGATGTTCTCCGGGGTCTTTGCGGCATCCCCGGAGGATGCGGCTAGGCTGCTCGTTGAGTTCATCAGGGGAAACGCAGCGTTAATTGAGAGGGACGTGATGGACCTCGATGAGAACGCCTTCAGGCGCGATGAAGTAAGGCCAAAGCACTACGGAAAGGCCCTCACGCCCCACGTTGAGATGCTCCTCCAGGGGGCGAAGGAGCCCGCGAAAACTGACGAGGCCGAAGACGTCGACGCAACAATAGAGGCACTCGCCGAGGAGCTGGAAGATGGCGTCTACTTCTTGGGGGCAGGTTCAACCATAAAGAAGCTCAAGGACCGGCTGGGTATAGACGGAACGCTCCTCGGCGTTGACGTAGTCGAGATAAAGGACGGCAAGGCCCGGCTCCTCGTGAAGGATGCGGCCGAGAAGGATCTCCTCAAGTTTGCTGAGAGAAACCCGAAGATCATCGTCACCGTCATCGGGGGCCTTAACTTCCTATTCGGCAGGGGGAACCAGCAGTTCTCCGCGGAGGTTCTGAGGCACGTTCCAAAGGAGAACATAATAGTCATTGCAACTCCCTCCAAGGTCAAGGACGGCTTTGTGAGGGTCTACACCGGCGACAGGGAAGTTGATGAGAAGTTCAGGGGCTACATCAGGGTCAGGGTGGGTCCCTGGAGAGAGAGAATGGTCAAGGTAATCTAGCGGAAGCCGTTTATAGTTTGTTCACCAGGATGGATCGGTGGACTCCATGAGGTACAGTAGAATAGCCGTTAAGCTGTTTGAGAGGGAAGGTGAAGACGTCTTTTACGACCCCGCCTACCACGGCAGGACTCTGAAAGTATTCGGAATGGAGGCGTTCCCCGACAAAGCCCTTGGGTACCTGGCGGGGGAGTACCATAAGAAGGGATACTCAAGGATAATTTTTGACACGAAGGGAAGTTTTGATGGAGTGGGCTTCGATACTGTCCTCAAAATCCGGGATACACAGCCAAGCGGCCTCGACCCAGTAAAGATGGCCGAAAAGGGTTACTTTGACTTCTACACCGCCGCTACGATAGTACAGACCATTTACGGGCTTGACCGGGCACTCACCGAGACCCTCTACTCTGATATCCTGGCCGGGAAAGTTGAAAGCGTCCCGGAAGCGCTGAAGGCCGGTCAAAAGTACTCCGAGGTAATCGCGGAGAGCTACACGGCCATAGATCAGCTCCTCTACTCGGGCGAAGTGCCGGAACTCGGCCAAAACATCCTCGTGGACTTTGGGGACGCCCACAGCATAACCCTCGTCGGAAACGCTTTCCTGATACTCGCGGCCGCCGTTGAGAAGAGAAAGAAAGTCATGGTGGGCCTCAACGACGCAGCGGTTTTAACGTACACCACAGCAGGAGGCGCGGGACTTCCCCTCCTAACAAAGCCCGCCCTTAAGAGGGCAACCGTCATAGCCAGCGAATACGCCCCCGATTCCCTACTGAACATATCCGGTCCGGTTCTGCTTCTCTACCACGACCCGGATGTTCAGAGTATGATCTACGAGGCCAACGGCGTCCCCCCGGGTCCGATGAGGAGGCACGTTCTCAAAGGTCAGGGAGCGTTCATCTACCGCACACCCGAGACGATAAACGTGGAGCTGGGGGAGTTGCACATCTAACCCCTCAAACTTTTTACAAGCACCTCCATGACTCCAAGGAACGTCTCAACTTCCTCAAGGCTGTTGTAGACGTGGAACGAAGCCCTCACCGTCCCGTCTATCCCCAGCTTTTTCATAACTGGTAAGGCACAGTGGTGGCCCGAGCGAACCATTATATTGTTCTCATCCAGTATCGCCGCGACGTCGTGCGGGTGGAGCGGCGGGACGTTGAAGCTAACGACTCCAGCGTGCTTATCGAGGTTCCTCGGCCCGTACCAGGGGATTTCGAGCTCATCAAGTCCCTCGGTGGTTCTCTTAACGAGCTTCCTCTCCTGCCTCTCGATTTTGTCTATCCCAATCTTCTCTATGTACCTTATTCCCGCGGCGAGGCCTATCGCTCCCCCTATGTTCGGCGTTCCCGCTTCAAAGCGCTCCGGCGGCTCGGTCAGCTTGTAACCGTCGAGGGAAACGTCCTCAATCGTTCCACCTCCGATTAGCGGCGGCTCGAAGACGTCGAAGAACTCCTCGTTGATGTAGAGCACTCCAATTCCAGTCGGCCCCATCGGCCCCTTGTGGCCCGAGAAAGCTAAAAAGTCCGCATGGAGCTTTTTAACGTCTACCTCCATGTGGCCTACGCTCTGAGCGGCATCGACGACGAATATCGCCCCTTCCTCCTTCGCAATCCTTCCGAGTTCTTCGACCTCATGGATGACGCCAAGCGCGTTGGAGACGTGCTGGACCGCGACGAGCTTGGCTCCCTTAATCTTCTTTTCCGCATCGCTTAAATCGAGGTTGCCCTCGTCGTCCCCTTCGATGAACTCAAGCCTGAGATCGAGCTTTTTAGCTAATCTCTGCCAGGGGAGCAAATCCGAGTGGTGCTCGTAGGGAGTCGTTACTATCTTATCTCCGGGCCTGAAGATGCCCTCAAGGCCGAGAGCCACAAGGTTAAGGCTCTCGCTCGTGTTCTTGGTGAAAACCACCTCCTCGAACTTCGCGTTGATGAAGTCCGCAACCACCTTCCTGCTCTCCTCGTACCTGTGCGTCGCCATCTGGGAGAGTCTGTGAACACCTCTGTGGACGTTGGCGCGGTATCTGAGGTAGTACTCGTTCATCGCCTCCACAACAGGTTTGGGCGTGAGCGAAGTGGCCGTGTTGTCGAAATAAATCACCTCGCTCGTCAGCGGGATGTCCTTTCTTACATCTTCGGGAATCCTCACGCTACCACCTCCAGAACTCCAGCGCAGTCGTAAACAATCCTCGCGATTTCCTCACCCTTTTTGGCGTCCTCTAAGAGCTTGACAATTATCTTCCCGCTCGGGTAAACGCTCACCTCATAGCCCTCCATCTCAACGATGAGCATCATCCCGGGCAGGAGCTTCTTGACGGCGTAGCCCCTCTCCTTCAAACACTCGGCCGTTTTCTTCAGGTCGAGCTTTATCCTCCTCTCCCACGAGTAGGCCCCAATGACGACGCCCTTCATCGTGACGCAGGGTTTTGAGATGATCATGCTCCCACCGCTTGAGTCTCAGCCGGCCGGATTTTATGGGTTTCCTAAACCTTAGGTTGAAGATGCTAGCGTTCAAACTCCTGAGGTTGAGAACCATCGGTTTAGGAAAACCTAATATCGGCCCTTCCTTAGCTGGTATCATGCCGGCGGAAATCCTGCGCAGGGGGGAGTTCAAGTACCTGCTCCTGATAATCGTGCTGTCCTTCGGGATAAGTGCTGTCGTTCTTTCCCTGATAGGCATGGCATACTTTATACCGCAGTTCCTTTCTCTGGCTCTGACCGATTCCGTCAATCCGTGCACCTTCGCGGTGTACACCCTCTTCCTCATCGCGCTCTCGGTGAAGGGCGTGGATAAGAGGAGGCTCTACCTCGTCGGCCTATCCTTTGTCATCGCCGTCTACATCTCGTACTACACCCTTGGGCTGGGCCTGACGTTCATAGCCGGCAGGATTCCCCTCAGGTGGGCCGGCTACTTTGCGATAGCCTTTGGCATCTACACCATAGCAACTGGGATAGCAGAGCGCTCGAGGACCGGTGACAAGAGGGCCCTTCGCAGGAAGATGTTCTCCACAGATACGACCGTCATAGGGGCGCTTATACTGGGGATCAGTGTTTCCACGACCCTCCTCCCGTGCTCCGCCGGCCCCTACCTCGTCTACGCGGCCGTTATAGCTAGATCATCGACCGCGATGGTATTTCTCCTCCTCGCCCTCTACAACCTGATATTCGTCCTCCCCCTGCTCACGATACTGTTCGCGATGGGGAGCTTGAGGGAGAGCAAGGAGTTCTCGAGGGCGATGGTGAGGCATTCGGCGGAGCTTTCGGTTATCGCTGGGCTTTTGCTCATCGCGATAGGCATCTGGCTCCTCGGCATTTTCAAGCTTTAAGGCATCGAAAGATTTAAAAAGCTCTTCCGAAAGGTATAGGTCGAGCGCTCGGGCCGTGCCGGGGTAGCTTAGCCTGGTCAGAGCGCTCGGCTCATAGGGCCGCTCCCCTTCGGGGGAGCCTGAGAAACCGAGAGGTCCGGGGTTCAAAGCCCCGCCCCGGCACCACAGAAACTTTTCTGGCAAAAAGTTTGATCAAAATGTTAACTATTCAAGAGGCCATGCAATTCCGTACACTTTAAAACAGGCGGTTTTGTTGGAGTCTCTCATCCCTGACCTCGGGACGTTTCGTTTCACACATGAAAAACCTAAACCGGGTGTCAGTAGGATTTTTATATCCCCGATCCCACACACTCAGGATGCCTCATGGTCACGCTCATCATAGCCGAAAAGCCCAACGTCGCGAGAAAAATCGCCTACGCCTTGGCTGAGGGCAAGCCCGTCAGGAAGACGATAGGAAAGGTGAGTTACTACGAGTTCACCCGCGACGGGAAGAAGGTAATCGTCGCCCCTGCCGTCGGCCATCTCTTCTCCCTCGCCCCGAAAACCAAAACCTACGGCTACCCTGTCTTTGACATCGAATGGGTGCCGGTCTACGTCGCCGAAAAGGGCAAGAACTATGCGAAAGATTACATCAAGGCTTTGGCAACACTCGCCAAGCGCGCCGACGAGTTCATAGTCGCCTGCGACTACGACACCGAGGGCGAGGTCATCGGTTATACAGCTCTGAAATACGCCTGCGGTGTTGACCCATCAAAGGCCAAGCGCATGAAGTTCTCCGCTTTAACGAAAAAAGACCTCCTCAAAGCCTGGTACAACCTCGAGCCGACGATAAACTTCGGGATGGCCGATGCCGGAATAGCGCGCCACGTCCTCGACTGGTACTGGGGCGTGAACCTTTCAAGGGCCTTAACATCCGCAATAAAGCGCGCCAGCGGGAAGTGGATGGTTCTCTCCACTGGCAGGGTTCAGGGGCCAACCCTAAAGTTCCTAGTCGAGCGCGAGAAGGAAATCCAGAACTTCAAGCCGAAGCCCTACTGGGTCATCAAGATGATTCTTGAGAAAAACAACAGCCAGTACACGGCGACCTACGAGAAGGACAAGATATGGGACGAGGAAGAGGCGAAGAGAATAGTCAGCGAGGCCAAGAAGGGGCCGGCCTTCGTTGAGAAAGTTGAAGTAAAACAGCAGAAGAGGAACCCACCAGTGCCCTTCGACCTCGGAACGCTTCAGAGGGAGGCATATTCGGCCTTCGGCTACAGCCCGAAGAAGACTTTAGAGCTCGCACAGCGCCTGTATGAGCGCGGGCTCTCAAGCTATCCGAGGACAAGCTCACAGAAGCTCCCCAAGAACCTCAACTTCCGCTCCATACTGCAGAACATCGCGAAGTTGCCGGAGTACAAGCCCTTCGCCCACGAGCTCTTAGGCAAGGGAACGTTCAAGCCCGTCGAGGGCAAGAAGGAAGACCCGGCGCATCCGGCAATCTATCCCACCGGTGAGCTTCCAAAGCCTGGAGAGCTCACAAAGGATGAGCAAAACCTCTATGACCTAATAGTGAGGCGCTTTCTGGCGCTCTTCATGGAGCCGGCAGTAAGGGAGAGCATGAGGGTGATCATAAACTCCAACGGGCATCGCTTCATCCTGAGCGGTGCGAGAACCCTCAAGGAGGGCTGGCTGAAGGTCTATGGGAAATACGTCAAGTTCGACGAGGTAATCCTTCCCCAGTTCAAGGAAGGCGAGCCAGTCAAGGTTATCCAGATCAAGCGCGAGAAGAAGAAAACCAAGCCTCCCGCGAGGTATTCCCCGGCGGCAGTAATCAAGAAAATGGAAGATTTGGGCATCGGCACGAAGGCAACGCGCGCGCAAATCTTGGAAACTCTCTACCAGAGGGGCTACATCGAGGGCAAGAAGAAGATAAAAGTTACACCGCTGGGAATGCGCGTCGTTGAAGCCCTAGAAAAGAACGTCCCCGACATAGTCAGCGTTGAACTCACGAGGGCCTTCGAGGAAAAGATGGAGGAGATAATGGCCGGGAAGGCGAAGAGGGACGAGGTAATCGAGGAGAGCAAGGAGCAATTGATTAAAATCCTCAAGGTCTTCAAGGAGAAAGAACTGGACATTGGAAAGATGCTCCTTGAGACGACCTCGAAGGACTCCGTGAAAGTTGAAAAGAGCTCTGAGATCTCTGGGACTTCCTCAAGGTCAGGTGCCAGTAAGGGTGAGAACGCCAAGTCCTCCGAGTCTTCCAGGAAGCGCTTAGTCCTCGGCAAGTGCCCCAAGTGCGGCGGCGACTTGGTTCTCAAATACAACAGGAAAACCGGCAAGCGCTTCGTCGGCTGTTCCAACTGGCCGAAGTGCAACGTCACCTATCCAATCCTCCAGCGCGGAGAAGTGATTCCCACCGGAAAAACCTGCTGCAACGGCGCTCCAGTTGTGAAGATTCGCGAGAAAGGCAGGGAGTACGAGATTTGCCTCGACATGAACTGCAAGGAGTGGAAAAAATAAAATCACGGGACTGCTGAAATGGAGAGTCCAATGATTGCGCCCAAGACGAATGCAGTAATGATAACCACTACTATAGTCATTATCCACGCCAGGAAAGCCTTTAGCCACGTTGTGTTAAAGACAGCCTTTATGACCCAGATGTAACCTATTATGCCGAGCAACCAGCCTATAACTGGAACAATCGACAATATAGCCTCCAATATTCCACCGCCTAAAACGGCTATCATTGACTTGCCGATGGTTGCGTCTTCGATCCCGACTATCTTTGCTCCAAAGTACAGGAAGAGACCAGCTACAAACAGGGCTATCAGGAACACAATTATTCCAAGAACTCCAATAGCCCCTAGACCCAAGACTCCTGGAGTCATTCCAGCGGGCATCTTGACACCTCCAACTCCCCTTTGTCATGAAGCAGTATATATTCATACCTCATTTCTGGTTATTAAAGTTTCGGTGTTCGGAATTCGATAATTTTAAAGTTAAAAAGTCACCAGATGTAACTGTGGGGGTTGTTTCAGTGAATAGTAGTCTGAATAGCAAAGGACTTAAAGACTTAAAACACTTGGTGAATATTCTCGCCAGAGATGCCGGTGAAACCTTAAGGAGGCTAAAGGAAAGGATAGAAAACCAGAGCATTGACTCGCTCTTTTTGCTGGACGTCCAGTCTACTTTCGTTTTGGGCCTATCCGATCTAAGCCTCTACTCCTTTGCACTGGAGCTTGACGATCTTGTCGAAGACTCCTACACTACTTTTGTCAGGGGCTACAAAGTTCTCCGGAAAAACGGTCTTCTCATCAATGTTCCTGAGCTGGGTCTGCAGCTTGGCTATCTCAGAGACTTAAACTTGAGTAGGGGCTTTTCCCTCGACAGGCGCTTTTCCCTCCTCGGGGAGCCACTGGAAATACAGGTATGGGTCAACAGGATAATCAAACTAAGGAATGCCCTTCATGGAGATTTTCCACGGGATCCCTTTAGAGAGCTTGGATACGGTGTTGAAAGTGGAGACAGACGATTCCCTGTTTTTCTCGTTGCACTCCGGAGACTGTACACTATGAGTCCCCCCGAAATTGAGAGTCTTTCCAGGCTCGTCCATCTGGAAATCTTGGAGGGCTTACTTCCTAGGCCACTTCCTTGTAGAGATGGATGGTGTGAGGTGATAGAATGCCTGAAGAACAGTGAGGGCTTTACAGTAGTTGAGGACAATGGTGACACCGTCTTACTTTACAGACTTGAAGGCGAGAGGAGGCTTAACTTCCCGTGGGGCAGTATCAAAATGGGCAAGCCCGCTGAGATCGTGGTGTTCTCAAGAAAAATGGGGAAGGGAATCAGGTGCATTAGAGAAGGCTTTTAAGAAGGCTCAGCCTTCTCTTGCTCATGAGGACCTTCGGATGCTTGAGGAGGGCTTTTATGACCTCTCCGTAGTCTCCGCCGGCTATCTTCTCCGCATCTGCTCCGCTGAGAACCTGTATGAAGAGGTCGAGGTCTTCATCCGTGAGCTTCTCGGTAACGCGCCTGACCTTTAGAACCTTTTCAAGCCTCTTTCCGTCGGTCTCCCACCACTCCTTGGTGTAGTTCTGGAGCAGGGAGAGGTTCTCCTCTTCGAGGGCCTTGACTATCCACTTGCTCGCTATCGTTCCCGCTTCCATCGCCTCCGCCATTCCGCCGCCGTGCATCGGGTTGACCTGCCTTGCTGCATCGCCGACGACGAGGACGTTGTTCTTGACGAGCTCCTTGACGAAGCCTCCAACCGGGACGACTCCGACGTTTATTTCGAGGAGCTTCTTAGCTGGTATGTTGTTCTCCTTCAGCCACTTGTCGAGGTAGTACTTGGCCGTCTGCGGGTTGTCGGAGTTAATTCCAATTCCCACGTTGGCCCTGTCCTCGTCCTTCGGGAAGACCCAGACGTAACCGCGAGGTGCTATCTCGTTGCCGAACCAGAGGTGGATTAAATCGGGGTCGAATCCCTCGATGAGCATCTCATATTCGTAGCTCGAATCGAACTCATGCGGTGGGGCGTAGGTGTTTATGCCGGCTTTCCTCGCTATCGTGCTCTCAACGCCGTCAGCCGCGACGATAACGTCGGCGTAAATCTCAATCGGCTCGTCCTCGTGCTTGGCCTTGATTCCAACGACCTTTCCATCTTTCCTTATGACGTCTAAGGCCTCAGTTCTCGCGAGAACGTCGGCTCCAGCTTTGGCGGCGTAGTAGGCGAGCATCTTGTCGAAGACCTTCCTCTCGAGGATAACACCGCTGACGTCCTTGTACCTCATCTCAAGCTCGTAACCGCTCGGGGAGTAGAGTTTTGCTCCGTAAATCTCGCGGTTGATGAAGCGCTTGTCGTAGGGAATGTCGTACTTCTCAAAGACCTTTATGCTTATGCCCTCGGCGCACTGCTTTGGAGTGCCTATCGCCCACTTTTTATCAATGAGCAGGACAGAAAAACCTGCCCTGGCAACGTTTCTGGCGACTATGGGCCCTGCTATTCCTGCCCCAACGACGACGACATCGTACTTCCAGCTCATGCTTTCACCTCCAGGGGCTCGGCGCTCAGCGCTCCAACCGGACAGGCGTTGATGCATATCCTGCAACTTATGCACTTGTCCTGCAGAAACTCCCAGCCGCTCGAGTGCACCTCTATCGCCAACGTCGGGCAGACCCCGGCGCAACCACCGCAGAGATAACAGCGGTCTTCGTTAACAACGATTTTAATCTTCTCCGGCATCGCCTTCACCGCCGAGCTTTGCCTTCAGCCTTTCGTCATCTATCGTTATAACGCCGTCTTTTATTCTTAACGGAACGAACCTGTCCAGCTCGCTCGCCTTCTGAAGCACCTCCCTCTCCTTGAGGTTGAGCCTGTCGCTGAGCTCGTCAACGGTGGCCGAGCCGTTGAGGAGAACGTAGTGGAGGATTGCCAGCTGGGTCATGTCACCGATTTCCTTGAGGTATGTCTCTTTGATCATCGCCATGAGCCTGTTCCGCTGGCTCTCTATCGCCTGGAGCTCCCTGAGGACTTCCTCAAGCTTTTTGCTTAAGTCCCTGAAGGTTAGAACCATCCCCCCGAGGTTTTTAAGCTCCTCCGGGAGCTCTATTGGGACTTCCGATCCCTCGCCCAGGTCGAGCCCACGGTACCAGAAGATGTTGGGGGTAATCGTGACGACGTACGTCTTGGCGATGTTTATGTTGTAGTACTTCCTCGCGGGCCCTATGAAGGGTCCCTCCCGCTCGTAGGATTTTAAGATTCCCTCGCGCTCCATTATTTTAAGGTGCTTGGCAACGGCAGTTGAGGAAACGCTGACCTTGCTGCTCAGAAAGCTGAAGTAGCACTCGGTGCACGTGAGGTGGCTCAGCAAGTCGCGCCTCACCTTGTTCCCGAGGATATAAAACAAGTCCGGCTCTTTCTCAGGCATGCCCAACACCACCCAAACCTGTGACGTAAAGCTTATATAGTGATCATTCAACCTAAGGTTGCAAACCTGGGGATTTTCACCCGGAGAAAATGGTTCGCGAGGATTATAAACCTTTAGATGGAGGTGTGATAGATGGGACTGATTAGCGATGCCGATAAGAAGATCATAAAGGAGGAGTTCTTCTCCAAAATGACGAACCCCGTCAAGATCATTGGTTTCACCGGAAAGGAGCACTGCCAGTACTGCGACCAGCTCAAGCAGCTCGTCCAGGAGTTAAGCGAGCTCACCGACAAGCTCACCTACGAGTTCTACGACTTCGACACCGAAGAAGGCAGGAAGGTAGCCGAGCAGTACCGGATTGACCGCGCTCCGGCCGTTACGATAACCCACGACGGAAAGGACGTCGGCGTTAGGTTCTTTGGCCTTCCGGCCGGCCATGAGTTCAGCGCTTTCCTTGAGGACATAGTCGACGTCAGCAACATGACCACCGACCTCATGCCCGAGAGCAAGGAGGCACTTGCGAAGATTGACAGGGACGTCAGGATACTCGTCTTCGTAACGCCAACCTGCCCCTACTGTCCGCTGGCAGTTAGAATGGCCCACAAGTTTGCCATCGAAAACACCAACGCCGGCAAGGGCAGGATACTCGGCGACATGGTCGAGGCGATTGAATACCCCGAGTGGGCCGACCAGTACAGCGTCATGGCCGTTCCGAAGATAGTCATCCAGGTGGACGGAGAGGACAAGGTTCAGTTCGAGGGAGCTTACCCCGAGAAGATGTTCATGGAGAAGCTCCTCGCGGCTCTGGAGTGAGTTCTTTTTCCCCTTTTCGGTTTCGATAAAGTTATTAACCCCTCCGCTCCACCCACTCTGGGATGACGATGGATTTGGAGATCGGAGGAGTCCCCTTCTCTATAACCGGGGAACTCGACGATGGGTTCCCGGAAGGTCTGAGAAGTCTCTTTGCACGGAGGTACCTCCCTGACGTTAGAGAGACCAATGGGGGGGAGCGCGTTCTCATAGAACGCTTTAAGGGGGAGCGCTTCAGGGTTTTCAGTGCTGTTTACGATCATCTCGGGCGGGACGAGTACAAAATAGAATCCGGCGTCCCCTCTGCGTACGGAAACGAGGCCCCGGTTTTCTTCACCCTGCAGGCCGCGGCGAGGGCCGGGGCCAAGGAGGGCAGGATCTTCGTCACTGACTCTGTGGGCGTTGTCTCCCCCTCCGGACGGGCGGTTCTCTTCGTGGGCTACCCGCACACGGGGAAAAGTACGATGTCAGTACTGGCACTGGCCAGCGGTCTTCCCGTTTTAAGCACCGAAAACACCGTCGTCGAGGTCAGGGGGGACAGCTTGTACATAGTCGGAGGTACCGACGTTCTTGTCTACGATCCCAGAGTGGAGGGCATTTACGGCATCAAGGTTCCTTACGATACGAAGACTAAAAGCGGGTACAGGATCAAGGATCTGTCCTCCAACAGGGGGCGTCTAAAACTCCTCCGAAAGGGTGTTGAGATCAACATGATTATCGTTCTCCACGCCGCCTTCAACTGCATGGAGGCGAGCTTCTCCAAGATAAGCGGGAGAAAGGTGAGAAAAACACTCTGGTACTTCTCAACGGCCCTCATAAAGGGGCTAGACTACTACGAGCCGATGCCCCTCCACGTTCCAGTGAGCGATGAAATAAACCGCAACCTCTGGGATTTCCTCCAGACGGCGTCCAAGGGCTATTCCGACAGGATGTTCGAGGCCTTCGGCAACCACGGGGCAGTCTTCGACAGGGTCATGGAGATGGCGGAGTCCACTTAATCTTACCCAATTGCAGAATTGCATGTTAATGTTTTTATGTAATTGTGGAAGAATGGGGTGGAAGTTGAAAAAAGTTGAGGAGGGGCTCAGCGCCTCCTCCTTGCGAGTACGGGCAACAGTACGAGCAGTACGAGCCAGGCAGGCCCGCAAATGCCGCCACCACTCTTTGAGCTGCTGCTCGTGCCGGTGTTTTCTGTAGTCGAGCTCGTTTCTCCAGTCTTGGAGGTGGTTGTGGTCGTTGAGGTCGTCGAGTGTTCCCTGTGCGTGGTGGAAGAGGTCGTGGTCCTGACGACGGAAGTCGTTGAAGTCTGAACCTTCTCGAGGGCTACACTGAGTTCCCTGCTCTCCCCGGGTTTCAGTGTGATGGTCAGGCTCTTCTCATTGTAACCCTCCTTTCTAATGGTGATCGAGTATTTGCCGGGCTTGAGCGTGAGTTCGACCGGAATCTTGCCCTTAAGTGTTCCGTTGATGTAGACTTCGGCTCCCTCAGGGGTTCCTGTTATCTTGAGTTTCGCCTTCATTTCCCCTGGAACGTACAGGGCAAGTGGTACGAAGTAGTGGAGGTTGTGGGCGGCCCCGTTGCCGGCGCTGACGCCGAAGTAGGCCGTTTCGGAGCCAAGCAACGCCGGAATGTCTACGTTCACCTGGGTGTAGTTCCTGCCGTCAACTTCGAGGGTCAGAGTCTTGGTCTTTGGATCCCAGTAGATGGTCATTTTGTGTTCCTTACCGTCCGCGAAGCTGACGTCAGCGAGCTTCCTTTCTCCTCCGGGAGTAACGAGGTAGATTTCCCTGTTTAACTCCCAGAGCTTGAACCCAACGGCCCTGCTTATGCCGCGGAAACCACAATCGCTTCCATATCCTCCGATGGCTTTGGGACCCAGAGACTGGAAGCCGACCGCGATTCCGTCACCTCCACTCTGCCTTCCAGCGTAGAACATCAAGATCGCCTTGAATGGCCTAGAGAGGTTCACCTGGTATTTGAACCAAGCAGCTCCTCTCTTGGAGGCCTGATCGGGTGTAAGAACTATTACACCTGTAGAGTTGTCAAAGTACGCATCTCCAACAAGCTGCCAGGGCATTATCTTCTTCTCCAGATCCGAGAGGACCCTCATGGCCTCGCTGAACTTCCACTCCCTCATGAGCTCTTTGGCCCGGGCTATTCCGGCGTTGAACTCATCCTCACTGATCTCCCCGATCTTTGAGGCTTTGTAGAGGCTCTGGAGGCCCGTTATCCTCTCCTCCACCATGAGGGTCATGTTGAGTACTTCCCTGAGTTTTGTCTCGAGCGATGCGGCAACGCGGCACGCCTCCACGTATCTGCCCTCTTTTCTGAGCTCCTCTATTGAGCTTATCTTCTCGTCCATTGAAGACACCGAGACCCCGTGTTCCCTCAGCTGCTCCTTGAGCTTGTTGATCTCCCGGATCATCTCCGCGATCTTCTGCTCGCTCATATTGAGCGCAAGGTTGTGGGCGGATTCGGAGTAGTTAAGGGCTGAGACCACGTCCCCCTCAAACGCCGCCTTCTTAATGGCCTGTACCAGCGCATCAAGTGCTATCGAGGAGATGTTCATCTGCTGGACAATAAGGGTGTCCTTGAGGTTCTCCTTTATCTCTGGAAGAGTCCTTCTAACCAGTTGAGTTCTGAAGGTGTAATAGTCCTGGAGCACCTTCCGGTAGTTTTCTTCCTTTAGAGCGGTTTCCATATCGCTGACAATAGGGGCGAGCTCGATGGTATCCCGCCCGAGTCCACTCAAAGTGGAGAGCATTGTCTTTGCCTTTTCAGGCACGGCGGCGAGCATGAACTCATCGGCCGGCACGAAGTAGTGAAGGTTTGTTCTTCCACCCGTTGCCGCGGTAACTCCAAAGTACACCTTTGCGGATCCGAACTTTGCGTTCAGATCGATAGTTCTGCTGGCATAGACGTGGCCGTCGACCTCAAGGGTGAGGCTCTTCGTTGTCGGGTTCCATGAAAGCTTGAGCACGTGCTCCTTCCCGTCGGCGAAGGAAACTCCCCCGGTAACGTCTTCCTCGTTTCCATCGTCCACGAAGGTTACCTTTTCTTTGTACTCCCAGAGCTTGAACCCAACGGCCGGGGTGATGCCCTTGAAACCGCAGTCGCCTCCACTCCCTCCAAGGGCGTCAAGTCCTCTGGCTTGAAAGCCAACCGCAATTCCATCCGCTCCTCCTTTGTGTCCGGCGTAGAATATTATGGTTGCCGTGAAGGGCCGGGAGAGGTCAACTGGCTTATCGAACCAGGCCGCACCCCTCCTTCCCCACTCGTCGGGGGTGAGAATTATGACCCCTTTCCTCGGATCGATTCTTGTGTTCCCCACAAAGCTCCATCCTGGAAGTGCTTCGCCTTGAAGCCCTACCACGAGTCCCGTCTCCCTATCAAGTATGAAAGTCTTCCCGATGTCTTCAAGCGTTAGGTTGACTGTGGCGTTTCCGTAGTCAATCTCCTGCTTGTAGCTGCTGTCCACGAGGTAGAGCATTTCAATTTTGAGCATCTTATCACTCCAGGCTGAGACGTTTAAGGATGCTCTCAGAGAGTCGCCAGCAAGGCTGGAGAGGTACTCTTCTATGATAACGTATCCCTTGTGATCATACCACTTGAGCTTAGGTTTGTGCACCTCATGAATTCCCCACCAATAGGAGTGTAAGTACAGATCCAGATACTCCAACTCCCAGAATCCACCAGCGAGAGGAGTTGTGAAGGTCTTCCCGACGTCAGCGGAGCTGATAGTGAGGTTGTATCCGTCGACGAAAGTCAGGGTGAGCTTTTCGGACGAGTCGAACCAGAGGGGCTTTACCTCCAGTGTCGTCATGTTGAGGTACTTTATCCAAAGGCCGACTGTGTAGCCCGAAGAGGTCTTGTTTATTCCGATTATATACTCCCGCGAGGTGTGGTTGAAGAGGATTACCGTGTAGGAGAGCTTTTCGTTGCCGAGCTTTATTCCAAGGTGGTAGATCGGCAGAACGTTTATCAGGCAGGAGTCATGCTCTATCTTCTTTGGGCTTGAGAGCGGGACGGGCGGTTTGACGTAGGGATAGGTTTTCTTGATCTCCCTGTACAGGAGGGAGCTCTTGCACGTCCAGCCGTAAACGTCCGGATAGTCTCCCCAGTACACACCGGTAATGACGTCCTTGATCGTCTTGTCGTTGAGGTACTTGAAGAGCCACTCCACCTGCTTGGCCTTTCCGATCTTTTTGTACTCGCTTATCACCTCACTCTTCCTGTACTCTGCGATCTTCTTCAGGTTGACCCCATTGTAGCTTCCGACTTTCTCGAGGAGCCAGTAGGTCACGACCTCAGTGGCGAGTTCGGTTTTGAATTCGCCCTTCTTCAACGTAAGGTTGAAGTGCCACAGGGGATCTGCGCCGTTTCCGGGCAGGTTGGGGATGGAGAGGTTGACCAGCCCGTAGGCGACCAGGTAGAAGCCCCTGCCCCCAATGATACCGTGGTAGGACTTCGTGAACTCGTCGGCCCCAACTTTCACGACTTTTGCGTTGGGATCTATTTCAAACCCTGAGCCTGGAGTTACCTCGACGGTGCCCTGGAGATCCCTGTCGGTAAGCTCGCGGAACGCGCTTTTAAGGGCATCCACGTATCCCTGAATGGATGTGTTTGAAGCTTCGGCTGGGTGCTCCAGAGGAGCAGTGCTCACCAGCACCAGAACCCCAATCAGGATTGCAATATGCCAAGTTGTTTTCCTATTCTGTTTCACAGTGTTCACCTCCAGTCCATTACGTCCTGTTCTCGAAAGTTACTGTTAAAAATTTTTTCTGTCCCATTGTATTATATTGAACTGAAAATTTAAGGTGCATTGAAACTTTAAAGAATATCGCAGGATGGAAATGAATTTTTATTGAGGATAAATTACTCCCATGATTTTGGATAAAAGCCCGTCCTTGGAGAAATATTCCAATAGGTAGGGGGAAAGTTGAGATCTGCGGGGGTTTTCGACCGTGATCTTATCTAAAAGATGTCCGGAGAGGAATTCTTTCGATTCTTTTTGAGTCTTATTGCAACTCGATAAGATAAAGTGGTTTTTCGCCGATTATTGTTCCGCTTTCAATTCTCCTAGAGTCTTATTGCAACCTGTACGAAGGCCTGAGCCAGTTCGTGACGTTCAACCCTTTCAATTCTCCTAGAGTCTTATTGCAACCCTTGACCGTGTACTCGATCTCCGCCGTGCTCCCGTCTTTCAATTCTCCTAGAGTCTTATTGCAACTGCTTTGGTCGGCGGCCCCGACCACCGGGGCCATTAGGCTTTCAATTCTCCTAGAGTCTTATTGCAACAAAAGTAAAGGCCGGGAAGTCAAACACGTTTTTTGTTCTTTCAATTCTCCTAGAGTCTTATTGCAACGTTCTTTAGTTGAAATGTATTCTTTTGTGCACTCTTCTTTCAATTCTCCTAGAGTCTTATTGCAACCCACTCCCGTCGCTGAGGAGATGCCCAACCTCGCTCCTTTCAATTCTCCTAGAGTCTTATTGCAACCAATAATCAGTAAAATCAATAAATACGTCATAGAAGAACTTTCAATTCTCCTAGAGTCTTATTGCAACAAGCATGCACTGATAACCCCAACCCACACGACCAACTCCTTTCAATTCTCCTAGAGTCTTATTGCAACACGATAGAAGCAACTATAACATCTTCAGTTACGAGTTCTTTCAATTCTCCTAGAGTCTTATTGCAACAGCCGTTGTGTGCCATTACGAAGTAGTCCCCGACAAACTTTCAATTCTCCTAGAGTCTTATTGCAACATGGGGGGATCGGCATGAGGCAAATAACAACGCTTCTTTCAATTCTCCTAGAGTCTTATTGCAACGTGTTTCGACTTCCAGTATCAATTCATGAACACTTAACTTTCAATTCTCCTAGAGTCTTATTGCAACTTGAGAGGTTCGGATACTCTTTGCGGGCCCCGACCAAAGTCCTTTCAATTCTCCTAGAGTCTTATTGCAACCGAAGGAGTACCTTGAGGTTGAGAGGGATTCAATGAGCTTTCAATTCTCCTAGAGTCTTATTGCAACCCTCTTTTTGCCAGTCCTAGCGAGGTAGAGCACCCCAACTTTCAATTCTCCTAGAGTCTTATTGCAACGAGTTAGGAGGAGGGTGCGGAGTTTCGTTAAGAACTACTTTCAATTCTCCTAGAGTCTTATTGCAACGCAGGTTGAGAAGGCCCAGGCCGTGTGGGAGATCCAGCTTTCAATTCTCCTAGAGTCTTATTGCAACTGATTATTTTGGGGCTGTTGGGGCCGGCTTTGAGTATCTTTCAATTCTCCTAGAGTCTTATTGCAACGCTTATCTCGCGAATTACCCGGCCCTCATTTACGCGCTTTCAATTCTCCTAGAGTCTTATTGCAACACCAGCCCTCCAGTCAAGCCAGAGTTGACCAATCTCCCTTTCAATTCTCCTAGAGTCTTATTGCAACAGGGCGGATTTTCCGTCCGTTTGCCCAACAGGGGGTTGTACGTTCTCATATATTTAAGCTTTTCTGGAAACCTTCTGGAAAAGAAGGCACAGATCCCCTCCAATTGGAGTCGTTGTGCATCTCTGGATTTCCAAAATGGTGGCCAGAAGAATCCTTCCTATAATGTTGGTAAAACGGTTTGAGAAATGCAAATCCGTTTGATGCCGTTAAACTCCAAAATCGACGATTAAAGATGTTGAATCTAAAATAACATCATTTTCCACAGGTTATGGCATTATCTGGGGGATTGACGAGCTCCGTTTCAATTCTCGAAGAAAATTCGTTACAGTTCAAGCGGGAATATGTAACAATAAGTAACAATTTTAAAACAACAAAAATTGATTTCCAGCCGTATTCGAGGGAAGATTTTCAATTTTCCTCCTCTCAAACAGCCTTTTTTGAAAATTGAAGAACTTCTAGCGTGATATGTCAGAAAAGGTTAAATCCAGAACTTCCTGACCCCTATGGTGGTATTATGTACATCATCGTTGTCTACGACGTCAACGTCAGGCGCGTCAACCACGTCAAGAAGTTCCTCCGCCGGCACCTCCACTGGGTCCAGAACAGCGTCTTCGAGGGAGAAGTCACGAGGGCCGAGTACGAGAGGATTAAGGCCGGACTGAGGGAGATAATAGACGAAAATGAGGACTCCGTTGTAATCTACCGCCTTCGCTCACAGCCCCTCCGCGACGTCCTCGGAACGGAAAAGAACCCGATGGAGGACATCATCTGACCTTTAGCTCCTCCCTATCAATCTCGGCGCAAATTGGCCGGTAAGGACAACGGTTGCACACCCAGTCCTTTCTCCCGACCGTCGATATCCAGCGCGGGAACTTCCCGCTTTCCAGCTCCTCTACGGCCTCAATGACCCTTTCGGCCCTCCTCAGGAACCTCCTGAAGAGAGTCTCATCAAACTCGACAGGAAACACCCGGAAGTCAAGCCCGTTTCTATCGAAGATGTAGATGTATCCCTTCTCCTTTCCGAGCATTCCCATGTAGGCGTTAATCTGCTCGACCCACTCCCGCGATGGCTCCGCGTGCTCAAGGTCGTAATTTTTTCGCGGAATCCCTTCCCCGTTGCCCTCAAACCCCTTGAACTTGAACTCAAGAACGTAGGGGCCCTTAACGGCCTCGGCCTTTCCAACGAGCTTCCACCCGTCTCTTATCTGATATTCAACCGGAACTTCGAACTCCGCGCTCCCCACTACGTCCGCCAGCCAGCCGTGCAGGGCGGAGCCTATCCTGGCCTCCCAGTTGCGTGAGGGGCTGTACGCGTTGAGGTAGATATCGAGGGCGGTCTTCCTGAGGCAGTAGCTTAGAGAGGTTACCCATATCCTCCTCTCGGGCCTGTGGTTGCCGTTTATGGCGTTCCTAATTCTCTCGTTGAAAGATTCGATTTCCTTAGGGAGGTTCATTCAGACCATCCCAATCATCCCAAAACCGTGAGCATTCCTCATTCCGAGTCCAGTGTCCCGGGCAACGCGGAGCAACTCCTCATCACCCTGCATTCTGAAGTAGAACTCCCAGGCGCGAACCTGAGTGTGCCTTCCGGTTCTGTCATCGCGTTTAATCCTGAACATCTTGCTCCTCGCGCTTTCCGGGAAAACCTCAATCTCGAAATCTCCCTCAAAAGACTCCCCGTAAACCATGAAATACTTCTCGCGAAGGTTTCTAAAGACCAGTTCCTTCCATACGGCTGGCTCATTCTCGAAGGGGCTGTTTGGCTGGCCAACCGGCGAGAGGTCCCACTGTCTGAAACCGTTGGGAGGATTGTTGTGGTAAACGCTGACCGGTGAGAGAGTTTTAAGCTTCCGTCCGGAGAGGCGCTTAGGGGTTTCAACAGGTCTAACTTCCACATCAAGAAGGCGTTTCCGGAGTATATGAAGCTGGCCGATGCCGATGGCGAGTCCGTTGGCAAGGGCCTCCAGAACTGGCCACGCAGGGGAGCCCACGAGGAGCTCGACCTTTCCGGACTTTACAAGCAGGCCTTTATCGGTTTTTTCGGCACTCCTCACCGGGAACAACTTAGAGGCAACGAACTTGATGTCCTTTTTGTTCTCGTGTATGCGTTTCGCTATCATTGGGTCTCCCAGCTTTATCGCATGGATTAGGAATAAGTAGAGCGGGCGAGGGTAGTTGTAGGGGATGAGGAAGGGCTCTTCAAAGTGGAGCAGGAGTTTAAGTCTCATCGATGAATGCCTCCATGCCTTCAACGACACTTTGAGGGGGAGTTATACCAGCTCTCTTTGCAATCCTGAGTCCTTGGTAAAGCCCCTCTGGCCTGTCATTAATGACGGCATCTATAACGGCCAAAACGGCTTCACTTTCCTTTCTGAGGAGCGCGTCAAAGAACCTAACCGTGTGGTAGGTGCTCCTCTTTTTCAGTTCCCAGAGAAAGTCCATCAGTTTCCCAAGATCTTCCTCACCATAGGAGCGTATGGCCTGGTTGTTACCATCTCTCTCGAGAGTATACGACCTTACAAGAAGGAACTTTCTCGTTACTTCTTCAACGGCGCCGAGACTTTCAGTATGGAGAATGTGGTAGAACAGCGCAAGACGGGGATTTGAGAGATAGCTCATATTAGCCTCGTAGTAGTGGGGAAAGTGTTTCTTCAGGTCCTTGAGGGCGAGCACTTCAAAGAGATTTAGTTCTTCTTGGGGCGCGACCTGATAGATGTGCACCCACGTTCTGGTGCCCTTAGTATACCTAATGTAAGGAGTGTAATAGTGGAATCCCACCCAGGCAAGAGCATAGTTTAGAGGATCTATTTTGAGGGGATTCCCTCCTTGAACCCCCATGTGTTTTGGTATGAATTTGCCAGCAGAGGGCATAAGAGTTATGGGGAGAGGATACTTTCCCCCAAGCTTTTTCCCTTCCTTTAACTTCTCACGGACATCCCTCAATCGCGATGGAACGCTATCCCAATACGTATTATTCACATTTGCCCCCGCGCTGAAGTCGGCGTCGCTTATAACTTTGACACCCTCACGGGAATAACGGTAGTTACCGAAAGCGTAGTGTAGCGAAAGCATCTCCTTAAGCGCACCAATTAGTCCACTCCTAAAGTCCCCGTCGCCTCTAACGCTGTAATAACCTCCTTCCAAAGTTCCCCTTGGAATAAGGGTTACCTCTTTCGCCCCGCCCCGCACAAGGGCTTCAACATAGCCGTATGCCACGTAAAGGTCGAATATCCCATCAACGCTAGGGGTTTGGTAAGTCTCCACTCATACCACCCCCATCCACTCCGCCTCAAGAACTTCAGCGAACTTTGGGGTCTCCCCTTCTCTATCCTCAGCGCCTTTGTAGTCACATAGGACGAGCGGAATGAGCAGAGCCCCAACGATTAAGCGAAGCTTTCCAGCGTCGGGAAGGTGGCGTGCCTTCACGCTAAGCTCCACCACAGTCCTGACGACTTCCCCCGTCTCCGCGTTGGGAACTTCAACGTCCGCACCAAGGTACTTCTTGAAACTTTTCCTCAGGAACTCGTCCAGTTCTGAGACCACTCCATCAAAGTTTCTCAGCTTGTCCAGGGTCACTTCTGCAGACAGGGAGTCCCTGTCAAAGTTGGCAATCTGCCCCATGAGTATCGGCTCGTGGTGGAGCATAACAACAAGTGAGCCAACGAACGCCGTTCTCTCTTCGAAGAGCTGTGAAAGGATTTTCAGAGCATAGTACGCACTCACCAGCTCGTGCCTGAAACCTCCAAGCTTCTCCCCGTCTTTAAGATAATCCTGGTAAATCCTCGCCCCCTTTCCGGAGTCATGAAGAATTATAAGCGCTCTCATAAGCCTATCCACTTTTTCTCTGCTTAGCTCGACGCCGTAAGCTTTCATCGCCCTGATTATGGAAGGTATGTATTTGCCCTTTACTTCATTCCATGCTTGCAACATAGCCTTCACGTGTTCCTCAAGGGGCTGACCCTTGAACGCGAGAAGAGTCATTCACTCACCCCCCACGAAGTCAAGAAGTGTGGCCTGACCTTTCTTTTCGAAGTTTTTCTTTTCGTGAGTTTTAGAAGTTCTGGTCACCTGGGTTTGGTTGACCTCTTTTCTCCCATTTACAGTGGCGTCGCTTGTCCGCCTCCAGAGGCCGAGCTCCTCGCTGTAGCAATCCTTGGAGACGGCGTAGATTGTCAGTGCTCTGGGGCTCTTCTCGTTGACGCTCTCAAGAACCCAGCGATACTTTTCTTTTTTCGAATCCCACTCTCTCACGACCTTTCTTTTGATGCAATTCTTTATTGAGTCCCACATAGCCCCCAAAGTGGAGTGACTGATGCGAATTATTCTGTTTGGATTGAGATTCACCTCGTTCCTCGAATTGGGCTTCAATTCCTTCTCCAGGTCCTCATCGAGAATATAAAGCATTGAATACAGCTCGGGCCGTGAGCGTAACTCGTATTCTGGCGGTGCAGAGAAAAGTTTAAGCTCCCTGAAGTAGATATAAGCGGAGTGGAATTCCTTTGGTACGATGTTGTTGGCGTAGTGGAACTCATAAACCCTATCGAGCGCTTTTCTCGCTTCTTCGACGTTGTAGAGGTAATGCCCTAAGGAGTCGAGCTCGTCGTAGGTGCGGAGCAACACGAGAGGGTCGTACGGGGCGGTGTCGTAGGGAACGATGAAGAGGTCCTTTGGTGGTTTTTTCTTTTTGAGCTCTTTAATCGTTTCGAGAGTTCCGATGTACCAGGTGGTCTGCTTCTTATCTGAAACAAGAGTTAGCTTGAGAACACGCTTGTACTCCTTATGGTTTTCGAACTCGACGAATGGCTCTATTTTTGCCCCGATTCTCTCCTCGATGATTCTGCGGGCCTCAGAGAAACTTTTAATCTTAGGAAAGCTACCGATATCTTGTGTTTCAACAAGCACTATCGCCTTACCCTTCTCTCCTTTTCTTCTCGCACATCTTCCAATGCGCTGTATGAGGGCATCGAGGGGAGCTATGTCTGTCACGACGAGGCCGACGTTCAGCAGATCGAGGCCCGCCTCCACAACCTGGGTTGCCACGATGAGTTGGGCTCCGTCGAGCGCCCTTTCCTTTTTCTTTCGGTCTTCAACGGCAAAGCGACCGTGTATCAGAAGGGCCTCCACCCCAAGCTCTTCGGCGACTGGCTTCAGCGTAAGATATGTTGAGACGGCCCTATCAACGGTGTTCCTGACGATAAGAACTCGCTCTTTCCTTTTTAGGGCCTTCTTAATGTCATCGAGCACGCTCTCGATAGTTCCCTCGACGACCTGAACGCTCACCTTCCCCCTCTCGGGTTTCTTACCATCATCCGACCTTACCATGACGATTTCTGGCTCTCCAGATATCATCTTCCTGAGTTCGCTCGGGATTGTTGCGCTCATCACGACTACCGGAACATTGGCTTTTGAGAGTTGCTTTACAACGAGTGAGAGAAGTCTAGGCATGTAAAGGCTCTCGTCCTGGTACATCTGAACTTCATCGAAGACGACGAGGCTCTGGGCTATGGCTCCAGCCGGGAATGTAAACCTCCTACCAACTGTTCTATGGGCGGCAAGACCGTAGAGGAAGGCGTCCCAAGTGGTAACGACGACCCAGCCGAGGAAGGCGTGGGTTGGTTCGAGGCCGTACTCAACGATTACAAGCCTTTCTGCGAGTTCTTTGGCTTCTCTCTCTGACTTCCCCTTGAGTTCCAGAACCTTCACAAGGAGTTTGCGTATTCTTTCGGCTTGTTTCTCAACGAGAGACCTCGTGGGGAGGGCGTAGATTAGCCTCGAAACCGCCCACGTTCCGTTGTATGCTTCAACCAAGAATGGCACGATGGCGGCCTCTGTCTTTCCTCCTGCAGTAGGAACCTCAATCACGACTTTTCCACCATTGGACATGGCCGTATCTATCTTCTCCCATGCCCTGAGCTGGTAGTCGTATGGCTCGTGGCCAGTTATGCGCCTGAAGAGTTCCTCAGCGCTCAGTTCCCGGGAAGCCATAATCCCAGCACCTCCCCGTTCAGCTCGATTGCATTCTCGACATCGGGGACCTTTGTAGTTCTCTCATAGTAAACGACTCTCTTCCTCCGCTTTTCCTCAACGGGAAGGTAGAAAACCTCCTCCCTTCTGCTCCCGTAGTCCGGCGACACGAGCATGGTCTCCGTATGAACTTTAACGGCCCCACCGTTCCTTACCTTGTTAGCTAAGGCCTGTGAAATCTCCTGATAGGGCGCGTAAAACGCCAACGGGGCACTCTTCTCACTCGGGCTAACAAAATCCGCCCAGACGACGGTTGCGAGGCTCTCTGTATCCCCGATGGTGTCAATCAGCATCGCGGCCTTCAGGTAGAGTTCCTTCTCCTCCCCAGATAAACCCTTAAAGACATAGGCCACGAGGAGTTCATGGGTGAAAACGTATTCACGCCTCATGGCGTCGTCCTTGGTCATTGCCTTCTCCCAGTCTTCTGGAGTTTTGAGTTTCTTCTTGTCCCTTATAGGTTCGAGGTTCCTCAGCCTCTTTAACAGGAACGCAGTTTTGACCATCGGCGTCAGCGGAGCGACTTCAACGGCCCTAACGTCCACCAGCTTGTCCTCGATGTCTTTCACAGCCTTTCTGGCGACTTCATCAAGGTTTTCTCCCTTGATGCCTTTCACTAGCACGAGACCCCTCGCAAGGGCCCCTTTGAGCGCCGAGGGTGACGGCAATAACAGGGAGGTCCTCACCTGAAACGACCTTCTGGCGACGGAATAAAATGGAAAACGGAGGCGCACGAGGAGAACGTCCATTCAGCTACTCCCTCCGCTGGAATATTCTAGCGTTTCGAGGAGTTTGCCCACGAGTTCTTCGACTGACGAAACTTCATTAGCACTTTCTACAAACTTAGTGTTGTAAGCAAAGGCCTTGATGTCGAAGCCCAGCTTACGAGCGTTCTCCACTATTGCCCCGCTTGCCTCAACGTAGTCATCGTAAAAGCCGTGGACGAGTGCGGGGATGGGTTCTGCGCTTGCTACCGCTATGAATTCCTCGACCTTCATAAGCGGGAAAGAGCGCGCGAGGTTCGCCCCGATGTAGCCGCTGAGCATAGGAATCAGAGCAAGCAGGGCGCTCTTGATTCTCTCCTTTCTCTCGTTGTCGGGGATTGCGCTTCCTCCGGCGATATTCGACTGGGGAACCCCAACGAGGCCGAGGTCGAGAACCACGGAGAAGCCGTAGAGACCTGTCGCGTACTCCCTGCTGAAGAGCATCTGAGCGGTTCCTTCCTCAGAGCTTCCTATGGTACCCTTCTCAGTAATGTCAACACGATTGTGCTTTACGGCATTTATCAGGCGCTCGCCTTCGACCTCCCTTATGAAGTCCTCCGCGGGAACCACGAACGAGGTCTTGACGAGGGAGACCCTCCTAACCCCGGTCTTTGGGGCAAGAAAGCCGTGGACGTCTGCATCGGCGAGGTGCTTTATTATTTTCCCCTCATCTTTGAGCTCAACCTCCGTGCCATCTGCCTTCTTTGCCTTAGTCTCGCCCTGCCCAAACCTCGTCCCGTTGTACCTCAGCGCCCTCTCGGTGAGGTTATCCTTGAATGGTGTCTTTCTAAAGTAGTCCACGAAGCCGACGAAGTGCCAGTGCTTCACCATGTTCCCCGTAATGGCCGGAACCTCGACGACGGCCCAGCCGTTGTCGGTCTTCACAGTCACTTTCGTCTTGGTGACCTCGATGTAGTTGCTTCCCCCTCCGCCCTGAGCGTTTAAGGAATGAGCGTTCAACCTGACCCTACCGCTTATCCGAACGTACATCAGTTTTCACCCCCTTCGTTTTTCTGCTCCTTTTTAGGGCAGTGATTCCAGTAGGCGAATGCCCAGAGGGCCAGCTTGAGCGCGAGCCTGCGGAGCTTGTGAGGGTCATTGGAAACGGATTCAACTTCCCTCTCAAGAGCCTCGATGTCCGCTGGAGAAGGTTTCCTGAAGTTACACTTTTTTTCAGCCTTCTTTTCCAGCTTCGGCGCGAGCCTGAGGGCCTTGTAAACGTTTTCGAGGAGTTCCTCCCCGGTTCTGGCTTTGGCGATGCCATCAACGATGTCATAGGCGTATTCTCCAAAGTTCTCATCTACCAGATAGCTGAGGTACCTTCCAATGTTCCGAATCCACTCTTCCATAGGGAACACCATACTAAACATAGTGCGGAAGCAATATTTAAGCATTGTTTTAGGTAGTTAAGTTAAGTTTATTAAGTATTGAGATTTAATCAAGTATGGTGGGAGAATGAGATACGTGGTTACAGTAGGGGAACACATCAATCACATATTCAGAAATGGAGAGGTGATACTGCCCAAGAGAATCAGCGAAGGGAACTCCCAAATCAGCAGTGCTGTCGTGCTTTATTCAATAAGGGAAGATGCCACCAAGGAATATCGAGAGATAGTCCTCTCCAAAGTTAAAGACGCAGAGGAAGGATTTAAAGGCCTAGGAATCCCTGTGGCAGTGATAGAAGTCAAAGAACCATACCTGTTCCAAGAGAGGATAGAAGAGTTTAAGAAGCTCATAATTCCCGAGACAGTAATAAACATCACAGGTGGGAGGCGAATAGTGGGGTATGAACTCCTCTATGCGGCCGTTCTTGTCAGAAATGAGAATCCAGAAGCAATAAAGTCCGTCTTTTACGTCACGGAGAAGGGCGGTGTTATAGAGTTTCCCGTGGTGGACCCCAAAGTTCAGCTAACTCCCTTAGAGTTACAGATATTGAAACTCGCACAGGATTATATAAAAAGGAGGAGACGGCCGCCGAGTCTTACAGAACTGAGAAATCAATTGGAACTCATAAACGATTCAACGTATTCCACGCCTTTTATAAGTGAGTATGTGTCTCGCTTGGAAAGAAAAGGTTACATCAAAAAGGAGAAGCGGGGAAGGAAAAAGCTCGTGGTTCCTCTGGTTTAAGAATTATCACTCCGACGGCTTATAGCATCTCACTCCGAATGAAGTGCTATGATCATGTGAATGGGGTTATCGAACACTAGAGGCTTTCTCACTTGCCTTTTTGAATACACATCAAGCGGCTTTACCTTCCCGATTTCTGCCACCTCCCTTCCAGCGCCTTTTCACTCTCTCTTTCCTCCCATCAACCTTCACCATCCCAAACCCTATCGAGTTCTTCTCACCAAAACCCGCCAGATAGCCGATCCTCAGCAGACCCTCATCGCCGTAGGCCCTGAAAACGAGATGCCACGCCCTCTGGTATATTCCGGGCTTCACCTCGAAGCGCTTCGGCTTGGCTAGGAGAACTCTCACCTTCAGCTCCCCGGTTTCCGGAGGCCTCCCGGTCAGGGCGGTGTACTTCTCGACGAGGTTCTCCCTCAGGTGCTCGTAGAACTCCGGCTCGTCCGGTCCAAGATCGTAGCTCCTCGGCCTTCCGAACTGGATCCTCTTCGTCGTCACCGCTATCGGCGAGAGAGTTACAAACTTTCTTCCGCTCAGCTTTTCCGGCTCTGCAATGGCCCTAACTTCCTCCACGGTAAACCTCTCACCCCAGAGGGTAAGCTCAGGGTTCTGGAGGAGTCCGCCTATGAACGCTTCCGCTATCTCCGGAACGGCAGTTGAGAAGTAGAAGTAGCCCCTCCCGGAGCCGAGGAAGTGGGGCTTTCCGTTGAGGAACTCCCTGCGTTCGGTCATGAAAAGCGAGAATGTGAAGAACTTCGGAACTTTGGGGTTGTGCAGCCTTAAGCTCAGGTTGGGGTTCATCCTTTGAATCCTCCTGTAGATAAGCCCCTGAAGGTGGCGGAGGTGGTTGAACGGGACGCGGTACGGCTCATTCTCCGGCATGAGTCTTATTGCAAACCTCATCCGCCGCACCCCATTTGTGTCACCTTATAACAAAAAGAGTACGCTTTTGAACTTTATAAGGATTTCCCATGCTGTAGAGTAGCGCGAAAACAGCTCATGATGTTCTAACAGACAAAAAGAAAAGTGAGTAATTCCTGTTTGGAGATCTTCAAAAAGTCTCACCAGTCCGTGACTTTAATCCCTTCGGGCTCTCTGGGGAGAAGTATAATGGCCATTAGTATAACCGCCATTATAATAACGGCTGTTATAATCCAGGTGAATGGAAGAAGGTTTGACTTCTAAATAGCGAGGAAATTTAGAATAATTATGGAAAGAGGGCAAAAGCCCTCAGAGGAGCATCCTCGCGTCGACGGCAACAGCTGAGTCCTCATAGGCAAAAATCGGGTTGATGTCGAGCTCCTTAATCTCTGGAAGCTCAAGGGCGAGCTCGCCGACCTTGACGATGATGTCTGCAAGGGCCTCAATGTCCACCGGCTTCTCACCGCGCGCTCCGGCGAGAATCGGGTAGGCCTTGATTTCCTTAATCATCTCAAGGGCTTCCTCCTTGGTAATCGGGGCGACGCGGAAGGAAACATCCTTGAGAATCTCGACGAAGATTCCACCGAGACCGAACATTATAGCTGGACCGAACTGCGGGTCGCGTATCATACCGACTATAACTTCCTTGCCGAGCGGGAGCATCTTGTAGATTATGACGCCCCAGAGGTCGGCGTCGGGCTTGTACTTCCTGGCGTTCTCCATGATTGTTCTGAAGGCTTCCCTCGCTTCCTCGTCGTTCTTGATGTTGACCTTAACACCACCGGCGTCGCTCTTGTGGATAATCTGCGGAGAAACGATTTTCATAACCACCGGATACCCGATTTCACGGGCGAACTTAACGGCCTCCTCCTCGTTGGTCGCGACCTTGAAGTCCGGAACCGGGACGCCGTAAAGGCGGAGTATCTCCTTCGCCTCGGGCTCGACGAGCGGCCTGTTCTCGGCCTTGGCCTTCTCGATTATCTTCCTTGCCTCTTCGACACGGCTCATTTCAATCACCTCGTAAGCCTGACGTTTATCACTCAGAGGGGAAGGTTAAAAGGGTTTCCATTTGCCAAGGAGTTAGGGCTTCCTAACGGCCCAGGAACACTTCAACGGCTTTTGAAGCTATGGTTATGGTATAAGTACCATGAAGAACCAATTGTTCATGGTGATGGGATATGAGAAACGCGTTTAAAGTTCTTGCCGGGGTGGCCCTCGTGATAATCCTCATGGTGGCCCTCCACGGCACCGAGCAGATCCGGGCCGCAAGTAGCGACACAACGGTTGCCCTCTATGACTCGGCCGAGATTGGCGTCATCAGCGAGGTTCTGAACCTGAGCCTTAAGAAGGGAATCAACAGGGTTCAGCTGGATGACCTAGCCGGCCTGAACGTTGAGGAGATAACGGTGAGACCCCTTGACCCCAACGTCCAGTTCCTCGGGCTCTACAGCTCTGAATCGAGTGAGAACATGTACGACTCGAACGTGGGCAGCGACGTCGAGGTGAAAACCTCGAGCGGGGACGTAATCAGGGGCAAGTTCCTCGGTTTAAAGGACGGCAAGCTCGTGATCCAGGGTGAGGACGGACTGTACGCGGTGAATCCGAGCGAGCTGGTCTACTTCAAAGCCTCGCGGATGGAAAAGAAAGGCGGCGTCTACGCCCTCTTCTCCGCCCCCGAAGATGGAAAGTACGCCGTTGAAGTGACCTATCGCGTCCCTGGAATGAGCTGGGGGAGCAGGTACAAACTCTACCTGGGCGAAAAAACCGCCCGCCTTTTTGGTTACATTATCGTGAAGAACCCCACCTCGAAGGAGTACGAAAATGCCAAGGTCGCCCTCGTCTCGGGTGACGTTCAGTTTTACAGCCCCTATTCCCCGAGGTACGTTTACACCCTCGCTGTGGCGGCGGAAAAGTCAGGGGGCAGTCAGGGAGAGCCGGTTAAGGTAGAGGCCTTCCACGTCTATCCCCTGGGCCCGACGGACATAAAGGCCGCGAGCACGATGATGATACCCTACATCTCGACGGAGGTGGAGATAAAGAGGCAGTACCTCTACGAGAGCTGGAGCTATGACAGAACGGCCAACGTTTACGAGTCCATCTCCTTCAAGGCTGACAGGGTTCTCCCTGCCGGAGTCGTGGAGATCTACCGGGAAACCGAGGGTGGAAACCTTCTAATAGGGGAGAACCACATCGAGCACACACCAAAGGGCGATGTGGTGAGAATCGGCATCGGCAAGGACTACGACCTCAAGGGCACTACGAAGGTTCTCGACTCAGAACACGGCGAGGGCTGGGCAAAGTACAGGATTAAGGTGACTATCGAAAACTTCGGCGACGAGTCGAAGACTGTAATAGTCCGCCACTACAAGTACGGTGGAAAGCTCATCAGCTCGACCATAAGCCCCTCTGATGAGACTGCGCAGTACGTGGAGTTTATTCTCACGGTCCCGGCGGGCGGTTCGAGGAGTGTAACCTTCGAGTACGAGGTCAACTGGTGAATCCGCCTTTTTGTTCTTTTTCATTTCTCCCTTTTATCCGCGTTGATTCTTTCGCCCCCTCTCGGCAACGTGGGTTATGGATAACCTTAATAAACGTCCCCGCTTTTTAGCCTTAGGGGTGAGAGAGATGGCAAAGAAGTTTAAACAGGCCGAGGTCAACATTGGAATGGTAGGTCACGTTGACCACGGGAAGACGACGCTCACCAAGGCTCTAACCGGAATATGGACCGACACGCACAGCGAGGAGCTCAGGAGAGGTATCACGATAAAGATAGGCTTCGCGGACGCGGAGATAAGGAAGTGCCCGAAGTGCGGGCGTTACTCCACTTCTCCGGTCTGCCCGTACTGCGGCGCCGAGACAGAGTTCGAGAGGCGCGTTTCCTTCATAGACGCGCCGGGCCACGAGGCGCTGATGACGACGATGCTCGCTGGAGCCTCTCTCATGGACGGTGCCGTTCTTGTCGTTGCCGCCAACGAGGGGGTAATGCCCCAGACCAGGGAGCACCTCATGGCCCTGCAGATAGTCGGCAACAGGAACATCGTTATAGCGCTCAACAAGATCGAGCTCGTTGACAGGGAGACCGTCATAAAGCGCTACCAGGAGATCAAGGACTTCATCAAGGGGACTGTCGCAGAGAACGCCCCGATAATCCCGATTTCTGCATTGCACGGCGCGAACGTTGACGTCCTCCTCGCGGCGATAGAGAAGTTCATACCCACTCCAAAGCGCGACCCGAACAAGCCTCCCAAGATGCTCGTCCTGAGGAGCTTCGACGTAAACAAGCCCGGAACACCGCCGGAGAAGCTCATCGGCGGTGTTATAGGTGGTTCGATAGTCCAGGGCAAGCTCAAGGTCGGAGACGAGATAGAGATCCGCCCAGGGGTTCCCTACGAGGAGCACGGCAGAATCAAGTACGAGCCGATAACGACCGAGATCGTCTCGCTTCAGGCAGGTGGAAGGTTCGTCGAGGAGGCCTATCCCGGTGGACTCGTCGGCGTTGGAACGAAGCTCGACCCCTACCTCACCAAGGGTGACCTAATGGCTGGAAACGTTGTAGGAAAGCCCGGAAAGTTACCGCCTGTGTGGGACGAGCTCCGCATCGAGGTTCACCTGCTCGAGCGCGTGGTTGGAACCGAGGACGAGCTCAAGGTTGAGCCCATCAAGAGGAAGGAGGTTCTCCTCCTCAACGTCGGAACGGCAAGGACGATGGGCCTCGTCACCGGGCTCGGCAAGGACGAGGTCGAGCTCAAGCTCCAGATTCCCGTCTGCGCTGAGGTTGGCGACAGGGTTGCCATAAGCAGGCAGATCGGAAGCAGGTGGCGCCTCATCGGCTACGGCTTCATAAGGGAGTGAGCCCTCTTCTCTTTCCTTTCCGGTGGTCGCAATGGTCCATAGGAGAGAATGGCTCGTCCTTCCTGACACGAACTTCCTCCTCGTTCCCGGCCAGTTCGGGGTTGATATCGTTGGTGAGCTCAACAGAATCCTCGATGTCAGGTTCAAAATCGTAATCCCCAACGTGGTTCTCCGTGAGCTCGACGTTATAGAGCGGAAGACGCGAGGAAGGGATTTGCTCGCTGTTAGAATGGCGAAGAAACTAGCGGAGCGCTTTGAGACCGTTGAAATCGGGGAGTTTGGGAAGAGACCGATAGACGACCAGATCTACGACTTCGCGATCAAAAACGAGCGCGTTATCGTCTGCACCAACGACAAGGGGCTGAAGAAGCGCCTCCGCGAGAAAGGGATTCCTGTTGTTTACCTCCGCTCGAAAAAGATACTGGAGCTCGAGGGAATGCTTGAGTGAACCGTATCGGAAAATTTTAAACGTCTCAAACCATCTCCCAATCATGCCGTACGATGATGTAATCCCCAATGAGTACGCGGCGGGAAAGATAAAACAGGCTATCCTCCTGATGAAGATAATCTTCATCATGCCGATAATTCTCCTGTCGCTCATCTTTGCGTGGTGGGATGAGCTCTTTCTGAGAGATCGGCTTGCGGTTGTGATCTTCCTTTCCCCAACGTTTTACATCGGTCTCGTTGGCATTCCCTCGATCAGGGACGTAAAGGAAAATCCCCGGGAAATCGTTGACAGGATGTTCTCGTTCTTCAACGTTGTTCCCTTCCTCACGATCCTGGCCCTTTATTTCTCAGATGAAATAAAATCCCTCCCGGAGCCGCTCGGCGGTATATTGCTCCTCCTGAGCCCGTTGATCCTCAGCTACCTCTACCACCGGCTCGTCAGACGGATCGCCGAAAAAGGCCTCCCCTTTGTCCTCCTGATGCTGGTCCCAACCCTCTCGACCGCGTTCACATTCCCACTGATTTTGGTTTATCTCCCGGCGTTTCTCCCGCCCTATCTGATCAAGATGGACCTTGATCGTCTTAATGAGGCTAGGGGTGATGTCGATGTTTATTAGGTATTCTCCTTTTTTTGGTTCCCCTAATTTTATCATCGAAAGTTAGTAGGGAAGTTTTTAAACAGAAGTGCCTTAATTTAATCTTGGCGGTTTGGAGGTGATTAGAAGGTGAGAATAGTTCTCACGATACTCTCATATATAAGGCTATCTTCCACCTTCTCGCCAAGGGTCACACGGCTGAGAATTGGTTCTATTCCTACGATGCAGGACTTTACCTCGACCTTGACTTCGACGGCAGCCCCGATCAGGATCTGCCCTCTGGCTACATCCCGAAAACCGGCCCGTACACCTGTGTTGGTTACTATATGATCGCCCGCTGGGGGTGAGGAGATGAAAAGGTTCCTTCCCCTGCTTTTTGCCTTTTTGATGTTCCTTCAGCCGGTTAGTGCGTTTAATGCTCTTGAGAAACTTGATCAGAACGGAACTTACCTCTGCATCTGCATTAGGGGAGACGCAACCTTGAAGTACGGAACCCCTCCAACAAATCTATTCAATGACACTTCAATTCAAGAGCTCTTCATACTCAAACCCTACAACAAAACGCACTTGATAAGAATCGTCTACTATCGCTCCGGATCGAGGTCAGAGAAAATTGAGAGAATCACCGAGTACTACCCAACAACAATGGAAGACGTTCCTTTCAAGCTTTCAGATTGGAATTTGTCAAAAGTCCTCAGGGAGTATCAGTGGGGTGTTAGGAACTACTTGCCGAACGTTACTGGAAAGCACTGGTACAAGGGCTACTGGAATAGCTCGATAAAAAAGTGGGAAATTGGAATGAATGCAACGGTCTTTAACATGACTCTCCATGGATCTTTCTTCGGTGAGTGTCATGACTACATCACATTCGAGTGCTGGAGGAACGGAACTAATGTAACCTGTAAATGGGGAAAACCTGTCTTTAAGACTCATCCCGGGCCACCAATAAACGGTACGATATCGGGAATGGATACAGAAACCACGAGCACAACATCAACTACAGGGACTAACACATCAAGCACACAAACCACTACCTCCGCCAAGGGGGAGAAAACGATGTGTGGCCCCGCCCTTCTAGTTGGGCTGATCCTCGGCCCCCTGCTGGCACTCCGGCGAAGGTGATCCCCTTTCCCTTCCTGTTTTCCCTTGGGTCAAAAACATGTGCAACCTCTGGGTTCAGAGCTTGGGCTTTGGAAACGTCCGCATTCAAAACCCTTAAAACCCCAAAGCCTCCACCGCCGGAGGTGGTGAAAATGTACAGCGAGGAGGAGATACTCCGTGAGATCAGGGAGCTTTTTGAGGACGAGAGGCTTTACAGGGCATACGAGAGAACCTTCAAGGAGTACCACTACTACTTCGACACGACCAACTACATAGTGCTCAACGTCTACCAGTTCAACGATCACGGGCCCGTTCACGTTCTCTTAACGACGAGGCGCGCCCTTGAGCTCCTCAGAATAATCACGAAGTTCGGGATCCAGACGACGGCCGAGAAGCTCGGCAAACCCTTCTGGTGGAGCAAGTTCATCGTGGCCTTTGGAGCCCTCTTCCACGACATAGGGAACATGATCCACAGGATAAACCACTACGAGTTCAGCGCCTTCCTTGCGGAGCCGATAATAGACAAGCTCGTGAACGAGTTTGAAAAGCGCGATCCACTTCTCCTGAAGGCCCTAACGCTCAACGCAATATACACCCACGACGAGCACGTGCCGTGCACCACAATAGAGGGCTCGCTCGTCACTATTGCCGACGGCTGCGACATGGAATCTGGAAGGAGCAGGTTAGCTTACAAGAAGGATCGCGTGGATATCCACTCGGTCTCCGCCCTGGCCATAGAGCGGGTTGAGATAAGGGAGGGCGACGAGAGGCAACCGGTACTCATTGAGATCTGGATGAAGCACCCGGCGGGGATCTTTCAGGTGGACGAGATACTGACGAAAAAGGTCAAGAGCTCCCTGCTCACCGGAAAGGTTAAGCTGAGGATCCACACCGGCAAGGACGGCGAGACCCTCGAAAAGGTTATCTGAGCCTTTTCCCATTTTTCTCCATGCTGGTTGAGGCCTACCGCGATCTCAAATACCTCCTCAACAGGGGCTACCGGAAGAGTGTCGCCCTAAACTTCGTGGCGAACCATTACCGGCTGAGGAAGGAGGAGCGGCACCTCTTGGCTCGCTGTGTTTTCTCGGATTCCTGGATTGGGGAAGTTAAACAAAAGCTCCTTTCTCCAGAACGAGTTGGGGGGCGAGTTCTCGGGGTGGACGGCTTCAACGTCCTCATAACCCTTGAGTCGCTCCTCACCGGGAAGGCTGTACTCTGCGAGGACGGCCTCGTCCGGGATTTGGAGTACCGGGGAAAGTACAGGCCCCACCAGCACACCGCTGAGAATCTGAGGTTCATCATCTCGGCCCTTTCCGAGCTTTCTCCTGAAAGAGCTGTCTTTTTTTACGGCAGGAACAATCCGGGAAGCGGCCTCGTTAAAGCGCTGACTACCGAGCTCCTTTCGGAGTTCAATGTTTCTGGGGAAGCACGGCTCGTTAAGAGCCCGGATCACGAGCTGAAGGCCTTTGAAGCTGTGGCGACGGCGGATGTGGGGATCGTAAGTAGTGTGAGGTGGGTCTTTGATCTGGCCCGATTTGCAGGGGAAAGAGCAGGGGCAAAGCCCGTTCCATTCAAGGACTTGTTGCTTCGCGACCAATACGATGACCGCCAGCCCTTTTAGATAGCCCTCGAAAAGCTACAGGTTTGTTTGAAGTTTTGGAAAGTCTTTAATACCGGTGTGGCCAATATTATACAACCCCCTAAGGCCCGCTTTTCTTTCTTCGCGGGCTTTGGAGGAAGGAAGTATGAAAGGAAAAGCACTCGTTATTCCGCTGATAGCGGGAATGCTCCTGCTGGCTGGATGCCTCGGGGGCTCTGGCACATCAACGTCTAGCTCCCGGACACATACCTACACCCCAACCTCGAGTTCTCCCCAAACCCAGACCACAACCGCACCCGGCCCGGAGACGTGGAACATGAGCGTCGTATGGCACGTCAACACCTCCGACATGCCGGTTATGGACCTGGCCCCGGACGGGAGTTTGGCCGCCGTGATAGACTGGTGGGGACACAGGATTTACCTTGCAAGTCCCGACGGAAGCGCGGTTTCCTTTGACCTGATGGAACCGGGAGACATCGTGGAGCCAGTTGTTGCTGGGGTGGCCATTGTTGAGGGTAAAGCCTACGTCCTCGGCTCTTACGGGGAGTTCACGGGCGTAAGAATCTACGATTGGTCCGGAAAGGTTGGAGAGACCCATGAGGGAGGTGCCGGAAGCGTTCCGGACGACATACTGCGCTCACCGAGCGGGAACCACTTCTGCTACCTCATGGCGGTGACCGCAACCGATCAGGTTCTGGTGTGCGACGGAACGAAACTCGAACTCGAGAACAAATACTCGCTCAAGTGGGTCTCCGATTCGGGCCTCGTGCTTTTGGACAAAGGCAATAAAGAGGTCGTCATGAGAAACGGCTCCGCTGTCCTGACCCTTAACACTACCAGCGTGCTCGCCTACGGCGACAAGCTAGTGGCAAGCTATGGGGATACGCTGAAGGTTCTATCGCTCGATGGAAAAGTGCTTGCGAGCATAGAAAAAGCGGGTTTCGGCCAGACAACACTCCTTAGGTGGACGCTCATCCCTACCAAAAACTACATCTTCCGCCACGAGCCACTGGAGGATACGCACGTCTTTACATGGAACCTCACAGAGGTGAAAGTCCTCCCGGGCTTTCCCTATTTCGCGAACGATAACTTCGTCGTTACCGCCAAGGATGGT
The DNA here is from genome assembly GCF_000022365.1 of Thermococcus gammatolerans EJ3. Classification (NCBI taxonomy): domain Archaea; kingdom Methanobacteriati; phylum Methanobacteriota; class Thermococci; order Thermococcales; family Thermococcaceae; genus Thermococcus; species Thermococcus gammatolerans. The sequence continues at coordinate 1,202,731 of NC_012804.1, read as the reverse complement.
GTTATCCACTGTTACTCCCTCGACGACTTTCACGAGGTCTTCCACGTCCGGGTCCCGGGAGATTCGCTCGGCTACATAAAGCTGAGCGAGGACGGAAAGGTCATGCTCGTCTCGGGCGAATACGGGGATTACTGGCTTTATCGTGCTGAAATGTCAGGTTTAAATAGGATGAAGGACAACTAAATGTTTAAGGAGGCGACGTGTATGAGGGTAAAGAGTTTGACATTGTTCGTTGTTTTGGTTTTGGTTTTCAGTGTGGTTGCCGCGGGCTGTATCGGCGGCGGTGGGGGTACCGCAACGAGCAGCCAGGAAACGTCTGAAAGCCAGAGTTCAGGCGGTCACGGTGGTCAGAGTAGCTCGTCTTCGAGTTCCCAGCATGTTGACACGACGAGCGAAAGCCAGATCCCTGTCTCGACGTGGCAGTCTCCCTGGGAGTCCTACAATCCAATTGAACTCGGGGGAAAGACCTACTACATAACCCACGTGGAGTACACATACACGGCCAGCTACAACGATGGAGCAAAGTACACCTTCGATGTAATGAAGGAGCGCGGCTATGCTCAGATTCACGTTTACACGAGCGAGAACGGTAACAAGAAAGACCTCGGAGTATTTAATGTCTTTGCCTATCACGGCAGGCTAACGCCGGTGAACAACAACACCCTCCCGGGCCTTGAGTACTGGATATTCGTGAAAGACAGGACGAAGGACACAGATGTATACTTCCTGGCTCCAATACTGAACTTTGGGGCGCTCATAAGCGGAAACGTCGTTGAAGTGGAGATCGTAAGCGGATCCGAGAGGTACTTCTGGTCCAACCCTGCGGCGCTCGGAATGTACGACAAAATGCCCTACCAGGAGGGTGACCTAAACGACGTCTTCTCCTCGCTCGATGAGGGAATAGGCACCATCTGGGCCGCCGTTGTTAGCTCTGGCATCTGGACCGGCGTCGAGAACTACGACCTGACGGAGCCCGGCCAGTACGACTGGAACGGCATGGGGATAAGCTACCACTACAAGATCTCACCGGACGGGACCGTTACCTTCAACGGCAAGACCTTTAAGACGGCAGAAGTTGAGTGGAGCTACGGCCTTGGAGGGGTCACCGCTACCGGAAAGGGCAAAATAGCCCCCGAACTTCCGATTCCGATAAGCTTTGAGGGAACCTTTGCGAACCCGATGGAAGGGTTCAACACCTGGAGCAAGTTCGAGCTCAAAGATCTTAAGCTCTCCCAGAGCTTTGGAACGCTCCAGTACAGCGGGCTGACACCGACGCAGACTCAGACTCAAACCCAGACTGAGACCCAGACGCAAACAACCACGACGACGTCAACGCCTCAGGGACTTTCCACCAACTGGCAGCTCGCTTGGGACGCGAGCGAGCCGATAGAGATCAACGGAGAGAACTACATCGTAAAGGAGGTCGCCTTCAAAGTGGAGTACAAGAAGGGCGATAGCACCTTCCACATGAACATCACGAAGGGCTACCGCGAGGTCCAGCTCAACGGGGAGAACGTTTACCTCCTCTACGCGAACCTCAGCGTGGACGGCGAGGAATACACGTACAGGGTCTACGTGAGGCAGGACTCCCTAGGCGAGTACACCTCCGGAATTCTGTGGGTACCGCAGGTCTACGATATGACCAACGGGCCGGATTTCATTAAGATCGAAATTACCGGACTTGGCTGCCATTACACAGCAGACGAGAACGGCAACGTGGAGGGCGACTACAACTGCGGATACATAAGCGACGACTTCCAGGACTACAACATGGTGTGGAGCCTTCACACCGGCTTCTACGGCGGGATCTACGGAGACGTGGTCAGCTACGTAACGCTAACGAATAACGGTCAGGGCTACACCGTTGAAAAGGACGGCAAAGTGGGCCTCGCTGGGATTGAGTTCGACCTCTACAAGGTCACCTGGAGCGGGCTGATAGAGAACGTCGATGTTCCGGCCAACGGCGTTACATACGTTGCCCCCCAGCTGCCGTTTCCGGTAAAGGTCGAGGCGGCCATCTCGGAGATGGGGGCAGGGGGCTGCTACGTCAAGGTTGAACTCACCGACCTGAAACTTGAGGCTGGGTGAGATCCCTCCTGTTTTTGCTTTTTATCCTGTTGTCCTGACATTTGCCAAGGGTCAGCTCGTTTAGATAGACATCTTAACCCTTTGGGCAGTTTTTTTGTAAACCACCGCGGGAAAAACATAAATACGATGGTGGTATAGGTCTTTCGGGTGATACGGTTGAAATTGCCCTCAGTGGTACCCCTAAAAGAAAACCATCTGTGCTCCAATAAAGAGGAATTTGCGAGGCTTGTGGGGGAGACCATTGAAGCCAGCGGAGGAGGGGCGTTTTTCAAGGTACTTGGAAAAGTCAGGGGAAGGGCGTACTACGCCACAATGCTTGTTGACGATAGGAAAATCCTCGCGGTTGAAGTCAGGGACGTTGACTCGGGCGACACTCTGGCGGGAGAAGGAGCTCTGAACCTGATTAAGGAGATGCTCGACTCCGGACCGGTCATCGTGGACACGTTTCCCCTGAGTGATGTTGATGTTAAGATTTCCATAGTTGATAACATCGATGTTTACAATGCCACCCCGAAGATGTCCCTCGATGAGCTATGTCCCCTCGTTCCCAGTTCTACTGCAGGGGTATCCCGTGTTCTTCAGGAAAGAGCACAGGAGAAAGCAGAAGAACAGGGCCCCAGGGAAACTCCCGTTGCCAGGAAAA